>CALHXF010000038.1 GCA_938040095.1 uncultured Caulobacterales bacterium
CTGCCGCGTTCAATATTTCCGATTTTGCTTCGCGCATCCAAGGGAGGGACTCTGCACGTGCCTTGATATCTGGCAAATCGCTTATGTCGAAAAATAGAGACGGATGCGTCTGCGCAGATACAGTTTGTACCGTGCCAATAAAAGTCATCACGGTGATGGTCAAATAAGCTAAATGCTTTCGAAATCCTGTATTGAGCATCGTTTAGCCACCTTTATTAAAGTAAAAATTTAGCGAATGACGACAGAGATAATATAATCACGTCTCTGCAGACATTTACTGATTAAATTGGGTTATTTCGGTTTGATGCGGGTCGAGTTTGGGTCTACGATGATCGGGTCTTGGGTCTGGAACGGTATGAAAGCCGCCAAACGGTCGCGATCCTTTCGGTATTCCAGATCTCCGGCAACGTTGGTCCACTCATGGGGGTCAGATTGTAAATCGTAGAGTTCTTCTTCACCATTGTCGTAGCGGATATACTTATATCGGCCGTCGGACACAGCGAAATTGTCTTTTCCATAGACAGAGGTCACGGGATCGCGCACTTCACCGTCGCCAGTCAAAAATGGAAGGAGCGAATGTCCGGCGTTCTCAGGCTTTCGCGGTAGACCCGATAATTCTATAATAGTTGGATAAAGGTCAATTAAACCAACCGGTGCATCAATCCTTTTCGGTGAGATGCCGGGCCCCGTAACAATCAAAGGTATTCGTGTCGACCGTTCCCATAGAGACATTTTTGCAAACCGGCTTTTTTCACCGAGATGATATCCGTTGTCAGAGAAAAGAATAATGTAGGTGTTGTCTGCATATTCCGAGCGCGCCAGCGCGTCCACAGCAATGCCGATACAATGGTCTACGAAGGTTATACTTGCCAGATATGCTTGCAGGATTGGACGCCATTCGTTGTTCTCAATTGCCCACTCAATGCTTGGCATTTGCGGGACGTCCGTCAGGGATTTTGCGCGCTCAGGCAGATCGTTGGCATCATCTTCTAGCCAAGGCGGCAATGTGATGTCTTCCAAAGGATACATGTCGAACCATTTTTGTGGAACATGCCAAGGGGCGTGTGGACGCACCATCCCCAGTCCAAGAAAAAAAGGGTAGTCTCGTTTCTGCGAAAGCCATTCTTCACCCCACCTCGCTGTCTTGTAGTCCAGCATTTCTGAATCCGTTTCCGGAAACGGACCCCAATCAGTGTGCGTTCGGTTGCTATCCCAGGCCATACGATTGGGCGGTTTCGGTCCAAACTCACCCTCGCGCGCAAAATCGTCAAATGTTCCCTCAGGTGCTGCATTGTGAAATATCTTCCCTCGACCGGCCGCATAATATCCATTGTCGCGCAGATATTCAGTCATGAAGTTCGCCCCACTAATCGCGCCTATGGCGTCACGAAGAGAACTATCAGCGACCTGGCCATAAATACCAGTTTGGTGCGGATATAGGCCAGACATTAAACTTGCGCGAGACGGGCCACAGATTGGCGCTTGCGCATACGCATTCTCAAATAGCACACCCTGATTCGCCAATGCGTCTATATTGGGCGTCTTGACATCATCGTTTGTTCCTAAAACACCGATCCAATCGTTTAGGTCATCAATAGGCAGGAACAAAAAGTTGGGCCGGGGGGACAATTTTGCTGCGGAGGGCAATATATCAGAGGACGGGGCGCTACAGCCTGACAGACTTGCGCCTAAGCTTAGAGCGAGTGACCCGAAGAGAGTATCTCGCCTGTTTATAGGGTTCTTCACGATGATATCTCAAATAACATAGTTTCCGTTTTGTCCCCATGTGATTTTTGTATCATGCGAATAGCCTAGAAAAATCTAATTTCCCCATTACTTATATGGCCGATTATTTGGTCACTTTCAATCATATTATTGCAAATATGCGCACGCCTGTGTTTGAGTTTGTATTCAAGTACCTAATCCTGCTTGCGATTGGCGTTTGAGGAGAGGTTGGGAAAGAAATGAATTTCAGCAAGATGAAGCGACCTGCTCTTTGGGGGCACTTCGAGGCTGTCCCGGTCTTTTATACCCATTTTCAATCCCCCCGGACTCTATATTTTGCGAACGCAAAAAGTCTAGTGAGCTATAATTCACGTGGTTCAGTCTTCTCGGAATGATTGAATTTGAGCAAATATGATTGCATGTGAGTGCTTTAAGGCGCATAAAGTCTAGAAAGTGATGGAGAAATCAATGAAAGGTGGCCGTCAGAGTAGGATGGTTTGGTCAAATCTATTCTGTGAATTAGTGATAAAATCTAGGATGATCTCAATTTCGATGTTTAAAATTTCGATGTTTAAACAGTCTATCTGGGCGAGCGTCTTTTCCTTGTTACTGCTCACAATTAGCGCTTGCTCTGACGTGAAGGCGCCAGCGAGTGATAATAATGGTGCAAGCGCTACAAGCGAACGCGTTAAATATAACTTTAACCCCAATTGGAAATTTATTCAGGATGATCCCGCTAACGCGCAGGCCGTAGGGTTTGATGATAGCCAGTGGGAGACAGTCAGCACGCCGCATACCTTTAATGATGTCGATACATTCGATGAATATAGCGTGGGCAGACATAAGGGCGAAATCAACCAATGGCGCGGCACGGTCTGGTATCGCAAGAGCTTTAACATACCCGCCGCTCAGCAAGGCAAGAAGGTTTTCATTGAATTTGAATCGGTGCGCCAGATTGCCGATGTCTATTTAAATGGCGTGCATTTGGGTAAAAACCAAACTGGTTTCATCCCTTTCGGCTATGATCTGACCCCGCATTTAAAGAAGGATGGGACCGAAAACCTTATCGCCGTTAAAGTGAACAATGAACGCGGCGACGATTTTCGCGATAACTTCCCGCTGGTTTGGAACCATGAACATTGGCATCCCACACATGGCGGCATTTATCGAAATGTATATTTGCATGTCGTGCACCCCGTGCACATTACTCTTCCGCTCTATGATAATCTCAAAACAACTGGGACATATGTTTACTCAGACAACATTAGCGATGAAGTCGCCGATATTACTGTTCAGGCGCAGGTGAAAAACACCCTTGAGACGGCTCAAGGGATTACTTTGATTGCTGATATTGTGGATAATGGCGGTAAGACTGTGGCCTCATTTAAAACCGCATCTGAGGTGGCGGCCAATTCAATGTTTAATTTTGAACTCACAGGAGAGGTCGATAATCCCAAGCGTTGGTCAACGCGCTACCCATATTTGTACACGGTTAAAACCCATGTGAAGATCGCGGATCAAATTGTTGATACTTATGAAACCCCCTTAGGCATCAGAGATTTTGAGTTTAATAAAGACACCGGCTTTTGGTTGAACGGTGAACACGTAAAACTGACGGGCTGGGGTCAAAAGCCAACTGGCGCTTGGGCGGGCCTCGGGGCGGCCATGCCTGATTGGATGCGTGAATACACGTTCAGATTAATGGACGAAGCCGGCGGTAATTTCATTCGCTGGGGGCACTCGGCAGGCGCACCGGCCGAAGTAGCCATGGGCGATAAATATGGTTTTGTGACTCTGATGCCGGGGGTTTCAGGCGAGTCTGAAGATAGCGGTGAAACTTGGGATATTCGTTTTGCGGCCTTCAGAGACACGCTCGTCTATTACCGTAATCATCCGAGTATTTTTATTTGGGAAGGCGGGAACTGGGCCGAGTCTCATGAAAATTATCAGGATATCCTTGCCGCTATTGATGAGTTTGACCCCAAAGGCCAGCGCCTCATGGGTAATCGCCGCGCCGACGTGAAACTGGCGTCAAAAGACTATATCTCTGTTGAAATTGGCACCGAAGGTTGGGAACGTGAATACCCACACCTGCCGCTTATCGAAAGTGAATATAACCGAGATGAAGGCCCAAGGCGTGTCTGGGATAGTTATTCACCCGACAATTATTTTTTCAGTAGCCCGCGCTTTGATAAGAATGTCTATAAGTTTGCCTCTGAAAAGTTTGCCGTGCGGCAGGTTGAGCATTGGTGGCAAAAAATGGGTAAAAAGCCCTACCATGCAGGCGGCGCAAACTGGATTTTTTCCGATGGTCCGCATGGCGGTCGCAACCCAACTGAAAACACGCGCGCTAGCGGAGAGGTGGACGCGGTGCGCCTACGTAAAGAGGCATTCTTCACGACCAAAGCCATGTGGCGGCCCGAAACACAGGCGCATATTGTGGGACATTGGAATTACCCCGAAGGCACGGTGAAAGATATTTTTGTTGTCTCCAATGGCCAAGCCGTTAAATTATATGTGAATGACAAATTGATAGGGATGAATGCCACCCCTGAAAATGGCTACACCTTTATCTTCCCCAAAGTCGCATTCGAAGCAGGCACGATTAAAGCCGAAACCTATATTGATGATGTGTTGAAAGCCACGCAGGTCAAAGAAACCATCGGCGAGGCTGTTGCGCTTAAATTAACCCCTAAAACAGGGCCGCAAGGTTGGATGGCAAATGGCGCAGATTATCTGCTAGTTGATTTTGAAGCCGTCGACGCGCAAGGCCGAAGACATCCGCTCGACCAGAGCAAAGTAACCTTTGAAGTAAAAGGCCCAGCGGTTTGGAGAGGCGGCTATAATAGCGGCAAAGAAAAAAGCACTAACAACTTATTTCTTGAGACCGAATCCGGGATTAATCGCGTCGCCCTGCGGTCAACATTAGACGCGGGCGAAGTGACATTGACTGCTCGCCGGGAAGGATTTCCTGATGTGAGCCTTACTGTGAACTCGCAGCCAGTTGATATTAAGGACGGTTTAACGACAACCTTGCCGCAGGCCTATGACAACAATTTGATCGGAGCCGATCCGCTGCCAACTTACACGCCGCCTCAACCACCGCTACCCATTAACACTGAAAAGCGCAGCGATTTATTTACGCAGTTCAGCTATACGGGGTTAGAAAAAGCTGTTCTGCGCACTCATGCATATTGGGGTAAGAAACCGTATATTGATCAGGAAGTGAATTACACGCGCATCCCTCGTTATCTCGTGGGAGCCGAGTATATAAGGCTGCCCAATTCCGACAAAGCCTATTGGGCGCGTGACCAACTGCAATTTATTGCCGGTAAAGACATGATTGTTTGGGTCGGGCACGACGACAGCGTGCCTCGCCCAAAATTTTTAAATGATTACACAGATACGGGCGATGATATAAAATTAGGCAAGAATATATTATCGTTATTTGAGCGCCGTGTTAGCGCCGGTACTGGTATTATTATGGCGGGCAACTCTGATGATGACGTTCCTCAAGACGCCAAAATGTATGTCGTCTTAGGCAAAGCTAACCAATAATTCGGTATGAAGATAAATCAACATGCTGAGAAAAAATGAAAACATCTCTTAATGCAAAGCAAGTGACGCTGCGATCTATAAAGACAAGAGCAAAAGCATGAAAAAAAATACGCTTTATTTATTGTTTATTCCGGCTCTGATGTTTTGGGCGTCGACCCCTATTTACGCGCAAAATTTATCCCCTGAGACGTTTAAATCGCCGGATAAAACCTACTACCCGAAAACATGGATGCATGCCATGAATGGTAATTTGAGCAAGCCCGGATATACAAAAGATATTGAAGCTTTGGCAGACGCAGGAATTGGCGGCGCGATTTTATTTCATGTTCATCGTCAAAACAGACCTTACTCATCAAGAGGGCTTGTGCGTTTCAACACGAAAGAATTCAACGATACGATAATACATGCATTAGGCGAGGCCGATAAGCACGGCCTAGAAATGGGCTTGCATAATTCAGATGGCTGGTCTTCCAGTGGCGGCCCTTGGATAACGCCAGAATTATCAATGAAACGCATTACTTGGTCAGAAGAAGCCATATCAGGCAACCAGATTTATAGGCCCAAACAGCCTGGCTATGAGGAAGGTTTTTACAAAGATATTGCCGTGATTGCGATTCCTGAGAATGAATTCAATAATCATAATCGGTTTTTAGACGCCAAAATTACCAGCTCGGACCTGACGCTCGATACTCAGGCATTGAAAGATAATGATTGGGATACGGAATTAGTATTTAAAGAAAATAAAAATAACAATTATTGGGTTCAATTTGAGCTGGATCAGCCCACTACGCTGCGTAGTCTCCAGATAGAGACGCCGTCTCGCCACGGCGACGCTTCGCTGCAAATATCTGATGATGGTGTACATTTTAAGACGGTTGAAGATAAACTAAGGCGTCCTCGAACAGGTGCAAGGACATGGGCCTTTAGCCATGTATTTGAAGGACACACAGCCAAATATTTTCGCTTTGTGTTTGACAAGCCCATTGGTCTTAAGCGGTTTGATTTATGGTCTGTGCCGCGCTTTGATCATTGGCTTGCCATGAATGCGATGGAGCGGGGCCGTTTGAGTTTGACGCCTGAGAATCACCAATCATTGATAACTAAGGCTAAGGATGTGATCGTTTTAAACCGGGGAGATATTCCGGAAAACGGCATTAAGATTCCGGACGGTAAGTGGCGTGTTTTGAGGTTTGGTTACACAAGCACAGGCGCGAAAAACATTCCGGCAACCGTCGAAGGGACTGGTTTAGAGTGCGATAAATTTGATCCTGTTGCGCTGGAGTTTCACTTTGAACACTATGTCGGGAAAATTGCCAAGCGGGCTAAAGAAAAAGGATATTCATCGCTAAAGTTTTCAGAAATAGACAGTTATGAAATGGGCGGTCAAAACTGGACAAAAGGGATTGAGCGCACTTTTGAACAAAAATTTGATTACGACTTTATTCCTTGGCTGCCGCTTTTAACAGGACGCGTAATCGAATCCCCCGCTCATAGCGGCGCAATTTTGCAAGATTATAGACGGCACCTTTCTGATTTGATGGTTACTCATTATTTTGGCGCGTTCACCAAAATGACGAAAAAGTATGGGATGGAATCTTATATCGAGCCCTATGGATGGGGTCCATTTGATGAGCTTGAAGCCGGTGGTATGGCGGACCGCACTATGGGCGAGTTCTGGGTGCGCGACGAAGAATATCCGGGACGAGTCAGTGCGGCAATTTCATCGGCTCACATTTACGGCAAAAATATTATTTCTGCAGAGTCCTTTACATCAATCAACACAATCAATTGGAAGGGTCATCCCTATTTTTACAAACATTATGGCGACAAGATATGGGCGCGAGGTGTTAATGAAACTATGTTCCACCGGTATGCGCATCAGCCGAATACTCATGTAAAACCGGGCATGACAATGGACAGTATAGGCTCGCATATCGACCGAACACAAACATGGTGGGATAATGGAGGAACGGCCTGGTTTGATTATCTCTCCCGCGGCTCATATTTGCTTCAACAAGGGGTTCCCGAGTCTGACTTTTTAATCCATCTGGGTGATATGGCCCCTCAGGCGGTTGGGAATAAAAACAATACCAAAGTCCCCGATGGCTATAATTTTGATTACGTCAACACAGATGTGCTCATTAATCGTATAACCGTTGAAGACGGCTGGTTGGTCTTGCCAGAAGGGACGCGTTACAAAGCCCTGCAGCTTTACAGACCTGAGTATTTAACAATGGAAACGCTGGAACGTGTCCATGAACTTGTCAAAGCTGGGGCGACTGTCATCAGCTTTAAACCGCAAAATGTGATTGCTTATAGCGAATGGCCAAGAGCGGATGAGTTTAAATCGATAGCCGACACTTTATGGAACGCTTCGCCTGCGCCAATTCATAAATTTGGAAAAGGGCAGGTAATCGCTCTGTCGCTGGAGGATGCTATCGCAGCGCAAGGCTATGAGCCTGCCCTTAAAATAAATGAAAAAGCCGTTAAATTATTTGCACAGCGCCTCATCGGCACGAACGAGCTGTATTTTTTCTATAATGACAAGCCAGAGTTTGCATATTTGGATGTGGATATGCGAAGCGTGAAGGGGCAACCTGAAATATGGAATGTTGACGATGGCAGCATCGAAAAAATCGACCAGTACACTCAGGTTGAGGGCCGCACAAAAACAAAACTTCTGCTGGAGCCTTACGGGTCACGCTTTGTGCTCGTCCGCAAAGACAATAAGATGCCTAACTATAACGGCACGTATTCAGCATTGCTTGCCGATATTTATCAAAGCAAAAAACAAGCCAGTGAACACCAAAGCTTTACAGATTTATCAGAAAACTGGCAGGTTGAATTTGAACCCGCGTGGGGTGGCCCCGGCCATGTTGTGTTTGAAACATTGACTGATTGGAAAGATAATGAGCAAGACGGTATCAAGCATTTTTCAGGAACCGCACATTACAAAAAGATATTTGTGATCAAACCCTCTGACCTCAAAAAAAGCGGGCCGATATATCTTGATTTAGGGGATGTGCAGCAAATTGCAGAGATAAGCATTAACGGTGAAAAGCTCACCACGCTCTGGAAGCCTCCCTTTGCAATCGATATACGAGACGCCGTAAAAGCAGGTACTAATACGCTGCAAATTGACGTGACGAACACATGGGTCAACCGCTTAATTGGCGACGAGGCCCTACCCGATACGAGCGGCTATAAGATGACAGGCGATACTGTCGACTGGATAAATAATAATGAGCCGCCACCTGAAAGTGAACGCGTCACATTCACCGGTTACAATTTTTTCGCAAAAGAAGATACGCATATTCTGCAGGCATCAGGTTTGTTGGGACCCGTGAGATTGATCTTCCCTGACACTGATGACTGATCAATGATTGAACACCATTGCCAATCTTATGAAGCAGCGCCATGCCGTTTGGCAAGCAACCGAAAACCAATTGAGAAAAAACTATGACGGTCATAAAACTCCTATCAGCCCTATTTGCCGCTTTCGTTTTTCTGTGCCCGGTTTCGGCTCACGCTCACAATGTTGAATGGGATGCGCAGTGGATTTGGGCAAAGCAAAAAACCTCCACTCCAAACAGTTGGGCGGCGTTAAGAACGCAAGTTAATATTCCCAATGCAGGCCGCAAAGCCACAGCATATATCAGTGCAGACACAAAATACTGGCTATGGATTAACGGGGAAATGGTGGTTTTTGAAGGTAGCTATACAGGTGGCCCCACACCGGTGAAGCCCGCTCCGCGCGTTGATTATTACCCTATTGCGTCAAATAAATACTATGATGAAATCGATATTGGGCAATATCTGAAGGCAGGCGAAAATACGATTGCCGCTCTGGCCTGGTATTATGGCGATCATGGTGACAAAGGTTCACATGTCTCGACAGGTCATGCAGGTTTTATTTTCCAAGCCCAAATCGGCGACCAATTCATCGTGTCAGATAGTTCGTGGAAAGCAAAAGCGCATACCGCCTATTTACCGGTAGAGAAAGCGTCACGGATACGTATCCCAGCCTGGAGTGTAAACTATGACGCGCAAAAAGATATGGGCGATTGGACTGATGCGGCTTGGAACCAGCCAGGCTTTGATGACTCAGATTGGCCGGCTGCAGCAGGAAATAAAAAACCGCCAAGAGCGCCTTTTTTCGAATTATTTCCCAGCGAAATTCCACCATTGAAAAATTATGGCTTAGCGAATTGTGAGAATTACCCTGAGTCGAAATTTCCGTTCATAAGTGATGGCAAACCCATAATGTGTAGGCTCGACTTCAACAAAAATATTACACCTTATTTCGATATTGAGGCCGAAGCAGGTCTGGATATCCATATAAAGTCAAACATGCGTCGAAACTCAATCGAAACTTTTTATAAGACCAAAAAGGGTCGTCAGCAATTCGAATCCTATTCATGGATGAACGCGCGGATTATTGAATATAATATTCCCCAAGGCGTTAAAGTTCATAGTCTAAAATATCGCTGGACAGGCATCGGCGAGGCCAAAGGTCATTTTGAAAGCGATGATGAATGGTATACGCGAATCTGGCAAATGGCAGAGAATACCTTGTATATTTGCGCGCGTGACAACTTTATGGATACGCCGGACCGCGAGCGAGGCTTATGGATCGGGGATGTGGCTGATCAAGCGAGTTATCTGTTTTATTCTATGGACCAACCGGGCCGCGATTTATTGAAGAAAGCCATTACTGTCACACTTGCCTTTAGTGATACTGAGTCAGGCATCTATGCTGGATTAGGACCGGGACGGTTCCGTGAATTACCTGCACAAAGCTTACAATTTATAGAGCAAGGTATTTGGCATTATTATTATAACACAGGCGATATGGAGGCGCTGAAATATGCCTATCCCTATGTCCACAGATATCTCTCTATTTGGGAGACCCAAGATAATGGATTGGTTGTTTTTAGAAACGGCGCATGGCGTTGGACCGATTGGGGCCCGCAGGAGACAATTGACTATGAGGCTATTCAAAACGCCCTTTATTATAGCGCCTTAGTTTCTGCTCGAAAAATGGCCAAGGCCATTGGTGACGATACCCACATACCGTTTTATGATAAACGGATTGCGGAGCTAAAACAGGCTTACCAGAAAGAGTTCTGGCAGGCCGGTTATTTCAGCTCAAACCCGCAAGAGCTGAAAGATGACCGAGCCAATGCTATTGCGATTTTATTTGGCTTAGCTGAGCCAGAACAATATGAAGACATTGTCAATAATGTTTTAGTCCCCAACCAGTTCGCAAGCCCGCATTTTGAATGGATGGTTTATCAAGCCATGGCAGAAGCTGGCCGCTATGAAATTGCCTTAAAAAGAATGAAGCAGCGCTATGGGAAGCAAGTTGACAACCCTGCGCTCTCCACGCTCGCTGAATATTTGCCAAGCGGCGGTACGGAGAACCATGCCTGGAATGCGCCTGCGACTGTACTAAGTCAGCATATAGCAGGCATCAAGCCCACGTCCGTTGAGTGGCGAACTTATCAGGTCATGCCTAATATGGCGCATATGAAATATGTGAAGCAATTCGTTCCAAGCGTCCAAGGTGACATCGCATTTGAAATCAATCGCACCGATTCAGAAATTACTATGATGCTGGATACGCCGGAAAACGCGGACGCCGTGATAGGCATACCAAAACAGTATTTTAAGATAGGCGAGGTGAAACTGAACGGCGAAATTATCTGGACTGAAGATGATGTCGTTACTTCAAAAACCGAGATAACGAGCGGCGTCACATATGCAGGGGTTGATGAAGAATATCTAAAATTTAGAGTCAATGCAGGGAATTGGGAATTTATTGCGACGCCATAGATCTTCAAATAACTTTAGCTGAAAATATATCAAGACCATTGATCAAAATTCCCTTGCAGAAAAACTTAGGAAAATCTGAATGAATTTACAAAGTGGGCATAAGCTCCGGCTGACAACGCCCAACCTTTTTGGGGGCTTACTTTGTTCATCTGTTTTATGACTGCGGCATGTACCGCCACAGAGAAAAAGCCTGAGGTTATTAAAGAAAATGATAGGCCGAATATCCTCTGGCTTTTTTTAAAGGATGCAAGTCCAACTTTAGCGCCATATGGTGACGCAACAATTGAGATACCTAACATTAACCATCTGGCAGAGAAGGGCATAACCTATACCAGTGTTTTTTTTCCATCAGGGGTTTGCTCGCTAAGCCGGGCAAGCCTCGCATCAGGGCTGTATTCTTCACCGATTAGTGCAAATCACATGCGCACAACGTCTCACCCTGATATTATGGGACTGCCCGCTTATGAGGCTGTCCCGCCGCCACACGCCAAAATGCTAAGTCAAGTATTTGCGAAGCCATGGTTATTACTCGACGAATAACTACAAACTGACTATCAATTTAAAGCCCCAAAGAACACATGGGACGAGAGCGGGATATTTACGCATTGGCGTAATCGCCCGCACGCCGAAGCAGTTCGAAAGCGGAATTATTTCTAAGGTCCGGTTTGCCCCAAACTGAAGTCACCTTCCTATCCCGCGACTGCGCCCCACATCCCAATCAATACCGCCGCCGCCAAGCACGCGGCCTTTGATACGCTTCCCCCACTTCTGCGCGTGAGTGCTTTCCCACGGCACAAGGTAAAAGGCGCGTTGCGTCTCAATCATCGCATGGGGGCCGTGGGGGAGTTCGTATTCCTGCGAGACTGTGCCTTCAATCAACCGTCCTGATTGCGCCGCAACATGCGCCTTGACCGTCATGCTCTCCAGCTTCTCCGTTGCTGCATTAAATCCTTCCGTCTCTAGGGCTTTCAAATAGCCGCGTTTGTATATGATAGAGGTCTTCTGCTCGTCTTGGCGTAGCTCTGCATAGCCTCGCTCTATGAGCCATGTGCGCCGCTGTTGGAAAGCTGTGTCCAGTTCTCCTGCGAAGGCGCTAGATTTTACGCTTATTCCTCCTAGTCCACCTCTGCCCCAATTCACCTGTGCGCGGTCAAGCCACGTCGCACCGGGACTATCAAGCTGTGTCTCCAAGTCTTGGCGCGAAAGCAGCTTCACGCCTGACGCGCGGCCCTGTCTCAAGTCTAATGAGATAGCCCGTTCTTCAAAATCATCTGGCACGCGCCACTCCAAGGGATCGCCGTCCTTATCCTTGCTCGCGACTTGCACGACGCCCGCCTTAACTAGTGTGGCGAGCCGCAACCTGTGCGCCCGCATGTGGGCCGC
>CALHXF010000039.1 GCA_938040095.1 uncultured Caulobacterales bacterium
AGTTTGCGCATCATAGTCTCGCTACCCCAAAGGAGCTTGGGCGTAATTTGCGGTGTTTGGCTTCCATTACAATTGGCAGCAACACTCCGAGTAATTTCCGCGTGTCACGTGGATCAATCACGCCATCATCCAACAAATGTCCGGACGTGTAGAAGGCGCTAGATTGGCTATCGAAAATATCTGTCAATTTCGCACGTGTTGCGGCGCGTTTTTCGGGGTCTGGTGTCACGCTTGCGCGTGCGGCTTGCGCGTCGGCTACGATCTCCATCACCGTTGCGGCCTGTTCTCCGCCCATAACGCCGCTACGGGCATTTGGCCAGCTAAAGACAAAGTCGGGATCGTAACCCCGTCCGCACATGCCGTAATTCCCTGCACCGAAACTTGCGCCAATCATCAGCGTAATTCGCGGCACATCGGCGTTGGTCACCGCTTGGATCATTTTTGCGCCATGCTTAATCATGCCTGCCTGCTCATAGGCTTTTCCGACCATGTAGCCTGTTGTATTTTGGAGGAATAAAAGCGGTGTTCCGGCTTGGTCCATGAGCTGAATAAATTGTGCAGCCTTGGTTGCGCCGTTTGGATCAATAGGGCCGTTATTTGAAATAACACCAACGGCTTGGCCGTGAATTGAGGCTTGCACGCAAACGGTCGAAACGCCGTAGCGTGTCTTGAAATCTGTAAAATCAGATCCATCCACGAGACGCGCAATCACCTCTCGCACATCATAGGGCTTACGGTAATCAATCGGGACAACACCCGCGATATCATCGGTGCCTAATACGGGTTCGACATAGCCCTGAGGGTTTGTTTCGTTTTTCCAAGCCAAACGTCCGACGATATCCCGCATCATCAGAACCGCTTCGCCGTCATCTGCTGCCAAATAATCAACCAGTCCAGATGTGGTCGCATGCATCTCTGCACCGCCCAGTTCGTCAGCCGTCGCGATTTCGCCAGTTGCCGCTTTTAAAAGCGGTGGTCCTGCAAGGAAAGCTTGTCCGCCATACCCTTTGGCCCCTTTAACCCCGACGACATAATCCGAAAGGCCAGGCATATAGGCTCCGCCAGCGGTGCTGGAGCCGTGTAAAATCGCCAACACAGGAATACCTGCTTTGGAAAGCCGCGCGAGATTGGCAAATAACGTCCCGCCCTGAATGAAACTTTCGACGGTATAATTCAGAAGGTCACCGCCCGCGCTTTCGACGAGATGAATGAACGGAAGCTTCTGACGCAATGCGATTTCCTGCATACGTTCGAGGCGATAGCCGCCCGCCGTCGTCAGGGACCCCGCCCGAATACCGCTATCATCGACCACAATGGCACAACGCGTTCCAGAGACGAACCCGATACCTGCGATAATCGTTCCACCCGGGATAGATTTTTCTTCTGTCTTTGTGTCCAAAAGATAACCCGCCAAATTCCCAATTTCGACGAAGGGAAAGCCAGGGTCCAAAAGTCGAGCGAGGCGTTCGCGGGGTAAAAGTTGTCCGCGCTTTTCGAACCTCGCCTGTTTCGAAGCTGAGAGTGCAGGGGCGCGCGCATTCAAAGCGGTCAGCGCGTCGATCTGCTCTAACATCTCTGTTCGGTTTTTTTGGAACGCGTCCGATGTCGGAATGGCTTTTGATGAAAAAACGGGGATGTGACGCTCCTGAGGGACTCTTCAGTTTTTTTGAATAGCGTTCATTTTTATACAGGGTCAAGCATCTTAGATTCCTGCTTTCTCTTGACGCCCGCTTCGTATCCTTTCATCCGAATATAAACACCGACTTTAGAGGGACCCCGTTTGCATGTCCGATACAGCCCATCCTGTTCCATCCGCTTTTGCCGCACGCGCAAATATGTCGCCCGAGCGATATCAAGAGACTTATGCGCGCTCACTGGCTGACCCCGAAGCGTTCTGGGGAGAGCAAGCTAAGCGCCTGAATTGGATGACTGCACCCACGCAGATCAAAGACGTGTCATGGGACAAATCTGACCTACACGTGAGGTGGTATGCCGACGGTGTTTTGAACGTCACAGAGAATTGCTTGGATCGCCACCTTGAAACACGCGCGGATAAAGTCGCCATTATTTGGGAGGGCGATAGTCCTGACGAATCTAAAACTTTCACATACCGCGAACTTCACAGCGAAGTTTGCCGTTTTGCGAATGTTATGAAAGCCAATGGTGCCAAAAAAGGTGACCGCATTACGATCTATATGCCGATGATCCCTGAGGCTGCCTTTGCAATGCTTGCCTGCGCGCGGATCGGCGCAGTTCACTCTGTCGTCTTTGGTGGGTTTTCTCCTGATGCACTGGCGGGCCGTATTATGGACTGCGACAGTCGATTTGTGATCACGGCTGATGAAGGTTTGCGCGGAACGAAGCGTGTGCCGTTGAAGGTCAATTGTGACGCGGCGTGCGATATTGCTGCGAAAGCGGACAAGCCTGTGCAAACAGTTTTATGTGTGCGTCGCACAGGGGTTGACATTCAATGGGATGAAGGCCGAGATATTTGGCTGCATGAAGCGGTATTGACCGTCTCCGATGATTGCCAACCCGAACCGATGAATGCTGAAGACCCGCTTTTCATTCTTTATACGTCGGGCTCCACGGGGAAACCTAAGGGCGTGCTACATACGACAGGCGGGTATCTGGTCTGGGCGTCGCTGACCCATGAGGCCGTTTTTGACCTCAAAGAAGATGATATTTATTGGTGTTCGGCGGATGTCGGATGGGTGACGGGACATACCTATATTGTCTATGGCCCGCTCGCGAATGGCGCGACGACGGTGATGTTCGAAGGCGTCCCGACATACCCAGATGCGTCGCGTTTCTGGCAGGTTTGCGACAAGCATCAGGTTACAACCTTTTACACCGCTCCAACCGCGATCCGCGCCTTGATGCGTGAAGGTGATGGCCCTGTTAAAGCGACCTCCCGCTCCAGTTTGCGATTGCTTGGCACGGTGGGTGAGCCGATCAATCCCGAGGCTTGGGATTGGTACTTTAATGTGGTTGGGGAAACGCGTTGTCCCATTGTCGATACATGGTGGCAAACCGAAACGGGCGGTGCGATGATCGTCCCTTTGCCGGGAACGACGCCCATGAAACCCGGCAGCGCAAGCTTACCATTCTTCGGGATTGAACCCGCCCTTGTCGACGCGGAAGGACGAGAGCTTTCAGGCGCAGCCGAAGGCAACCTCATCATTAAAGACAGTTGGCCTGGTCAAATGCGGACCGTTTACGGGGATCATGATCGCTTTGTTGAAACCTATTTTTCGACTTACCCTGGAAATTATTTCACGGGCGATGGCTGTCGCCGCGATGAAGACGGATTTTATTGGATAACAGGCCGTGTTGATGACGTGATCAATGTGTCGGGCCATCGCATGGGAACCGCTGAAGTGGAAAGCGCGCTGGTTTCGCATGCCGCTGTCGCGGAAGCCGCCGTCGTTGGCTATCCTCACGATATCAAAGGCCAAGGCATTTATGCCTATGTCACAACACTCCCAAGCAGTGCTGATGACGACGGGTTGCGCGCAGAGCTTGTCAAACATGTTCGTCGTGAAATCGGGCCAATTGCTTCGCCTGACCTTATTCAATTTGCACCTGGCTTACCCAAGACAAGATCAGGAAAAATCATGCGTCGTATCTTGCGTAAAGTTGCGGAGAATAGTTTTGATGCACTCGGGGATACATCGACGTTATCTGATCCAAGTGTGGTCGATGACTTAATTGCGAACCGTATGAATAAGGCAGGTGAAAAATGAAGAAAATTCTCCTGGGTGCAGGCGCGCTGATCGCCATTGGCGTTGGGTATCTGACTCTCGCGCCCGTCGCCATTAACCCCGTGAGCTGGCAACCTGTGGCAGATGCAGGGCACGTTGGTGATTTCACGCCAAATACAAAGCTTGCGAATTTGGGCCTTATTTCTGTTGGTGAAAGTGTTGGACCCGAAGATGTCACCGTTTTGGATGGGATGCTATATGCGACCTCTCAAACGGGCGACATCACCCGAATCCACCCAAAGACGAAAGCGGTAACGATTGTCGCAAATACGGGAGGCGTTCCACTGGGTATCGAAGCCTACGACGGTGTCATCTACATTGCTGACGCCCACAAAGGTCTGGTGTCCATGACGACAGACGGGTCGTTGAAGGTCTTGACGGACACAGTCGATGGCTCTCCTATTTTATATGCTGATGATCTGGATATTTCCGATAATGGCGTGATCTATTTTTCGGATGCCTCAACCAAATTTGGAGCCAAAGCCAATGGCACAACGATGGCGGCGTCTTTGCTGGAAATCATGGAAAGCCAAGGCACAGGCCGTGTGCTCGCCTTTAACCTTCGGACGCAACAAACAACTGTTGTTGCAGATGGTTTGGTGTTTCCGAACGGCGTTGCGATGCATCCGGACGGCAGTGTCCTCGTCAATGAGACCGGGCGATATCGTGTGATAAAAATTGATCCTGCGAATGGCCGGATGACAGACTGGATCGCGAATATGCCAGGCTTTCCCGACAATATTAACCCAGGTCCAGATGGGACGTTTTTCCTCGGATTAATTTCACCACGATCTGTGTGGTTAGACGAAAATGCGAGCAAGCCGAATGCGCGAAAAGTCGCCATGCGCTTACCCGCATCTATGCGACCCAAAGCCGAAAACTACGGCCATATCGTACAGCTTGATGCGAGCGGAAATGTGCTCAGAACCTTCCAAGACCCCAAAGGTGCATACCATGATGCCACGGGTGCCATTTTACATGATGGTGTTCTCTATGTAACGAGTTTGCATGAAACCGATCTTGCCTACCGCCCTTATCCGGAGATGAACTAATGCGTACTGCTCTAAAAATTGTTTTGATGGCCCTCTCTCTGATCCCGCTCTATTTCGCTGTGACAGGCGTTATGGGCGGAGCGGCCGCTCTCAATGGCGGCGACGCCGTGAGTGCAGGATTAGACAATCAATTCCGTTACCTCAGTGCCTATTATCTCTCGCTTTTCTTCCTCATTTGGTACCTGCTGGGTGACTTAGATAATCGCGGTACAGTTTTGCGTTTATTGGTTCTTGCTATTTTCCTTGGAGGTTTAGCGCGACTTTATAGCTATTTGAATGTTGGTACACCGCCATCCGATATGATGTTGGGCATGGGCCTCGAGCTTGGCGCGCCTGTCCTCGTGATCTGGCACCGCATTATTGCGCAGTCCACAGGACCCATTGTTCCGTAACTAGATTAAACTCCAATCACAGAAAGAAGATATATGTCTGATCGCGAATTTGACGTTGTAATTTATGGTGCCTCTGGTTTCACAGGCCGCCTTGTCGCTGAATATCTGCAAGCTGAATATGGTGGCACGGATTTGAAATGGGCGATGGCCGGTCGCAATGCGGAAAAACTCGCGGCTGTGCGCGATGAGATGGGCGTCTCCAAAGACATCGCGCTCATCACTGCAAATTCCGACGATCCCGCAAGTTTGGCTGAAATGGCCGCGCGTACCAAGGCGATGATTACAACGGTTGGCCCCTACCAACTCTATGGTGAGCCTTTGCTTAAAGCCTGCGCTGAAGGCGGCACGGACTATGTTGATCTGTGCGGCGAACCTGCATGGATGAAAGACATGATTGGGCAATATGATGATGTTGCAAAGAAAAGCGGCGCGCGCATTGTGTTGTCATGTGGCTTTGACTCCATCCCATTCGACCTCGGTGTTTTGTTCCATCAGAACCACGCCATTGCCAATCATGGCGGCGCGTGTGAAAATATTCGGTGTCGCGTGCGCGGCATGAAGGGCACATTCTCTGGCGGTACGGCCGCCAGCTTTATGGAAACAATGAAGCGTGCCCAAAAACAGCCAGAGATTTTGGAATGGCTAAAAGACCCATTCTCCCTTTCACCTGAGGCGGGTGCGAAACAACCTCCAATCCATAAACCAATGGAAGAGGCTGATTTGGGAAGTTGGGCGACGCCGTTCATCATGGCCAGCATCAACACCAAGAATGTGCATCGTTCAAATGCGTTGCTTGATTACCGTTATGGACGGGACTTCCAATATGGCGAAATGGTCCTAACTGGACCCGGTGAAAAGGGCGAGCAGCTCGCCAAGGGTATGGCGAAATCCAATGCCTTTGGTGATAATCCGCCAAAGCCAGGTGAAGGCCCATCCAAAGATGAGCGCGAAAACGGCTCCTATGATGTGATGTTTGTTGGGGATGCGCCAAATGGCACACGGATTATCTCATCCGTCAAAGGCGACAAAGATCCAGGATATGGCTCTACATCTAAAATGATTGCTGAAGCGGCCCTTGCACTTGTTCAGGATGTAAAAGGTCCAGGCGGAGTGATGACGTCTGCACCTGCAATGGGCGACGCGCTTTTAAACCGTTTGCAGTCTCATGCAGGTCTAACCTTTGCGATTGAACACGGCGGTTAAACCTCTGCTATCTCACTGAAAAATCTGAAACGCGCGCTTATTTTGGCGCGCGTTTTGCGTTTAGCAGGTCTTTATTGGACTGCGCAGGCTGATAGCTTGGATTAATAGCGAGGGCCGCTTCACAGGCCGTCTGGGCTCTCACGGGATCGTTCAGCATTGCCCACGTCGCGCAGAGGTTTGACTGCGCCGCCGCTGCCGTTTTGCCCGACGGTTTCAATCGTAGTGCCGCTTTATTCATTGCCACAGATTTTGGGAAGTCGCGTTTCTCGAACGCAACAATACCTGCTTTTACATATTTACTAGAGGCCGTCGCCACGACAAATTCTGCCGGTGCCTCAAATTCCACGTCATGCGGTTGAATGACTGTCGCGCCCGCAGGTAGAAGAGCGGCGCTTAGGCACAAAGCTGCAAAGATTGTTGCTGCGACAATCCCAAGTCTGCGGGGATAATGTGTCATGTCTTTATCCTTTGTAATCGACATCATTTCTCTAGTTTCAAACAAATTCGAATGAAATTGACATATACAGACATGCCTATATACGGAAATGTATGAAGAATTGGTCAGACTATCCTATTTTCCTAGCCGTCGCGGAGGCAGGCTCTTTGACGGCTGCGGGCCGCGCTCTTGGTATGAGCCAGCCAACTGTGGGCCGTCGTATTCGGGCGCTGGAAGATCACTTCGGGACGCCCTTGCTGAAACGTGAGAGCGGCCAACTCATTCCGACAAATTTTGGACAATCCATGTTGGACCATATTCGACGGATGCAGGACGAGGCATCCGCCATTGATCGGTCTTCGGCGACATTAGAGGATTCGCTTTCTGGCGTTGTGCGTTTGTCTGCGACCGAGGGTATCGGTACAAGCTGGTTGCCGGGAGTCATGCAAAATTTCCGTACCGAGCATCCAGATGTTTTGATCGATATTGGGATCGGCTTTCAGAGTTTCAATTTGGCGCAACGCGAAGCCGATATTGCCTTGCGCTGGCGTAGTCCGGGAGAGCAAAATTCTTTGATTGGCCGCAAGGTTGCCGAAGTTGGCTTTGGTCTGTTTGCTTCACCTGACTACTTATCGCGTCGTGGATCGCCTGCGACGCCAGAAGAGTTAGTCGAACATGACGGTGTCTTGGCGCAGATCATGGACGGCAAATCCCTCTGGTTGATGGATGATGACGGCAAGATGATTTATAAGCCAAAGCGTGTGACATTTAACACGAACTCGATTTGGGCCTTCGATCAAGCGTTGGTGCATGGCTATGGTATTGGTGTGTTGCCGATGTGTGGCGTGAACGCCAAGGCCCTCGGACTTGTCCGTGTCTTGCCTGAAATCGTGCACATGGAATCCCTCTATTTAGTTGCGCATCAAGACCTCAAACGCTCTATGCGTATTCGGGCCGTGTTTGATTATCTCGTCGGTGCGTTTCGTGAAGACGATGAGTTTTTCCAAGGTCTTAGCGGATCGAACTACGATTGTGGAGGCTGCGACGAGAACGGCGGGCTCAATATGTTGTCTCCGCGCGTTCATCGGCATAAAGGTCTACAAATCGTCGCGGAGTAAATGCCAGCTTTGGCATTTGACCCGTAATTTGGCCGCCAATAGGAAACGTCATGTCTGACAAAACGATCGACTTTGGATTTGAAACGATCCCCGAGGCTGAAAAAATCAGCCGGGTCAAAGGCGTCTTCGATTCCGTTGCCTCTAATTACGATTTGATGAATGACGCGATGAGCGTCGGTATTCACCGCGTCTGGAAAAATATGACGATCACCCGTCTGAACCCGCAACCCGGCGAGCGGTTGTTGGATGTCGCAGGCGGCACAGGTGATATTGCGCGACGGTTTATTCGCGCGGCAGATGAGGTGCGTTTGCGTCGTGGTGGTGAACCTGCATCCGCGGTTGTGTGTGATATCAATGACCAAATGTTGCTCGCGGGGATCGACCCCGAAAAAGATCGCGGCCTGAACCTCACTCGAATTTGTGGGAATGCGGAGTGTTTACCGTTTGAAGATGGGCAGTTCGATGCTGTGACAATCTCTTTTGGTATTCGAAATGTGACCGACCGTATGGCCGCGTTGCGTGAGTTCCGTCGCGTGTTGAAACCAGGTGGACGTCTTGGCATTTTAGAATTCACGACACCACCCGCCAAAATGATCCAAGCTTTTTATGACGCCTATAGTTTTGCTGTCATTCCGCGCCTGGGTCAAATTCTGACAGGCGATCGAGACAGCTATCAATATCTCGTCGAGTCCATTCGCAAGTTTCCGCGACAGGAGGCGTTTGCTGAAATGATCCGTGAAGCGGGTTTTGCGCAAGTGGACTATCAAGACTACAGCACGGGGATTGCAGCCTTGCACACGGGTTGGAAACTCTAAGCCGGCTCAAATAACAGGTTCCACACGCCCATAAAAAAACCGGCTTCAAATGAGCCGGCCTCTATCTTAATTTATAAATGAAGCGCGACTAGCGGCGCTTATTTTTCCGAGCGGCGTATTTCGCATCGCGGCGCGCTTTTTGCGCTTTCACCAAATCTTCTTTGGCTTTCTTACCAGCTTCAACAGCCAAGAGTTTCTTACGTTCCTCTTCTGCTTTTGCAGCGGCTTCTTCGGCTTCTTTGCGCTTGCGTTCTGCGCGACGCTCAGTTTCACGGGCTTCGCGTGCCTCATTACGTTTGGCGCGCTCTTCCATGATCTTAGCTTTCTCGGCAGGGTCCAGCTGTTTTTCCTTGGCGCGCTTAAGCATGGCGAGTTTCGCCTCTTTTTGCTCTTTCAAGCGGTCGTTAAAATTCTGGCCGGGGATCATGGAAAACCTTATTTCTGCATCCGAGAGTGGAAGACCCGCTATATCATGCGTCCAACCGAAAAAATCAAGGGTTTGCGACAGGACAAATGACGCCATCGATGGGGCGTTTTTTTGATCCAAAATCTAGGGCCTGCCTCTTGGGAATTATAAGGGGGGTTAGCGGCCATACCGTTCGGGTAATGCGGTGCCCCAGAAACGATGTGTGCAAAAAAAGACCCAGAGCGCTGATCATGAAGACAGCTGCCTCTGGGCTTAAAAGTTAAAAACATCGGGGAAAAATCGATGTGAACTCTAGGTATGATCCGAACCCGCAAATGCCAAATCAAACTGACCGCACAGCCCCGTCAGAACGTCGTGAGTGAATTTCGATGCACAATCGCGCTGGGTTTGGATAGATTTAGTGCGGAGATGCAAAGTATCTATCCATCTATAGCGAAATCCACCCGCAATGTGCGTCGGATTAAGCCCCGCGAAAGACTGCTTGAGCGGTGAAGGGTAAGGGCGGACACGAGCAGAGCCTCACCGCGTTTCATATTTGGGCATCTTACTTCGGATTTGTCAACGCATTCCAAAATATTGGGTTGCTCTATCTTCCCAAAGGCATGGCTGCCTTCCGCGATCTCTAGGCCGCCTGCACCGTCGTTGATCTGATCAAAGGTGATATAGACAAAGGCCATTCTGCGCAGAACCGAAACGGGAGGTTCGCAATGCCAAACCCCTGACTTTTGCGTCCAATTTGAGAGGTTCGGATCATCGGTCCGTTCGGGCATGACGACAACGCGGTCCTGATGCCAAGGCAGAGACCAATTGGTTTCAGGTGTTTTGGTGGACCCGACAGCGCGTAAGGGTGTTGGATTGAAGCCTAAAGTGACAAGCGTGGTCTTGAAATCGGGGGGTAATATTTCAGAGAGTTGCGGCATATCAGAGAAGCGCCGCCCACGACCAAGGTGAGGGCTTAGAGCAGAGAGCGCCGTGAGGGATATTTCATCGAATTCAAACGGAAGACGGGTCCAGCCCCGTTGGGTAAAACCTTTTAGGTTCAAGTCCATATTATATGCCCGAACCCCCAATCGCCTTCCACAGCAGCTTGTCATCTCCGAGCCAACCTTCGGCAACGACGACACCTCGGTGGTCGATCACCAAATTCGTTGGAGAGGAAATCAGGGTGAGCTGTTCCGCGAGCGCGCCCTCGGCGTCATATAAAACATGAACATTTACGCCTGATTTTTCCAACCGTGATTCCATGATCGGCCAGCTTAAATCACGAGACTCTGCCGCATCCCACGACGTGATAATATGAACGGTTTTGAAAATTCCTCGCAGGCGGGAGAGCGGAGTATGTGCGCGTTCAAATCCTTCGACATAGGGACCATTCGTGCGGTAACTCGCCATCACGCAAACAAGCATAAATTCGCCAGCTCTGAGAGTGCTCACGCTATTTTTCAAAGACACTTGGCCTGCAGATTGAACAAACCGTTCGCTTGGGTCACGTTGCGGCAGATCATAAGAAGGTTGCGCCCCTAAAAGATGTGAGGGGGGTGCCGTTGCGATTTCCCCTGTCAGTTTTGATAATCGACGATACAGGACTTCTGTTCCGGGTGTCATCTCAATGGCATGTTCTATATGTCGGACTGCATTTACGGGATCGTCAATGTTCTCGGCCAACATTGATCGGGTGTAGGCCATAGCCGCAAACATGCTCATCATGCCTGAATCACCAGAGCTGTCGAAATGCGCTTCGACGGCTTGGAGGACGACACGCGCCCTATCCCATTGACCCGCATGGGCCGCGCAGAGCGCCAACCATGCAAATGCACCTGGCCAAATAGCCTCTGAACTTGCGAGTGGACTGTCATATGCCACCGATTGCGGAAGCGGGCCGTCAAAGGGTGAGCCGTTCCTGTCTCTCAACCGAATGTTATAGGCTTCAAATGGTAGCCATAATTCGGCCAAGGCGTCCGCGTCCCGGATCTCCCAGAATTGACAAATATCGTGTGGGTCAGGGTCGCCATTGCGCAGCGAGATGCCGAAACTATTAACGGTCTGCGCCGTGCGCATTCCAAACGGTAGGGTTCGACCTGTGATGCAAATTCGTTTGCGCGTCGACACACGTAAGAAGTCAAACCTATAAGATCGGCCGAAGCGTCGGGGTTTGAGCGTTTTATTCAAATCACCATGATCAAAAACACCGCCATTTATTGCGTAGAGAATGTCACCCTTTTCTAATCCCAGCAAACCTGCGGGACTCGTCGGGTGAACCTCCAAAATGATCAAACCTGAAATAGAGAGCGTTTGTTCACTCAGATTTTGACCGTCACCTATTTGAACTTTGAATTCGGCATCGACCCACTCTTGGACCGTTGCATATTGAATCTCTTTGCCCACGCTAACGCCCCTTACGCC
>CALHXF010000040.1 GCA_938040095.1 uncultured Caulobacterales bacterium
CCGGTTTTGGGTTTGCAGGACTTTATGTCCTCATCGAAAGCTGGATAAATGAGCAAGCGCCCAATGATAGACGTGGGCAAATATTGTCTATCTACCGTATGGTTGACCTTGGAGCTGTAACGGTAGGGCAATTCATGTTGACGTTATATGATCCTAACGACTACGCATTGTTCTCTGTCGTTGCGATCTGTGTGTGTTTAGCGATACTACCTGTCTCCATTTCTACGTCAAAAGCCCCCACAGCGGTGACGAATACATCCCTCAACTTGAAGAAACTCATACAATCATCTCCCTTAGCTGTGGTCGGTAGCTTTGCGGTTGGATTAACAAATGGAAGTTTCTGGGGGATGGGTCCCGTATTCGTCCAGTTACTCGGACATCCAATAATCATGGTTTCGGTATTCATGAGCGCGGTGATTTTTTTCGGAGCATTGTTACAGTGGCCCGTTGGTTTTCTGTCCGATAAATTTGGGCGCCGTCAAATTCTAATTTTAATGTCGTCTGGCGCTGTCGGAGCGGGTGTATTTTTGTACTTATATGCACCTCAGTCGGTAACCTTCTTACTCTTAGGTGGTATACTCTACGGCGCTTTTGCTATGCAAATTTTTGGCTTGTCCGCAGCCCATGCTAATGATCGCGCAGAGCCAGACGAATTTGTCGCAATAAGCGGAGGGCTGCTTTTGATATACGGAATAGGGTCCGTTGTCGGTCCATCGATAGCCCCGCTGATTATGTCAATTTTCGAACCATCAGCTATGTTTGCTTTCACGGCACTCGTTCATACCCTGCTGACATTCTATGCGTTATTCCGCGTTTCTCAACGCGCCGCCCCGGATGAAACAGCCGATTTTGTCACCATGCCGCGTCCACGTGCAATGGCGTTAATAATGCGAACCGACCCTCGCAATATTGTAAAGCGAAGAAGAAAGCCTAAAAGGCCAAACCAATAGGTCTGCTATACAAGTTTCAAATTCGATTTTCGCGCCATGAAGAAACTCACATGGAGCCCATAAGCGGATGTGAGAGGTCTTAAAATCTCAGCCAATATAGCTGGATTAACTACTCGTCTTCAATCGTCGTAGAAAGCGCGCTTGATACTCTTGCGCCTATCCCGCCCTTTTAGCTTCTTTCCTTTTGGAGCTTGGAAAAGGCCAAAGTCAGTCATGGCGTGTTCTCCACCAGAATCACTTTGAAAGAGCTGAAACTCTTTAGATTTACGATGACGTTTGGACATAAGTGCCTCCATGAAACGTCGCGAGCCTTCCGGCCCTATGAGAGTCAAATTTACTTTTGACCCAGTTTTAAGTTTAACGATTTATGAGGTTTTAGGGAAGTCAAAATTTCTCACTCTCGCGGCGAGCATATTTTATCCCGTTGTCTCGCCCGAGATTGATGGCGTTTATATTCCACACTGATACCCAACCACAAATAACTGAGCGTTCTATTTTGGGCGTTTTAGGCCTCTGGTTTAATCGCGTAGTCCATCTCCAAGGCAATTGGCTCAAGCATTGCCTCATCGCGCTGTGAGGCTCGACATGGCTCAGAATGTGAATGAAGGCCATGATTTCGAGGGAAGTTGTGCTGTGTTAAATGCGATTTCGTCCCAGTCGCAGATTGCCTGACAGATTGTGGAGACTGTCCCATTAGACGCTTGCGTTATGTCCCGACCTCTCATCTCGATTGTATTCCTCTGCCTCAAAGTGCCTCAAACAGGCGGCGAGGGAACGGTCTGGGAGGGGGGCGAAACGCTCCCCTGTTAACGTCAATTTGGAAATGCGATCTACGCGGAAAACGCGGAACCCTTCGCGGAGTTGGCACCATGCCGCCAGTGTCCAGACATTTCCCCAAAACCAAATGCCCAGAGGTTGAATATCGCGTGAGGACGCAGACCCCTTAAGGTCCGTATATTCGATAGAGATAATGTCACGGTTTTCGGCGGCCTTCTCGCAAGCATCAATCCTGTCGCGAGTCTCTTGATTTTGCACCGACGGAAGCGCGAAAACGCGCGCCCCTGCGGCGCGGGCGCGGGAGGCTTCGGGGAGAACCGCTTCGATCTTGATCAGGGCTTCTTCCGCCGCATTTGCCATAGCCGTGCCACCCCAAGACCGTACCATTTGCGCGCCGGCGACAAGGGCGACGATTTCATCTGAGGTGAACATGAGCGGCGGAATGTCGTAACCGTCGCGCATGACGTAGCCCACGCCCGCTTCACCCTCGATGGGGACGCGCGTGGATTGTAGGTCGGCAATGTCGCGGTAGATCGTCCTGACGGACACTTCGAGTTTCTCGGCCAAAGTTGCGGCTGTAACGAGCCGACCGCCGCGCAAAAGTTGCACGATTTGGAACAGGCGGTCGGCGCGTCTCACGGTTTAGTACCGAAACAGACCGAGTGGATTGCCCTCGGTATCAATGGCGTAAAAGAAGGCGCCAACTGGAATTTGGATGATATCGGAGACGACTTTCCCACCCGCCTCAACAACGCGGGCTTTGGCGGTTTCCAAATCGCAAGTCGCATTCAAATGCACCACTGGACCTTCGCCATTGGTTGAGGGTTTGCCAGGCATCAAATTACCTGAAATGCCGTTTTCATTGTCAGTAGGGAACATCGCGACGGGAAAGGGGCCTTCGTGGTTCATCGTCAGCGGCGCGCCCAAGACGGTTGCGTAAAATGCCATAGCGCGATCCATGTCTGCGACTGGAATTTCTGCCCAGACGACGCGGTTTTGTGTGTTGGTAGCCATTTCTAAATCTCCTTGGCGGGTTGTGTGTTTGCCAAGATCTCTCTCGCATACCGCTACTGACAGCATTGTGTCAGTAGATTTTTGGAAATCGTGATTTATTTGGAGGAGGTGAGCGTTAAGAGAGATTTTATTGCAGATTCGAACTTTGGGTCTCTATCCAGTTGATCAACGCTATACGTTGCGCGGGCAGGGCCAGCAAAATTAAGGCAATCACCTGCAATACGGCGATGGAATAGAGTTGGAATTTGAACGGTTGTTTTCGAGTCTTATGACGGAACTGGTGCTGCGCCGTTATTGCGCCGATTGTACCGCCGAGTAGGGCAAGGATGAGGAGTGTTGACTCTGGGATACGCTGCTTCTGTTGCTGTGCTCGTTTTTTGTCGCTGTAGAAAGCAACATAGGCGAGCAAATTTATACCCAGAAGATAGAAGGTGACCAGAAAGACTGGCGAGGTGAGGAAGATGGCGGTCATGATGTTGCACTTTCCTACAAAAAAACCGCCGTCCTTGCGGACAGCGGTTTTGTATTCAAATCTGTCAAAGTCGAAACGTTATCGTTTCGGGAAATAACTGCATTTCATCTACGGGATAAAATGCGGACGTTATTACTTCTTTGCGCGTCCACCGGTCATGCCGCGGCCTGTTGTGCGTTCGACGATACGTGCGGATTTACCACGACGATCACGAAGGTAGTAAAGCTTGGCGCGACGTACTTTACCGCGACGCTTAACTTCGATTTCTTCAACCATTGGGGAGTAAAGTGGGAATACGCGTTCAACGCCTTCACCATAGGAGATTTTACGAACTGTGAAGCTCTCTTTGATGCCTGCGCCAGAACGGGCGATGCAGACGCCTTCAAAGGCTTGCAAACGTGTGCGTGTGCCTTCTGTAATGCGAACTTGAACAACAAGTGTGTCACCCGCTGAAAAATCAGGGATAGTTTTGTCGCCAGAGAGCAGGCGCTCTTGTTCGGCTTTTTCGATCTTTTCAATGACGTTCATTGTCCGTCTCCTGTTTGCAATTTGGCCCCAAAAACCTTTTCATAGAGGTCTGGCCGTCTTGCTTTCGTTGTCTCTTCGCTCTGGGTACGTCGCCAATCTGCGATCTTTTTGTGATCGCCGCTTACCAACACGTCCGGAATGTTCCGGTTTTCCCACTCTCTTGGTTTAGTATAGAGTGGATACTCCAACAAACCATCTTCAAAACTCTCGTCCGAGGCGCTGTCCGCATCACCCAGAACCCCGGGTAGCAGGCGTACGCACGCCTCGATCATCACTTGTGCGGCCACCTCTCCCCCAGCAAGAACGAAGTCGCCGATGGAAATTTCTTCCATCTCACGGGCTTCGATCACCCTTTGGTCGAGACCTTCAAACCGTCCGCAAAACACAATAAGACCCTGTCCCGATGCTAACTCTCTGACGCGTTGCTGCGTTAGAGGTTTGCCCCGAGGGGTCATATAAATGAGCGGCCGTTTGTCGGCTACACTGTCGATGGCCCTTGCCGCCACGTCAGGTTTTAAAACCATACCGGGGCCGCCGCCCGAAGGCGGGCTATCAACGCTGCGGTGCCTATTAGTCGAAAAATCACGAATGTCCACTGTATCTAGCTGCCAAATGCCGCTTTTTTCAGCCCCACCAATGATGGATGTGCCCAAAACGCCTGGAAACGCGTCCGGGAACAGGGTGAGGGCGGTAACACGCCACGGTTTCTGCGGATCTGACATGCGCGGCAGCTAGCAGAGGTAGGCGAAAAGGGCCAGCGAGAGATTCGTTTGTCGCCCGCGTGTGCTGACTGGCTATCGCGCAAATGCGCTGAAAGATTATGACCCTCATGCCTGTATTGGGTCAGACAGTCGGATAGACATAATCCAGTAAGCGTCTCGGACGCTCTTTTTTCGCGTCGAAATCTGAGTCGGGACCTGTCAAAAACGCTAGGATTTTGGTCGTTGCATCAGCCATCTCTGCCTTGCCTTCTTCAACGTAGCGTTTCCGCAGGGTCGACAGCATATCTGTGCCATCGCCTAACACAGACTTTAGAGAGACACATTCCACTTTGAGCGTGTCGCTAGGCTCGCAAAACCCTTTGGCCTCCGTCTGCTTATTTGGAGCGAGACTCGAGTTCTGAGAGAAGACATCAATAAAGAATTCGAATAGTTCGACATCATTAATCGGCATTGAATTTTTTCTTTCCGACTTTGCTTTTTACCCAAGCTGGTTGACCTTCTTTTGTAACGACGAAGTTACCTATCGCTAGTACATCCATATTCATATTCATGAAGCAAGCTATCGCATCATCTGGCGAACAAACGATGGGCTCGCCGCGCACATTGAATGAGGTGTTCAAGAGGAGAGGGCAGCCTGTCGCCTCATGGAATTTCGTCAGAAGTTGAAACATGCGTGTCTCACTTTGCGCCGACACAGTTTGAAGTCGCGACGTGAAGTCCACATGCGTTACAGCCGAAAATGCAGATGTGGAGCTTGATTGTAGGTCGACCAGAGTGTCCACGCCTTCGCTCCGCAAAATGTCCAGGGGTTTTCCGTCTCTATATTCTTTTTTGAGGCTCGATGTGAGCAACATATAATCGCTGCTTGTCGGGGACTCGAAATAGGTTTCGGTTTCGCTGGCGAGTATCATCGGCGCAAATGGCCGCCAACCTTCGCGAAATTTTGTTCCTAGATTGACCCGGTTTAACATGTCTTTTGGACGAGGGTCGGCGAGTATAGACCGATTGCCTAGAGCGCGGGGACCAAACTCCATACGGCCGTCGAAATGACCCATAATTTTTCCTGATTGCAAATGACTTACAAGCGAGTCGAGAAGATCTGTTTCTGACTCGATCTTGTTGTAGTTCAATTCACTGCGTTTCAGGGCCGCTTCTATGTCTGCATCTGTATAATTTGGGCCTAGGTAACTTCCCCGCATAGGAAAACGCGGAGACATCGGAATATGTCCCGTCAGTCTGTTTTGAACGACGAGCGCTGCTCCTAACGCGCCACCAGCATCCCCTGCTGCAGGTTGTATCCATAGGTTCTCTAAATTGGGAACTGTGTTGGTGATGAAGCTATTGGCGACACAATTCAGGGCGACACCGCCCGCCATACACAAATTATTTGTCTCAGCCGACTTCAGGGCCTCTTCCGCTAAAGACGCCATGATGAGATTAGTGACGGCTTGAATGGATGCAGCAATATCCATGAAGTGTCGAGATATCGGTTCATCTGGATCTCGCTTGCGTTGGCCAAAGAGCATTCCAAACAGGGGGCTGATACTATCTAACCCACGATGAAAATTGAAATATTTGAGGTTCAGTCGGAAAGCTCCGTCTGGCTTGAGGTCTATCATCTCGTCGAGGATTTTATTGACAAATTTTGGGTCACCAAAAGGAGCGAGACCCATCATTTTATATTCGCCCGAATTGACCTTGAATCCGCAATATTGAGTAAATGCGCTGTAGAGTAATCCAATGGAGTGAGGGAATTTTATTTCTTTAATTGGGGTGAGGGTATTGCCGCTCCCTTTCCACATCGTTGTTGTTGACCACTCGCCAACGCCGTCCACAACCAGAACAGCGGCATCGGTATATTGTGAAGGGTAAAATGCGGAAGCGGCGTGGGACCTATGATGCCCCACGAAAAATATCTTGTCGGGATTTTCGACAATACCCAACAAATGTTGTGGTAAAGTCTGGTTTAGCTCGCTGATGGTCCGCAAGGATTGTTTCCAAATCGGCGCGCCAGTTGGGAATTGCGCGCGGGCATTTTCCAGAATTCGCGCCATCTTGGTTTGCGGGTTTTCATAATAGGCAATTGCATCGATAGACGAACCCGATGGTAACATACGCATACAATAGTCGATGCTGTTTTTGGGAAAGGTATGATCCCCTTTTAAACGTGTAAAACGCTCTTCTTGAGCCGCAGCCAAGATACTATTTTGATCTACGATGCAGGCGGTTGAATCGTGGAAAAGTGCCGAAACCCCTAAAACAGAGCGCATCTATCCGAACTCCTTTGCGGCTCTTAACGAGGCGCATGTTTCTTTCACTTTGGGAAGCAGTCGCGAGGCAAAAAGCTTGTTGGCCGCCACATTGGGGTGGATGTTGGCGGGCATAAATGTGTGTGCCGTATCGAACGGCGTAGAGGCATCAATAACGCCAGTGAACTTACTCATTATGAAATTGTTGAATTCCACGTCCAGTTTGTCCAACAAAACAAACTGAACGGGTATGTCGTTTTCTTCGCCTAGGGTTAGGATTGACGAAAGGACAGTCGCCGTGGCCGTATCGATAAAAAAGTCGTCTGGAAGGAAGATGTCGAAATCTTTTTTAAATGCGCGGGGCTGCCAAATATTGATATATTTGATTTTCATGGGCCCGTCGCGCTCATGACTGACTTTCGGAACGTGTTCGACGCCCAATTCATACCACTCCGCTTTCAAATGCTGCTGCATTCTTTGGGGATGGACAATGTTTCGGAATCTGTGGTCTGAAATTATGACGAAAACGGCGTAATCAACAGCCTTGTTCTTGATGTCTTGCCTGAACTGCAAATAGTTCTGAACCGTTCCAAAACCACCAACACCGCGGTTGTGTATGCGGACGTTCGGCAGTGCACGCTGAAGTTCAGCCGTGAAAGTTTCATTGTCAGCAAGGCCCGTGCCGTAGGTAAATGAACAGCCATAGACCGCCAAATTGAGGTCAGTTTCACCTTCTGCTTCGGGCACTCTTCGCCAACCGTCTGATGATATATTCTGTCTTATGTCTTTTCGGAACGGGACAACGATCTGACTATTGGGAGTAAGGGCGTAGCCTAGCACAGGGTGAGGCCTGAATATCTGCCTTGGCCTCTTTTTAACCATCATGAATTGCGCGCCGAACTAGAAGTGTGCCTCTTAGTTCTATCCTATGGTCCCGGTTTAGGAGATTCAATGCCTAAACGTTTTTGCATTGCCGACGTGGACTTTGGATTTTAAAAAGTAGCTCTGATGACGTCCAACCTGTTTAAAGACGAGAATTGTTATGGTTAACGCGGTCTAAACGCTTTGATCTCATCTTACGGGTATGATTCGCCCTTTCGTAACAGTGCTAGCCTCCTGCGTAATCTTAAGCGCGTTGTCCGCCTGTGCATTGGGTGGGCCTGTCAGCACCTATCCCGAATACCGCCCAGCTCCGGGGCAGGGGCAATATGTTCGGCCTCAATATTTGTACACACAACCGACGCCCCGCGTTCCCAATGTCGATGCTTGTCAGTCCCGCCTATACGCGGGATTAGTCGGACAGCATGAAGGCGCGATCTTCATCGCGGGATTACCGGGCCGCAAACGCATTATCAAACCTGCGCAGACGGAAGGATTTGGATATGGCGCGGGCGATCCGCTCTATTCCCAAACGCCATATGTTGAAGTTCGTGAATTTCTGCCCGGACAAACGCTCTATGCGCCTTCCATATCGAATTTGAGGGACCGCCTAAATCTGGGACCAGAGATTGGCGATCGTTTGACGCTTGAGCTCGATGACGAGGGATATGTGCAGCTGATTGACTGCCGTTAAGCTCTCAGAGCGGCATCTCTCATATTGGCAAGGGGTTTGGCGCGTGGCTCCGCCAACATTTGCAAAACCGCTAAATCTTCAGCGTGAGAATCAATCTGTCGGCAGGCCTGCCTGACCTTGCGACGGAAGGGCTTCGTCATGCGCGTGCCATAGGTTGCGATGATTTGTTCGGGAGACTGACGTCGGATGCGTAAGCCCAAGCAGGTCGCGTAGCACAGGCCGTTTACAACAATGCGATGTGGCACAGCGCGAATGCCATTATCGGCCGTCAAGAAATTTGAAACTTCCTGTGGGACATTGGCAAGTGTGAAACCTTGACGGCAATAGGTTGCTGAGATCAACGTCACCATGCGCTGCATGATCGGGGAAAGGCCATATTCGCTACGGAAATCTGCGACGCGAATATCTGCGAGTTGTAAGATCATGCGGGCTGAAAAATATCCCGGCTCGACGCAATCGCGAGGGTCATAATAGACTCGTGTTCCGTGTGGGTTTTGTGTGTTCATTACATATGGGTTTCTACCTGAGGCAAAGGCGTCAAGGCGAAGACTTGCGGCCAATTGCGCTGCGTCCAATCCGTCACCTGCGGGCGTGAGTTGAAGGTTTAGGTCTTCCATATGGCATTGGTTTAGGATCGCGTGGAAGTGATCTTCGGCCCAATCGAAAATTGTACGCGTATCAAGATCTCCCCATGACAGGGTTTCAAAACTTGCCGATATGTGGAGAGGAGACGGGACGGGCGGACGTGGTGGGGATCCATAATTTTGGATCAACCATGCCATAACTTCGAAGTGTAATTTGGAGTCTTGTTCGCGAACAAGTCGTGTTTTTAACATGGCAAAACCATCCCACTTTGCCGCGACCCAGCCATAATATCGCAGCGGTTTCTATATGCCCCCGTTAATCCAATCCCTCTTGTTCACGCGCGCTTTCATATTTTTCCAGCGCAGCGAACCATTCCAACTCAAGTGATTCTATCAACACCGCCGTCTTCGCACGACGTTGTCCAAGGGAGACAGCTTCATCAGGATTTATGGTAAACAGATCCTTAGTGGCGAGACGTTCATCTATCGATTGGAGGGACGTTTGTGCCCGCACGATGTTTGTCTCAAGTGTCTCCGTTTTACGTTTCAAGGGCGCGATGTCTTGGATAGCGCGGGCGCGATCTTGCCTGTGTCGCTTGCGTGAGTTATCTTCTGCAGGTTTTTGTTTTTTTATTGTTTTTGTTTTTTCTAATTGAAGTTTTCTATAGTCCTCTAGTGATCCTTCGAAGGATGAAACGCTACCTGAGTCAACTAACCACAACCGATCGACCACAGCTTCCAGAAGGTTTCGATCATGGGAAATGACGATGACTGCACCTTCGTAATTGTTAAGACTTCGGATCAATTCCGCGCGGCTATCAATGTCCAAATGGTTCGCAGGTTCATCCAAAACCAACAGGTGTGGTTTGTGAAATCCGATGAGCGAGAAAAGGAGTCTCGCTTTTTCACCACCCGACAAATCACCCGCAGGCGTTTCGGCATTTTTTGTCCCGAGTCCAAATCCCGCAAGACGCGCGCGACGTTGGGCCTCTGTCGCCTCAGGCATCAATTCAACGACATGGTCATAGGCGCTGGCACGCGGGTTCAGCGCGTCAATTTGATGTTGCGCGAAATAGCCGATTCGCAATTTTTTGTGTTTTTTGATGAAGCCAGGTTTTGCAGGATCGAGCAGAAGGGGCTCAAGCTCTCCCATGATCGCTTTAGCAAATGTCGATTTACCTTGTCCGTTCTTCCCCAGAATTCCGATACGGTCGTCGGGGTCGATGCGTTGATTGACCTTTCGCAGCACGACAAAGTCATCTTGTGCCGAGGTTCCTTTTGGATTTTGATACCCCAACGCCACGTCATCAAAACGAACAATCGGCGCGGAGAGTGACCGCTCTGGCCCAAGCAAAGTGATCGGCGCAATTGGGTCATTAATGATGGTCGCGACAGGCTGCATTTTCGCGAGTTTTTTGACGCGGCTTTGGGCTTGTTTGGCTTTGGAAGCTTTGGCTTTGAAACGATTGACGAAGGCTTCCAAATGTCGCCGCTCGTCTTCTTGTTTCGCCATGAGCGACATATCATTGCGGTTGCGTTCCGCCAGTGTCCGCTCAAATCGATCATAATTACCCGTGTAACCAAATAACTTCCCGCCACGTAAATGGGCGATATGCGTCACGGCGGTGTTGAGAAAATCGCGATCATGCGAGATCACAAGGACGGTTCCCGAATATTTTCGGATATGCGCCTCCAGCCAAACGGCACCCTCAACGTCGAGATAGTTGGTCGGCTCATCCAGCAATAGGAGGTCAGGTTGCGCAAATAACATTGCGGCGAGGGCAACCCGCATCCGCCAACCGCCCGAAAAATCGGAACAGGGTTTCAACTGTTCTTCTGCGCTGAAACCGAGACCTGCCAAAATCGAAGCCCCGCGAGATTCGGCGGAATAGGCGTCAATATCGGAAAGACGCGTATGGATTGCGGCAATCCGCATGGGGTCTGTCGCCGTGTCGGCCTCGGTTAAGAGCGACTTGCGTTCGGTATCGGCGTCCAGAACGGTATCGATCAGACTTTGTGGTCCGCTCGGCACTTCTTGATCTACGACGCCGAGTTTCATGTTCTTACGAAGATTGATCTCTCCGTCATCAGGACTGATTTCAGATTTGATAAGACGGAAAAGTGTCGATTTCCCTGTGCCATTGCGCCCGACAAGACCGACTTTATGGCCTTCATTGATCGCCAATGTAGCCTGCTCAAACAGGAGGCGGCCTTCGATACGGTATGTGAGATCGTTAATATGAAGCATGGTGATAACTCTGCTGCACTCCTATATCGCCTTTACAGCAGTGCAAGCTCGCATTAAGGGCGCGCCAAACCAAATCTCAGTCTAAATGGAGTTTCCAATGGCTATCCAACGTACATTCTCAATCATCAAGCCTGACGCCACAAAGCGTAACATCACAGGTAAAGTTAACGCCAAGATCGAAGAAGTCGGTCTACGCATCATCGCGCAGAAGCGTTTACAGCTTACAGAAGCTCAAGCTGGCGGATTTTACGCTGTGCATAAAGAGCGTCCATTCTACGGCGACCTTGTCAAATTCATGATGTCCGGCCCTGTTGTTGTTCAGGTCCTAGAAGGCGAAAACGCCATTGCTGCTTACCGCGAAGTTATGGGCGCAACGAACCCAGCTGACGCCGATGCAGGTACAATTCGTGCTGAATTTGCTGAGTCTATCGACGCGAACACAGTTCACGGATCCGATGCACCAGAAACAGCTGCTGAAGAAATCAAATTCTTCTTTTCCGACGACGAAATCGTCGGCTAGTTGTTTCACAGAAACAACAGTCGTTTTTGAAAACGATAAAGACGCGCCCTAAAATGTCTGGCGCGTCTTTAGGTTTGAATACAAAAAAGGCCGGGGTGACCCGGCCTTTTTCTTTGCGTGATATTTGTCAGTCTTAAGACTTGATGCGGATCAGTTCTTTTACGATCGCATTTTGAATTTCATCGAATGCAGCTTCAAGCTCTGTCGTATCGCCTGCGATTGTGAAGTTCTCTTCCTTCGAGGCACATGACAGTAGCAAGTTATATGCGTTCGTTTGGTTCCAGAGGTTGACAGTCTCGGTTGTGTAAGGCTGGTTGTTGTAGTTTGCATGATACTTACCAACATCCAGAGCATAGCCAATCGTGAAGATTTTTGCGCCCTTAGACTTAAGCTCTGTGCAGGATTCGATTGTTAGGCGATCCGTATTGCGACGGAGATGTCCGCGAGTGTAACCGCTTCGGCCATTCGGGTAGGACGAAGCCCAAGACCCAGACCAGCCGCCGTAATAGTTTTGTTTCCAAAGCACAGGTGCAGTATCGTCTGCTTCGAATTCATACGCACCCAATGTGTTCTGCCCATCGGACATAAAGACGATGAATTTCAACGGTTCTCTGTAGTCTTCGCCCGCCCGAGTTGCTTCATTTTGATGGAATGTGTTTTCGACATCCATCCAGCTTTTGGCTTGGGCCATTGGCGGGTTTGAGTTTGTGCTGCCGGACGGTGTCATGGCATTGACTTCGTTTGGCGTTAGGTAACCCCACTTCATATTTACGCGATTATCTGAAACGATGTTCGAACTATATGGGAGCATCCCCATACGAATTGTTTTCAAACCCGTATCATCTTCAGTACCAAGACGGCTGGAGAGTTCAGCGGTAAATGTGTTTACGGAGGTTTCGAGTCCCGTAATCCTTGGGATTGCGCCTGAGGATGAGGAGCCATTGTTGTTCGCGATCTTATCGTCCCAAGCCATTGACCCAGAGTTATCAAGCACGAGCGCAATAGAGGCTGGATGCTTTTCATCAATTTGTAGGTAAGAGACAACGGATTCAGCTCTGAAGTCCAACTGTTGTTTGCCAAAAATCTGCATGAATGTCGGCACAGTGTTTCCGTTTACCGTGACTCGCGCTTCTTTTGCGTTATCATCATAAACAACGTTTACGCCAACACCGCTTGATCCGCCTTTGACCCAACCCTTGAACTCATATCCAAGGTCTTCAGCTGTATGATACCCTTCGGTGTAACCATTATCGCCTGCTTCAGGCTTTCGGTCATTGTCCTTCATGAAGATCGCGGCGTTCAGAGCGGTTTGATCCGCGATCGCTTGACCTCGTGCTTCGGCGTTACTTAGCGTTGAAAAGTCCATGGCCGCTCCCATGCAGCCAATAATGGCGATGGAACTAACGGCGAAGGTAATCGTGATATTACCGCCGTCACTGTTCCGAAAGCGTCTTAGGAGTGATGTCCCATGTTTGAAGCTCAACATAATCTTAGTTTCCCAACCATAATTTCTATGGAACGGACTCGGTCCTTCCATTTGTCAGAGAATATGTTGGGGGTGTTGTCACGAGCTTACGGAACAGAGTTACTCAATGGTTAACCCAAAATAGGGTTAATGTGAATTTAAGGCCTCGGTCGAGCTTTCGATTTCGCCTCTATATGTATGACTTTACTTTGTAGGTTTCTCGTTCAAAACTTGGGCAAGTGTCTTTGGGTAGAGACCGAGTTCTTGTTCTAATACACGTGTGGCAAGGTCATCGGGCGTGTCGCCCGTATGAATGGGTACAATCGCTTGCGCAATGATTTCGCCGTCATCGACACCTTCATTGACCCAATGCACCGTACAGCCGTGTTGTGTGTCGCCAGCCTTCAAAGCGCGCTTATGCGTATGAAGACCTTTGTATTTCGGCAGCAAGGACGGGTGGATATTTATCAGGCGACCTGCCCAACCTTTGACGAAACTCGCACTTAGCACGCGCATGAACCCTGCGCAGACGACGAATTCGATGTTATGTTCGCGTAGCACAGCGTCCAGAACGTCTTCGAACTCAGTGCGACTCTCAAATGCAGTATGGTCGACGCAAACGGCCGTGATGCCTTGCGCCTCTGCCGCGTCCAATCCTGCGGCTGTCTCTTTGTTCGAGACGACAAGACATATGTCTGCTGGATAGTCTTCGGCTTTAGCAGCCTCAACAATGGCTAACATATTTGACCCGCGCCCAGAAATCAGGACGGCGGTGCGGGTCTTGCGCGGGGCCGAGTTAGACACAGGTCGCAACGCGTTTAAGCTGTCCGATGACATGCGCATGTTCGCCCGCTGTTTCCAACTGCATGAGGACCTCTGGCATATCATCTGGTTTCACGCAGAGAACCATGCCGATGCCACAGTTAAAGGCACGACGCATTTCGTCTTCGGCGACGCCGCCTGTTTCCTGCAACCACTTAAAGACGGCAGGACGGTCCCAGGCGTCAAAATCAAAATCTGGTACTAATCCATCAGGCAACATGCGCGGCGTGTTATCCGTCAGTCCGCCGCCCGTAATGTGCGCGAGCCCGGAGACTAGTCCGCTCCGAATGAGAGGCAACAGGGATTTGATATAAAGACGCGTTGGCGTGAGTAGGGCTTTAGCAAGCGGAGCATCCGCGAAAGGCGCTGGGTCATCCCAGGTCAGGCCAGAGCGATCTACGATCTTGCGAATGAGGGAGTAGCCATTTGAATGTGGGCCAGAGCTTTCCAACCCAATCAGCATATCGCCCGCAGACATGTCATCATGTCGTGGCAGCATCGCGTCGCGTTCTACCGCGCCAACAACAAAGCCTGCCAGATCAAAGTCATCGCCTTCATACATGCCTGGCATTTCAGCGGTTTCTCCACCAACAAGGGCGCAACCGGCTTGGCGGCAGCCCTCGGCGATACCAGAGATCACAGCGGCCGCATTATCGGAGGTGAGTTTGCCCGTCGCGTAATAGTCGAGGAAAAACAGAGGTTCTGCCCCATTTGCCAAGACGTCATTTGCGCACATCGCAACAAGGTCAATACCGACCGTATCCAGATGACCCGTATCAATGGCGATGCGGAGTTTTGTGCCGACGCCATCGGTGCCCGAAATCAGGATAGGATCGCTATAGCCCGCCGCTTTCAAATCAAAGGCGCCACCAAATCCGCCGATGGTGCCATCTGCGCCGGAACGACGTGTGGACTTTACCATCGGTTTGATACGGTCGACGAGGGCATCGCCAGCATCAATTGAAACGCCAGCATCCGCGTAAGAAAGACCTTTTTCACCTGTGTGATCAGTGGTCATGTGCATCGTCCTGTAGAGAAATCGAGAAAACTGAGGCGCTTGGACCATTTTGACCGCTTGGAAGCAAGATGGAGTGCTCAGAAAGCTGCTAGTAATCTGTCGTAAAGCTGCATCAAGGTGTTATATCTGGTTCCGCCTATTGGTGTTTAGCTGTCTCTGCGCTATTCTACGCGCATGACACGTCTCCTTCTGATTACCTTTACGCTCCTATCTCTATTGGTGGCACCGCGCGCATTTGCGGGCGACCCCTTTACAATTGGTGGGATAAATGTCGACGCAACGGCTGCGACAGCCATCGAAGCGCAAACAAAGGCTATCCAAGATGGCCAGTTGCGGGCGGCCGTCGCGCTGATTAATCGCATGACGCTGGAAGGTGAACGGAACGCTAACCCGCTGCCTGAGCTAACACCTGAAACGGTGGGTCGTATGATCCGCGCTTTGGAAGTTGGACAAGAACGTCGCTCTGCTAATCGGTATCTGGGCGAAATTACCGTGGCATTCAATCCATCGCAGGTGCAGCAATTCCTCAAGAATAATCAACTGACCCTTGTTAGCTCTCAAGCCCGCGAACGTCTTGTTTTAGTGCGTGAAAGCGGTCTACGTGGCGGCGGTAAATTACAGGCGGCTTTGTCTGACCCGCGTTTGTCTTACGCATTGACACCATTGAGTGCAGCGTCGGCTGCGGATGTAGCCGGTTTATCTTCAACGCCAACCGACGCTGAATTAAAGGGCCTTGGCGCGAAATATGGTCTCAATCAGATTTTGGTTGTTGATGCGCGCGGGTCGATGTCATCTGCGACAATAACAGATGTTTCGGCTGATACGGGTAACCGAGAAAACTTCACTATTTCTGGCGCTGTAAGCGGTGACGATTTTGCAGACCGTCTCGTGGCGCGTTTGGAAGCCGATTGGAAGCAAGCCTCAAGTATCGGCACAGGACAGATGGTCACGACACCTGTTTCGATCCTCTATCAATCCCATACGGATTGGATCACGCTGCAAGAGGCGATCAATACATCGGCCCAAATCAAAGGCGCCCGTCTGGATGCTCTGTCCAAAGATGGCGCACTTATGACGATTTCCTATGGCGGCGACATTGATCGACTGGCAACAGAGCTGCGGTTTAAAGGTGTACGTGTTCAGCAGGACCCGAAGCTTGGGCTTGTTTTCACACGCTCTTAGACTTTTCTGATGTCCCAAATTCCGCTGAATTTACGGCCAAAAGCCCAACCTAGTTTTTCGAACTTTCAAATTGCAGCCTCAAATGAAGCTGCGGTTACGATGTTGCGCGCGCGTGCGCGCTGGACCAGTGCGGCATTGCTCATGCTGGGGCCGACAGGATCTGGTAAGTCGCATCTCGGTCAAGCTTGGCAATCGCGCGATGGTGGGGAGTTTTTTGATGATGCTCATCTGACGGACGAGGCCGTGTTATTCGATGCTATTAACCGCGCCTTGGCGGGACAAACGTCGGGCTTGTTGTTAGCTAGCCATCTTCCACCAGCGGAATGGGGTGTGAAAATGCCAGACTTGAACTCGCGCCTCAACGCAATGCCAACCCTCACGTTGGGTGAGCATGACGAAGAATCACTAGACCCAATCTTGCGGGCCTTATTTCAACAGGTCGGTCGGACTGTGGGCCAAGATGTTGTGACCTATGTGTTAGGGCGGGTAGAACGCTCCGTCGATGTCTTACGTGAACTTGTCCATGAATTGGACATCGCAGCAGGGACGACCAAGGCCGATCTGACCAAGGCATTTGTCGCGAAGTATCTGCGGCAACGCTCAGAAGATGACTTGCTCTCCAGCCCAGTCGAATAGATTTCCGCTATCGGATGGGGATAATCCGTCAATCACACCTAGCAACTTCTCGGCTGAAAATTCTGCCGTGAATAATTTGCCCTCGGGGACATTGCCCTGAAACGGTTTGGAGAGGTCTGTGTCGACTGTTCCGGGATGGAGTCCGACAATGATTTGATCGGAAAACCGTCGGCCAATTTCAATCGACATCGTTTTCAGAACCATATTCAACGCAGCCTTTGACGCGCGATAGGCGTACCAGCCGCCCAATCGATTATCAGAAATGCTGCCAACCCGTGCAGACAGGCTGGCGAAGACAGCTTTTGAATCGCGACGCAGCAATGGCACGAAGTATTTCGCACTCATGGCGGGGCCAGTTGTGTTGATCTCGAAACTCTTCGCAAAGCCTTCATGGGACAGTGCCCGCAAGTTCTTCTCGGGTGAAATTCCATCGCCTTGCAAAAGTCCCGTGGCGACAAAGATCAGATCGAAGGGTTTGACTTCCTTCAACGCTTGAGCAGCGGCGATGAGGCTCTCCTCGTCGGTAAAGTCGAATGTTAAGTTCGCGACTTTTGGAGAAGGGTGGCTGCGTCCGCCTCGCGATAGGGCGTGAATGCGCGCCACTTGGGGACTGTTTACAAGGTGCTCGACGATGGCTGCGCCAATCCCACCCGAACTTCCGATGACTACGACACGGAGGTTGTCGCCAAAGCTATCAAATTTCATGATGATTTTCCTTTTTGCGTGCGGCGGCACCGCTCGCTGCAATATTTCACGTCATCCCAAACGCGTTCCCATTTTTTACGCCAGGCAAATGGCTTTTCGCAAACAGGGCAGGTTTTGGTAGGAAGGTTTGTTTTCTTGTGGGCCATAAACACGATACGCATGGCGTGCTGTCTTGGGTCCAAATTGCGGGAGATGAAATCTAACCGTGTTCAATCTCCATCCATACGCGTTTTCATGCGTATGAAAACCATGTCTAAAATACTCATTCCCATATTTGCCGATCAACTCAGCCACGGCCTGTCTAGCCTCGCCGCATCAGACCCTGAAAATACCGTGGTATTATTCATGGAAGTCGCGGGGGAAGCGCGTTCCGTCCCGCACCACCGTACAAAGTTGATCTTCTTATTTTCCGCAATGCGGCATTTCGCCAAGGAACTGCGGGAGGCAGGTTGGAGGGTTGATTATGTCGAGATGACTGACCCTGACAATACGGGCGATTTTACGGGGGAGGTCACACGCGCGGTTGAACGTCATAACGCTGATTTGATCCGTGTCTGTGAACCGTCCGTCTATCGCGTCTTAGAGGTCGTGAAGACGTGGGAGGGCGCGTTGGACCTACCTGTCTCCATTACTTTCGATGACCGATTCATCGCGACAAAGGAAGAATTCGAGACTTGGGCATCAGGTCGAAAGCAATTTCGAATGGAATATTTCTACCGCGAAATGCGCCGTAAAACCGACCTGTTGATGGACGGCGCTAAACCTGAGGGTGGGAAGTGGAATTATGACAAAGACAATCGAAAGCCGCCGAAGTCAGGGTTGAATTTCCCTGAACCTTTACGCTTTCAACCTGACGCAATTACGCAAGATGTCATCGAAATGGTCAAATCGACGTTTGCCTCTCGCATGGGGAGCGCAGACGGGTTCTTCTGGGCGGTCACGCGGGACGGCGCGTTGGAAGCGCTAGAGTATTTTCTCGACCACGGGTTGGAGCGCTTTGGTGATTATCAGGACGCGATGGTTGGCGGAGAAAGCTTCCTCTTTCACTCACTGCTTTCGCCTTACTTGAATGTTGGTTTGTTGGGACCTCTGGAAGTGTGCCGCGCCGTTGAGACGCGCTACCTTGCAGGTGACGCGCCTTTGAACGCGGCAGAAGGGTATATTCGTCAGATCATCGGTTGGCGCGAATATGTGCGCGGTATTTACTGGCTGGATATGCCAAATTATATTGATCGCAACCACCTTGGCGCAAAGCGCCCTTTACCTGATTTCTACTGGACGGGTGAGACGGATTTGAACTGTTTGTCACAAAGCATAGGACAGACGATTGAGCATGCTTACGCGCATCACATTCAACGTCTTATGATCACCGGGAACTTTGCACTTCTGATCGGAGCCGACCCTTTCGCCGTGCATGAGTGGTATCTGGCGGTCTATTTGGATGCATTTGAATGGGTCGAATTGCCCAATACTTTGGGAATGAGTCAATTTGGCGACGGTGGTATGTTAGGGTCTAAACCCTATGCGTCCTCTGGGGCCTATATTAACCGCATGAGTGATTATTGCGGGTCGTGTAAATATGACGTCAAGAAACGCGTCGGCAAAGATGCCTGTCCATTCAATGCGCTGTACTGGCATTTCTTGGACCGGAACGCGGATACTCTGCGCGGGAATAATCGTTTGGCTATGCCATACCGTAATCTCGAAAAAATGGACACGAAGGTCAGGCAAGAGTTGATGGATCAGGCTGATGTTTTCATAAACAGCTTGTCGACATCAAAAACCGAGGACTACCTCTAAAACGGACAGGGTGCCTCAAAACTAACATGCGATCCGTCGCTCGGGTGTCGCAAGCCGAGCTTCCACGCGTGAAGCTGCAAGCGTGGCGCAGCTTCAAATATGTCATCAACCGCATAAATACGGTCACCTAAAATCGGATGCCCTATTGCCCAGCAGTGTACACGGAGTTGGTGGCTGCGGCCCGTGATGGGATGCAGCGCGAGTCGTGTGGTGTCGGTTTCGCGCTCTAATATTTCCCAATCCGTTACGCTAGCTTTCCCTAACTCCCAGCTCACCATCTGACGGGGGCGGTTCGGCCAATCCGCAATGAGTGGCTGGTCGATACGTCCGCTTTCACCGCTCACCTGACCTGCTACGCGGGCGATGTAGGATTTCGTGGTATGTCTGCGTTCGAATTGTAAACCCAGATGACGTTGCGCAGCTTTATTGCGGGCAAAGACCATCAGGCCCGATGTCGCCATATCTAAACGATGGATCAAAAGACTTTCAGGGTGAAGCTCCAAGAGGCGTGTTTGCGCACTGTCCGGGTTATCACGCCCGGGAACAGATAATAATCCAGACGGTTTATCGATTAGGAGCAAATCCTCATCTTCATGAAGAATGTTAAGCGGATCATTTGGCGGCGCATAGGTAAATGCGCGCCGCTCTGGGAGATCAGTCCAGTCTTTCGGCGACGACATTTTCGCCCTCCAGACGTAAGGCAATATGGCCGCGCAACATGTCGAGGGCATCTTGACCAAAAATTTCGCGACGCCAGCCTTTAAGGGCGTCAATGTCAGCCGCTTCGCCGAAGGCTGCGAGTTGTTCGATATCGCGCGCATTGGCAACCAAACGCGTGGCAATACCTTTGACTTCTGTGCGTAAGCGCAAGAGCGTTTTCAACATCTCGATACGCGGGCCCAAAGCGGGAGGCATATGTTTTGTTTTTGGTGCGGGTGGCGCATAGGCGTCGGCATTGTCGATGGCGGCACCGATGCTTTCCACCAAGTTTTGGGCGGAAGACGATTTTTCAAATCCGCGCGGAATTCCGCGGAGTTTTGCGAGTGCTTCGATAGTGCGAGGGCGTTGCTGCGCTAGATCATAGATCGCGTCGTCTTTTAAGACACGACGGCGAGGGATGTCTTTCTTGATCGCCTGACGTTCGCGCCATGCGGCGGCGGCTTTGAGAGAGGCGAGATACTGTTTTTTATTCCCGCGCAATTTTAGGCGCTGCCAGGCTTCTTCGGGCTCAAATGTGTAGAGGTCCTCACGCATGTGCTGACCCATTTCTTCCATAACCCAACTTAGGCGGCTTTGGTCTTCCAGCTCGGTAAGGACATCTGGATAGAGGTCGCGCAAATGGGTGACATCGGCGATAGCGTAAGAGAGTTGCTTCTCAGAGAGCGGACGGCGCGACCAATCCGTGAAGCGTGCGCCTTTGTCCAAATTGATATCCAAGCGGTCTTTGACGAGTGCGCCATAGCCGGCACTGTCGCCAAGTCCAAGAGCCATGCCCGCGATTTGAGTGTCGAAAATCGGACCCGGTACAGCGTCACAAATGCGGTAAAAGATCTCCATGTCTTGCCGCGCAGCGTGCAGGACTTTGGTGATGTTCTGATCCATCAGCAACTCTTTGAGCGGAGTCAGGTCAATGCCTTCCGCTAGAGGATCAACAATGGCTTCATCTTCAGATGTCGCCATCTGGACGAGGCATAGGATCGAATAGAATGTGCTTTCGCGCATGAACTCCGTATCGATACAGACAAAGGCTTGGGTGCGGGCTGCATCGCAAAACGCGCGCAGTCCGTCTGTATCGCTGATAATATTCATTAGGCCACATCAGTTCCGTGAAGGGCGAATTTCTCGCTCAATAGATCGAGCATCGCATTTGTTGAACGTTGATCGGCTTTTGCATTGTAAACCGTGCCGCTTTTTTTGTCATCAGCAGCGGGGTTTGTGAAGCTGTGCACGACATTGCCGTAGGCGTGAAGTTGCCAGTCGCATTTTTTCGTCGCCATTTCTTCGCCAAAGGCTTTGAGAACGTCAGGCGTGGCCATTGGATCATCCCAACCGTGACAGACGAGGACGCTGGCTTTGCATTTTTTCTTTGGCAAACCTTCGGGGGCGTCCAGCAAACCGTGGAAGGACACTGCGGCGTGTAGGTCCAAACCTGCGCGCGCCATATCCAATGTGCAAAGGCCACCGAAGCAATAGCCGATCGCGGCCATGTGTGTTTCATCGACTTCATCCAACTTCGCAGCGGCTTTATAACCCGCCTTGAGGCGCTTCAACAATGTTGCTCGGTCGTCTTTCAACGGCGTCATCAGTGCTTGTTTCTCTTCGGCTGTCTCTGGCGCAACACCGTCACCATAATTGTCGAGAGCAAAGCCAACATAGCCCAGCGCGGCCATTTGAACGGCTTTGTCCTTTGCGAATTCATCCAATCCGCCCCAAGCGTGATTAACAAGAACGCAAGGCAACGGGTCGGCGCGATTGTCGTCCCAAGCCAGAAGCCCAATACAGGTCGTGTCACCGTCTTTATACTCAACGGGGCGGGTTTTGATGTTCATTGTGTCTCTCTCCACAGTCGATTTTGTGTCGGGGGAATTTCCCCTTTGTTTGCTGTTTTTTGCCTTTCTTTTCAACCTTAATCCTTACGGGGCGCAGTTCAGGGTAGTTTGCCTGTTTCCCACCCGAAGGTTGGTCGTTTTCTTAACGAAAAATTAGCCATGACCGACGACCCTGCGGGTCAGTCCTTAGAGGAGATACGTCATGCGCGCACTATTACTCACGTCACTTTCCGCCGCTCTATTGAGCGGATGTTTGACCACGCAAGAAAACCCAAATTATGAGTTCTCTAGTCGGTATGAGGGAGACGCCGCAGCAACGCATCAATATGCAACGACAACGCCCGCCGAAACGACAACCGCTCAAACAGTCGCCGCGACCTATGATGCAGGGGCATATACTACGGGGACTGCGCAGCCAGCTTACGTGCAGTCACCAACTGTAGCCCCAACCGATTCTACTTACGGATCGCGTGATGTCAGCGGCACACCAGGTTTCATGGCAATGCAATCCAGTCAGCAAGCTACCGCACAGGCCAATATTCAAACACAGATGGAGCCGAGCCTACCCGCCGCGCAAACTGTATCTATGCCGCAATTCGCAGCGGCTGGCACACCCATCGCTTATGATCACAGTCGTAACCTCATCGTTGCGGATACCGACGTCGCCAGCCCGAAAATGTCTGATCGCGTTCGCGTGCTTTCCGGTTCGGGTCAGTCCTACACCGTGCAGCCAGGTGATACGGTTTATAGCCTTTCCCGCAAAAGTTGCGTGGGCGTGAACGTCATCCAATCTATGAATGGCCTAAGTGCCGATTATGGAATCAAAATTGGGCAAACTCTACGTTTACCGACGACTGTCTGTTAACGACCTCGCGCTGGAAATTGGGTTGATTTTCAATTTTGGGCATATTCGCATAAATAACATGTGATTTTGATGGGTTCAGGCGCTACAGAACGCCGAACTTAAGGAGTCGCCTCATGCGCAATCGTCACGCCAAAATTCTCGCCACGATTGGTCCCGCTAGTCGCGCTCCTGATACACTTCGTCTGCTACATGATGTGGGTGTTGATGCTTTTAGACTGAACTTTAGTCACGGATCCCATGAGGATCACGGCGAAAGCGTCAAAGCGATTCGCGCGATTGAGAAAGAGACAGGGACACCGATCTGCATCGTTGCGGATATGCAGGGACCGAAACTGCGGTGCGGAACCTTTGAAGACGGTAAAATAGAACTCCGCTACGGTCAGACAATCGAAATTCGTCAAGGCACAAAGCCGGGACGTGCAGGTTCGATCATCATGCCGCATCCAGAGCTTATGAAAGCCATGGTTGAGGGAACAGTCCTCAAATTTGATGATGGCAAGATGCAGGTTACGGTTCTGTCGAATGACGGAACGGTTGCCACCGCGCGCGTTGATGTTCCTGGACCTTTGTCCGAACGAAAAGGCATCAATGTCGTCAATACGGTTTTGCCTATGTCCGCGATGACGGATAAAGACCGCGTCGACATGGCTTTTGCGTTGACGCAGGACGTTGACTACATCGCCCTTTCATTCGTACAGTCCTCTCAAGATGTGCGAGATGCACGGGCGATTATTGGTGATAAAGCCGGCATTATCGTCAAAATTGAAAAGCCTTCAGCTGTCGAAGACCTCGACTCGATTTTGCTTGCGGCTGATGCAGCTATGGTGGCACGTGGTGACCTTGGCGTCGAATTGCCCTTAGAGGACGTTCCTGTCGTTCAGCGTCGAATTATTCGTAAATGCCGCGCGTTGGGTAAGCCCGTCATCGTCGCGACACATATGCTTGAGTCCATGATTGACGCGCCAACGCCAACACGCGCCGAAGCCTCTGATGTTGCAACCGCGATCTACCAAGGTGCTGATTCTGTGATGTTGTCTGCTGAAACGGCTGTGGGTCGCCATCCTGCGACGGCCGTTGCCATCATGGACCGCATTATCGGCGCAGCAGAACGCGATCCGATTTATTGGGAGTATTTCAAGTCGATCCAATTGCCCTATGAGGCGACGGCTGAAGACGCGATTTCGGGTGCTGTGCGTGGTATCGCGACCAAACTCGATGCCAAAGCTGTTCTGGGATATACGATGACGGGGTCTACCGTACAGCGCATCAGCCGTGAACGTCCGCCATGTCGTATCGTCGGACTAACGCCAAATATGCGAACGGCATCGCGTCTAGCCTTGAGTTGGGGTGTCACGCCTATCGTTACGACGGACCCCTCAGATTTCGACGATATGATGGAACGGGTGAGCGATATTGCAAAAGACCACCTCGGTTTGGAAACCGGCGACACAGTTATGATTTCCGCCGGTTTGCCATTTGGGGTGCCGGGGACAACCAACACCCTCAATATTTCAAAGGTAAAATAGCGCTAGAGTTTAGCGCTAATTGAGAACCTGACATTCCGGCCTGGAAGCGGGACAAGATCTTTCAGGAAGCTCGTATGTTGACGGGCTTCCTTATCCAAGATGTTCATCACTGACAGTCGCAGTTGCACATTTTCTGCCCCTGCAGGCGCTTTCCATGTGGCGAACGCATTGACGAGATTATAGTCTTCTGTTGGCAATTCAAACGCAGATAGATCATTGGCCTTCGCCACATATTCCCATTCGGCCCGCAGTTTTAGGCGGTCACTTTCAGCTTCTAAGCCTGTGAGAACAGAAAGTGGTGGGATACGCGGCAAGTTTCCTGATGCCGTCTTGGCTCGGACCTTTTCCACAAGCGAATCTGCGGATAGATCAAATGATCCAATTGTTGTGATGTCTGTCTCACCTGCGGCTTCAAACCCATAAAATTCCGCATCAGCAGCGATATATTGAAAAGCGGGTAGGCCGTCTTCTTCCTCACCTGTTTGAACTTCGAAAATATAGTCTTTGTAATCCGTATAAAAGACATTCAGCGTCAAATTATGCGTATCAGCTCTATGACGGAACGCACCTTCAATACCTGTTGAAACTTCCTTGGTCAGCGTGGCGTCGCCGATCTCAAACTGATTTGTCGCGATGTGAGGACCGTTGGAAAACAGTTCCTCTGTGGTGGGCGCGCGTTCCGTGCGGAAGACCGTACCGCCCAAACGCACAGTATCTGTCAGATGAACGTCGCCGCCGCCGCTCAGGCTGACCAAATCAAAACTCTTGTCTATGCCAGAGGTTTGGTTCTCCTGATCGGTGCGCTCAAATCGAGCGGCACCTTCGAGGTGGCCATTCCCGATTTCAACTTCATGGAACGTGTAAATGCCGAACTGCTGTGTATTTGACGGCGGCACAAAGGCTTCTTCGCCGATCGCAGAAAAGTCACGCTCGCGATATTGCGCTCCATAGGCGGCTGTCCAATTTCCACGTTGAGCCTGAATCGCCTCTGCGCGAAGTTCAAAACCTTCATTTGCGAAAATAGTTCCGATTTCGCCGGGGCCTTCAAATTCGGTATGCGTGTAATCGGCATAACCGCCGAACACTTGGACACGTTCGATAGGGCCGTCAAAGTTCAGGCCTGCGTTTACATCAAAACGTGTCTGATCGAGTTTGATGAATACGCCACCTTCCTCTTCGTCTTCGCCTTCATGCTCGTGATCTTCTTCTTCGTGGTCATCGTCATGATCTTCTTCCTCCTCCTCGTGACCGTGGCCACCAGGAATGCCGTAAGTCGAATTGAAGTTGTGGAGCGCAAAGCCAATGAATCCGCGTTCTCCAATATAAGACACACCGCCTGTTACGCTGTCAGACTCGGCAAAGCTGTTTTCTAGGCGACGGTTTTCATTGAAATCCTCTGGGACTTCCTCACCTTCTTCAGCCAGTTGCGCGCGGCTTTCGCCTTCAACGGGGATTCGGTAATCGCCTGCCTCGCGACGTGTTGCGTCTAGGTGAAAGACAACGTTTCCTGCGCGTTGGTTAATCGAAGCCGCGGCTTCTGCACCTGAGTCGACAGAGCTCGCGCCTATACGAATAGCGACATCTGTGTTTCCATCTGGGAATTCTGATGGGATGCGACCGTCAATGACGTTGACGATCCCGCCAGCGCCCGAGCTACCATATCGTAAAATAGCTGCGCCGCGAACGACTTCAATCCGTTCGGCTTGCGCGGGTTCAACAGCAACCGCGTGATCAGGGGAAGCGGAAGAGGCGTCAATCGACCCAATGCCATTTGTCAGAATGCGAACGCGATCTCCACCTTGTCCGCGAATGATGGGACGAGATGCACCTGCACCGAAACTTGTGGACGACACGCCGGGCTCAAGTTTGAGTGTTTCACCGATTGTGGCGGCGAGGCGGTCTTCTAGTTCGTCGCCTGACAAGACGGATTGACCGGTAATGGCTTCATCCAAAGACCTCGAAAGCGGAGAGGCTGTCACGATAATAACGTCTTCGTCTGGGGATACTTGCGCGACGGCAAATGTGGGAAGGCTAATAATTGGAAGGGTAAGCGCAGTTGCCAAAAGGCGTGTGGTAAATCGGGACATGTTAATCTCATCAACAATAGACCGCTCAAAATAGAGAATGGCGAGGGTCTGAAAACACAAAAGGTCCGATACATCGCGTGTATCAGGTGGAAAGGTGAGGTGTGTTTAAAGTGTTGGTGGGCCGCGAGGTGGCGGTGCGCGTCCGTCAAAATTGCGCGGTAACGCCGTCTCGTTCAAAACAGACCAAAGGACTGGCATTGCAAGGTCGACGGGTGTTGCAAGAGGTAAAGGTGGTTCAATGACGGTTTGTTCCGCAGTAACTAAAGCTACGTCACACGCTATACCGTCATGGGTATGATCTGTGCTGCCATTTGCTGAAGCATGGGCTTGCGATAGACCCTGAACCGATAGGAACAGAGCTACAAATAGGACCCAGATGGTCTTTATGAGCGTAGAGCGCGTCATCACTGTTACGCTATAACACTAAAGCAACCCAATGCAATTCCGATTTCAGGGAATGACATATTCGTTATTTGCCCCTGCTCGCGCAGGGGGGATTGCGGAATTTCTAGCTCAGAGGTCCGACAAGTCCACGCGACTCTCAACGACTTTCTTGATCGTGAGGCCTTGCACAATGATGGAGAAAACAACGACAGCGTAAGTCGCGGTGAGGATCAGCGGCTTATACTCATTCTCTGGCAGGGAGAGTGCAAGTGCGACAGAGATACCGCCGCGAACGCCGCCCCACGTCAGAACGGGTACCGCGCCCTTTGTAAAGTTTTTGAATGTGCCGATGACTTTCATGGGAACATAAACCGCGCAGAGACGCGCGATGAGAACAAGTGGGATCGCAACCGCACCGATAAGTGCATATTCTGGGACCAACCCAAGGACGAGTATTTCTAGACCGATCAACAAGAAAAGAACGGAGTTCAAAATTTCATCAATCATCTCCCAGAAGCCAAAGAGATATTGTTGGGTATGCTCGCTCATGGCGACGCTTGCGCCTTTATTTCCGATCATCAGACCTGCGACGACGACGGCGATTGGGCCTGATAGGTGATGCCCCAAGATTTCAATGCGTTGGGCGAGGGCGTATGTGCCTGCGACACAGGCCAGACTGATGAGGATTTCAATCGCATGCTCGTCAATGCGCGCCATCATCTTATAGGTGACCCATCCTGCCAGTCCGCCCAATATAGCGCCGCCCAAAGCATCAACGACAAAAAGCTCGATGACATCTAAAATGCCAATAGATGCGCCGACGGGACTCGCCGCCATGATAGGCCCCGCGAGTTGAAACTCACCGAACATAGCATGCGCACCTGCGCCGCCTGTTGCGATGGCCAGTATCAAAGTGAAAACCACAACGCCTACGCCATCATTAAACAGGCTTTCACCCGCGATTTTAGTTTCTAGTGATTTCGGCATTTTCACGGTTTTAAGGATGGATAGGACGGCAATGGGGTCAGTCGGACTGATGAGTGAGCCGAAAACGAGCGCCCAAATGAACGGGATGTCTAGGCCAAAGAGCTTGGCTAGGCCCCAAAACCCTGTGCCGACAATGAAGGTCGAAAGAACGACACCAAATGTCGCCATTGAGCCGATTGCCCATTTGGCATCCCGTAACTTCCCGAGATCAACATGCAAAGCCCCCGCAAATAGCAAAAAGCCCAACATGCCTTTCATCAAGGTTTCGTTGAAATCAATCTGCCCTAATGCGGATTGCACCGCGTCCGTGAGGCCTAGGGTTGGAACGGCCGCTTCCAATGCCATTAGGATGAAGCTGGTCACGAGCGCCATGACGAGCAAGCCAATTGTGTGTGGCAGTTTCAAATAGGCGCGATTGACCCAAGAGAGTCCTGCAGAGAGGACCAAGAGGAGGGCTGCGATTTCAAAAAGTGATAACATGCAAACGTCCTAACGCCTCAATTCGCAGTGGCAAGGGGCATGAAAAAGAACACGTGATTAGAAGTACACCGAGTCTGCCTCAAAACACTTAAAGAGTCAGGTCTCTAGCGCGCAATATATTCCGTGACGCGCGTTTGGAACAAGTCGCGCTTACCCTCTGCGAGAAGGTCTGCGTGTTTGCTAAAGCCATTTATCATGTCATCGCGGATGTCATGTTCTGCTTTTGCAAAATCCGAAAGGACATAGCCCGCCACGCGGTCCCTATGTCCGGGGTGGCCGATACCGAGGCGGATACGGTGGAAGTCTGGTCCGCCGCACAGCTTATTGATTGACCGCAAGCCATTGTGCCCTGCGAGACCGCCGCCTGTTTTGACTCTGAATTTCCCTGGCGCAAGATCAAGTTCGTCATGCAAAACGGTGAGGTCAGACAAGCCAAGCTTATAGAAGGACAGTGCGGCTTGAACCGCTTGTCCGCTATCCTTCATGAAGGTCGAGGGTTTTAACAGAAGGACTTTGCGTCCGCCGATCAGGCCTGTCGTTGTCAGACCTTTGAACTGTGACTTCCAGGCAGGGAAGTTGTTGTCCTCGGCGAGTGCGTCGAGGACAAGGAAACCGATGTTATGGCGATTACCGTGATATTTGGCCCCAGGGTTTCCGAGACCGCACCAGATTTCCATTATATTATCCTCCGTTCGGCGGGAAAAGAGCCGTCGCAGGAAGGAAAGCAATTAGCCCTCTGCGGCTTCAGCAGCAGGAGTGTCGCCTTCAGCCGCTTCGGCTTCTTCTTCTTCAGCTGTCTTAGATGTGCGTGAAGAGATGATTGTCGCAATTGTGACATCACGACCTGCGATGCCTGGCTTAACACCTTTCGGAAGTGTGACTTCGGATAAGTGAATTGAATCACCAATGTCCATACCGGAGATATCAACTTCAATGTTCTCTGGAATAGCACCCGCTGGGCATTTAACTTCGATACTGTAACGAACAACGTTCAATGCACCGCCGGCTTTCATGCCAGGGGAGACATCTTCGCCAACGAAAACCGCTGAAACGTTTACGTCGATGATTGTCTTCTCAGTCACGCGATAGAAATCAACGTGTAGAGGGCGATCTGTTACAGGATGGAACTGAACGTCTTTTGTCAGAACTTTCTGTGGTTTGCCGTCATGGGATAGCTCGATCATGTTCGAAAGAAACTGACCTGAGTTGATGGCTTTAAGAATATCGTTAGCTTTCATGCCAACAGATACGGGGGCTTTATCGCCACCATAGATTACGCCGGGAACCATGCCATTACGGCGAGCTTCGCGGGCATTTCCGGTTCCGGTTTCTTCGCGGACGACGACGTCGAGAACAACACTCATTGCACTAGCCTTAGTTTTCTGTGTGAGCCCAAAAAACGAACCGCTACAAGAGTATTGAAGCGGCGGAGCTTGGGCTGAATCTATTATTGCCGCGCCCTTTAGCTAATAGGTGCGGGGTGCGCAAGGGGCTTTGCGCGTTCGTTTCAGTGTAATCTGCATCTAACCAAAGAGTTTTGAGACACTTTCGTCATTTGCGATCCGTCGAATGGCCTCTCCAAGGAGCTTTGAGGTCGAACATTCTCTGATCTTGTCGCAATCTTTGACTTTTTGAGGTTGAGCAATCGTGTCTGTAATAACAACTTCGGTCAGTTCAGATTTTGAAATGCGTTCAACCGCAGGGTCTGAGAGGACGCCATGCGTGATATAAGCCGAAACGGTGCTGGCACCGTGATCTTTAAGGGCTTTCGCCGCGTTACAGAGCGTCCCACCCGAATCGATGATGTCATCATAAAGAATACAATTTCGGCCTGCGACATCGCCAATGATATTCATAACTTCGCTTTCGCCTGCTTTCGGGCGGCGTTTGTCGACGATTGCAATGTCGGCGTTGAACTCTTTGGCAATCGCGCGCGTCCGCACCACGCCGCCTGTATCGGGCGAAACGAAGAGGAGGTTTTTACGGTCTTTTTTCGTAAACTGTTCTTTGATGTCAGCAATGAAAACAGGCTGTCCAAACAGGTTGTCCGTTGGGATGTCAAAGAACCCTTGTATTTGTCCGGCATGTAGATCGACCGTTAGGACGCGGTCAGCGCCCGCTTTGGCGATCAGATTAGCGACTAGCTTGGCCGAGATAGGGGTTCGTCCGCCCGTTTTTCTGTCCTGACGTGCATATCCGAAATAGGGAATGACCGCTGTAATACGCTGGGCAGAAGCTCTCATCAGAGCATCGATCAGAATCAGGAGTTCCATCAAGTGATCATTTGCCGGGGCAGATGTGGGTTGGATCAAGAAAATATCTTCGCCGCGAACATTTTCATTGATGCGGGCAAAAATTTCTTGGTCACGAAAACGTTCTATGTCGACACTCGTCAAGGGAATGTCGAGAACATCTGCAATAGCTTTCGCCAAAGGGTGATTGGCGGTGCCGCTGATCAGTTTCATGGCGAATGTTCCGTGCAGAGTGGATTTTGAAGTCCGTTACCGTTCCCCTCCCTCAGAGTCCATGCGTTAGGGCAACACGATTGCAGATAAGTTTCGGCCATATGCCGTTTCACCCGCATGTGTGTTGCGGCGGAAGCTGAAATAGTCCTCTTTCGCAGCGTAAGTACATTGCCCCGTCCAAGATGCGCTGACGCCCATCCCCTCTAAACGTGAGAGGGCAAATGCGGGGAGATTGAAATGTGCTTTCGAATTTGGTGGCGTATGGAAGAAGCGGTCATAGCTTTCATCCATCTCCAGAAATTCTGTGCGAAACTCTTCCCCCACTTCGTAATTATCGGGTCCAATGCAGGGTCCAAGGACGGCCATAATATCTGAAGGCGTGGCTCCGATTTCGCACATGGCGGCCACTGTGCTTTCGATGATACCTCCGAGAGCCCCGCGCCATCCCGCATGACACGCTCCAACAATCCCAGCTTTCCCATCTGCGAGCAGAATGGGGCCGCAATCCGCGCTTAGCGCTGAAATGGCAAGTCCGGGTACAGTTGTCACAAGTCCGTCTGCTTCAATGTCAGAGACAGGGACGTCTGTCGCGATGACAACACGGTCGGAATGCACTTGGTGGAGGCTGACGAGATAGTCCGCGTTGAGGGCTGTGCGAACACGGGCGCGGTTTTCCTCGACGTGTGATCGATCATCGGCAGAGCGTAGCCCTGTGTTCAGGCTCGCGTACAGGCCTTTGGATACGCCGCCTTTGGACCCGAAAAAGCCATGACGAAAGGGCAGGGTGTCAGATGTGAGGTGAGGGGTCATCGGAGTCCTAAGGGCGGCGGGAGGGCGGCGGAAGATAGGCACATGGCTTTGAAAAGCTCGCCCATTTCATCATCCGCTGTTAGTCGGTTTAACTGTCGTGCAATAATGGATTTTCCGTCTGGTTTCGCGCGGGTGAGCGCCACGGCGCGCATTTCAATGCCCAGCTTTGAGAGAAATTCGCGCTGAGGGACGGCGGCGCTGGCGGTTAATCCTGCAGCCTGTGCTACACTCGCAAGGGCTGCGAAGTCGACACGGGCGGTCAAGTCCGTATTGCCCGGATCAGAAAACACGCCAACTTTCTTATGCCCCTTGAGCGCTTGAAGTGTATCGCCAAATTCCGTGTCTTCAGGACCGTAATCAATGAAGAGTGCGCGCCCTGAGTGATTGGCAAAGCGTTGAGCCAGACTATCCACGATTTGCGCGACGGACGAACAGGTTTCCAAGAGATCATCCTTGCGAGCATCATCTGCGCCTTCGGGTATGTTGCGCGTCAATCCCGCGACTGCGGGAGCATCAATACGGACAAAGCAAAGCCTGTCTTCATCGTCCAACCCAACCCGACGTTCAACCCAGCCGTCTTTACCTGCAAATGGATCATTGCAAATCAATTGCTGGATCGGAAGGCAGTCAAGAAATTCATTGCCAATGATCAAGCTTGGACCTGATGGAACATCGTCTAGGCGAGACGCCCATTGCACGGGGACACCTGCGGCGCCAAGGGTGCGGCCTTGCACTGCTTCCAATGCGGAAGAGGCTTCGATCAGCCAGACATTGACGGCCGCTTTAAAGTCAGGGTCGAGCGAGGTCGCGCGCAACATATCGCTCATCATTATCCCGCGACCTGGACCGAGTTCAATCAGGTTGAATGTCTCTGGGCGACCCATATCAATCCAGCTTTGAATGCACCACAGCCCGAGTACTTCACCAAACATTTGAGAGATTTCCGGTGCAGTGATGAAGTCGCCATCTGCGCCCAATGGGTCCCGTGTGGGGTAATAGCCTTGAACGGGGTCGAGGAGGCACACCGTCATATATTCGGCGACGCTCAGCGGTCCCGCTTCGCGAATGCGGTTTTTGATCTTATTTTCAAGCGTGGCCGTCATCGCTATGACTTGCTGCTGCCTTTTTCTGGTTCGGGCAGACGTTTTGGCGATACGGGCGCGCGGCGATAGGCCCAGTAAATGATGACTGCGCCAACGATAATCATCGGCAAGCTATAGGTCATGCCGCGTGTCAGGATGAAGTCGCCGAATTCGGCGATGGGGGGTATCTGATCTGGATCATCGGGTTGGCGAACATTCTCAACACCGAAACGAAATAGGCCGTAAAAGAAGACGAGCGACCCGAAGATAATACCGGGTTTAGTGAGCGCTTTGAAGCGAACGGTCAGGAACCTTAGGATTAGGAACAAGACAAGACCCTCTAAGAATGCCTCATAAAGTTGACTTGGATGACGGGCCAATAAATCTGGGTCTTTCGGGAAACGAACGGCCCAAGGTAGATCGGTCGCGCGACCCCATAGCTCTTGGTTGATGAAATTCGTGAGACGAACAAGTCCAAGGCCAATTGGTGCGCCGACAGCGGCCATATCGCCAATACGGAACTTATCAATCTTATGTCTCCAACTCGCGTAAAGTCCCGCGCAAACGACGCCTAAAAATCCGCCATGAAAACTCATGCCACCTTGCCAGACTTTCAAGACATCAAGCGGGGTCGTTACAAACATGCTTGGCGTGTAGAGGATTACGTAACCCAGACGTCCGCCGAGTATGATGCCGATAAGCGCATAGAACATAAGGTCGGAAAGAATGGGTTCCGTTGGTACGATTTCGGGCACGCGCGTGGCTTTACCAGAAATCCAAATGTCGCGACGCTTGGTTAGTTTTACGGCATAGAGATATGCGCCAAACAAGCCGACAACATAGCCCAAACCATACCATTTCAACGAAAACCATCCGATGGTGAAAACATCCTCGCGGAGCCAGCTGGGGAAATCGATGGCAGTGATGATCGAAAGAATCATGGGGCGTAGAACTCAAATGGTGGAAAATCGTTGGAAGCCTCCCTACATCAGCTATAACTTCATTCAAAGCGAAACAGGCCGCCTAAACCGCCTTCGCAAAAGGAACGCAAATGTCTGGTAAGAACAAACCCCTCGATGATCTCTCCAATCTGATGACCAATGCTGTCGGCGCTATCAAAGGCGTTGGAGATGAAGTTAAAGCGATGGGCCGCTCGCAAGCCGAGAAACTCGTCCAGGACATGGATTTGGTGTCGCGCGAAGAGTTCAACGTGCTGAAAGCGCGTTTGGATGCGGCGCTGTTGGAAATCGAAGCGTTGAAAGCGCCAAAGAAGCCTGTTCG
>CALHXF010000041.1 GCA_938040095.1 uncultured Caulobacterales bacterium
AATCGCGGTCTGGAAATGCGGGTCCCAGTTCACGAGACGTTTCGCGCGGTAGATCAAGCCTTGTCCGTGCATCTCGACAAAGGCTTTGGTTACGGCTTCGGCCATCTTATCATTCGCGTTATCAGGATCGCCAAGCGTGAATTTCGAACGGGACCAATCACAAGAACTGCCGAGGCGGCGAAGCTGTTGCTCTATGATGCCGCCACTTTCCTCTTTCCACGCCCAAACGTGATTGAGGAAGTCTTCGCGTGTCATATCTTTGCGGAACTTGTTTTCGGCGGCGAGTTTACGCTCGACAACCATTTGCGTCGCAATACCCGCATGATCCATGCCCGGCTGCCAGAGGACAGCTTTGCCCTTCATACGGTTAAAGCGGATCAAGATGTCCATGATCGTGTTGTTCAGCGCGTGACCCATATGCAGGCTGCCCGTCACATTCGGTGGTGGGATCACGATGGAGTAATTGTCGTCTTTTGTGTCCGTTGGTTTGGCCGCGCGCGGTTTGAACGCACCGCTGTCTTCCCACATTTTATAGATGCGGGCTTCGGCCTCTTGGGGATCAAATGATTTATCGAGCATGGTGGTCTCTATTTAACGCAAAACCCGCCCCCAATTGGTGGGGAACGGGTGAATTTCTTGACGCAGTTGTAACCTACGCCGTCAATAATGTGAAGCGGAGGCTTTGCCTCCAATTCAAACGCTATTTGCCGGAGGAGATACGCTTAACTTCTTTTGTCACGGCGCGCTCAACGATGCCTTTAAGATTGGCATCGAGCCATTCTTTAAGCATTGGGCGAAGCGCTTCTTGGACCAAATCCCCGATACGTGGGCCACGCTCGTTAAAGATCGCTTTGTCCTCAACAACTGTATTGAGTTGAGCAAAGGCGCCGGCGGCTGCGGTCTCTGTGACTTCGTCAAGGATCGCATCTGTATTCACGGCATGTACGGGCATGGAAGTCTCCTGGGATGGCATTTTTTGTGTGGGAATAGGGGTTTCAATAATCGGGTCAGCGGACTGCAAAGTAATGGGTGCGACAACCTCGGACGGGATAACCACGTCTTCTTTAACGAGGACAGGTTCGACCTCTGGGATTTCGACCACTTCAAAAGCCGAGAGATCAACAGTTTCAGGCTCGGATGACGCATTTAACGCGGCCAATCCACCCCCAACAGCGGCGACACTGGCCAGAGCGGTCAGCGGCTCAAAGGCTGTTGCTTGAACGGCTTCCGCCGCAACGGCATCGGCTTCTGCTGCTGCTGCAATATCTGCCAAACTCGGGGCTGTGTCGACGACAACGATCTCTTCTACGGGCGCATCCATCGCCGCCAACATGTCATCCATGTCGATAAGGTCGTTCTCGGTTACATTTGAAGCTTCCAGAGCCGCGACATCATCAGATGTTGAAAGTTCAGGCAGGAGCGCGGAAAGATCGTGATCCACCTCAATATCGTCAGGCTGTGCTTGCAGCTGATCTTCTAATGTCATGTCCAGAATATCACCGAGGATGTCATCCTCAATGTCAGTAGACTCGACAGCAACAGGTTCAACAAAACTTGGCTCTACAGCTGAAAGCTCTTCAACATCTGGGATTGCGAGCAGTGCATCAAGGTCTTCATCTTCGGCGAAACTCTCAGTGGAAAACGCCTCTGGATCATCCGCCAAATCAGCCATCAGCGATTTCACCAAATCGAGGTCTTCACCTGATTCAACCCTCACAGAACTTGCGCGAACGGGCTCAATGTCTTGCATTTCAACAGCGGGGGGAATATCTGTCGGCATATCCGTTGGAACATCCAACTCTATCCCTGAAACGAGACCATCCAAATCGACGGCATCAAAATCCACCATATCCGAATCCAATACATCTAAATCCAAAGTAACGACGTCTGGTGCTGTAGCGAGACTTTCTTGCGGTGCAGCAAGAATGTCTTCCAACAGATCATTCATCTCGTCATCATTCGGTTGTACAAGAGACGAGGCAATCGGTGTCGCAGGGGCAATGACGGCTGCAGGAAGGACCGCATCGAGTACGCCTGTTTCGGGGATCAGTGTTTCGGCGACCATTGGATCTGCACCGAGAGGAACATCATCATCATCGAGCAGCGACAAAATATCTTCGTCCATGTCGAAATCATGTCCGTCCAACTCAGGCGCATCAAATTCAAGGTCAGGCGTCGCAGTCACGGCGGGGGCAGGGGCGGACAAGATAGGCGCTGATGTTTCCAATGCGGCCATATCCGCATCAAGGCGCGCAAGAACATCATCAATATCAAGATCGACGCTGTCGCCTTCGGCAGATTGTGAATAGCTCCCTCGTTCCGCGCTCACAACAGAATCTGATGCTAGATCATCGGATGGGAAAGGTGCAATCGTTGAGGTGACGACATCGGATTTAACGGCGACAGGAGACGTCGGTGTGAAATCCTCAGGCGATTCCATCGCAACAGGCTCATCCTCGGAGATGATCTTGCGAATAGACGCCAGAATGTCCTCCATGCTGGGCTCTGTCCCGCTGAGGTCCTCTGACGAATTTGGTGTCTGTTCAGACATACGTTATGTTCCCGCCCTGGCTCAACATTGAAAACGGATCGATGACGCTGTCCCCCGACAACTCGATCCCCTTAAATTAGCGTTAAGACAACCCTTCGTGATTGTCCAGCGGCGGAAGGACTCAATCCACGGGAGAATCAGTTGCGAGGTGCGTTTAGTCAACCCGTCCGTCATTATCCGAGTCAATTAACGGGTCATAGCGCGGAACAGAGGGCGGTGAGATCGGTTCAATCTCGATGCTGGTCAAATCAACGTCGCGTAAATCATCATAAGTTGACGACTGCCCCGTCACCGCATCCGCGCCACGTTTCACGCCTTGCGCCGCTGCACCAGACATCGCAGCCGCGCCCTTAAGTCCCTGCTCTATTGGGCTATCGGCATAAAGATCTTTGATCGTGTGCGTGGCTTCGCGTGGAATATTTGGCAATTGGCGGCCAATACGTTGGGCGAATTCTGGCGCATATTTATCCACGGCTTCGGTCAGACCTTTGTAGCGAATGATATCTAGATTAGCGTTTTTGTCATAGGTCTCGACGGGCAAACGAATACCTTCCGCGTCAAATACACCCATGACGGAGAGCAAGCTGAATGTCGCCGCGCTCACATTGCGCTCGGCCTCGACGATCGCGAGTTTCGCATTTAGGGCTTCTTGTTCGGCATTCAAAACATCCAACTGATCACGCGTGCCAACGGATTGTTCGAGGGTCACACCCTCTAGCGCGATGTCGGCGGCCTCTTCTTGGCGGCGAGTCGCGGTTAGACTCGCGCGCGCAGCTGTGAGTTGTGCCCAAATTTGCGTCACAGACTCATCAACCGCCAGTTCGGCGTCACGCGTTTCAAAGGCTAAGCGTGTTTTCGCGTGCTGGGCCTGCCGTACGCGGGATCGATTGGCACCGCCCGCATAAAAGGGAACGGTCACTTGAGCCGTGATCGCCGCCGAATCGACCGCCGTTATGTTGGAGAGTTGATCGCGTTGCCTCGCAAGATTACCCGAGAGGGAAATGGTGGGACGTCCCGACGCTTTCGCGACATTGATCGCCGCGCGTCCTGCCGCTTCGTTAAAGTAAGCGCCTATCAATTGTGGGTTATTCTCACGTGCCGCAGAAATGGCCGCCATGACATTGCTCGGTAGCGCAAATTCTGGCGGGGACGTGAGCAGGTTAGGCATCCGTCCTACAAGACGAACATAACTCGCGCGAGAACTAGCGAGTTGCGCTTCGGCTTGCGCGAGGCCCGCCTCTGACAACGCCATGCGGGATTGAGATTGCGCGACATCGGTGCGTGTCCCCTGCCCGACATCAAAACGCGCCGTTGCCGCCACCATCTGCCGCGATAAAACACTGACATTATTACGTCGAATACGGGCGGCTTCTTCATCGCGACGCACATCAACATAAGCATTTGCCGCAGCAAGGAAGAGCGCATTTTCCTGCGCGCGGAGGTTCTCTCGCGCTGCCAAAACGCCAAGCTTGGTTTGCTGTTTCAACGCGCTCACCCGACCGCCTTGATAAAGCGGTTGAATGATCTGCAGTCCAGCCTGTTTTGGCGTCCCTTTGATACTAAGGCTTCCAGTTCGATCTGGGATCAATTCGCTCGCAGTGGGAAATCTACCCCAAGCTTGCGTAATGGAGGCTGAACCCCCAACGGTGAAGCGACCTTGAGCGCGAGCTTGAACATAGCTCTCGTCAATTTCTCGGAGGCGCGCACGTTCGGCCAAAAGGCGTGGATTTTCAGAATATACGGAAACTAAAGCGTCGCGAAGATCTTCGGCTTGCGCGACGCCAGACAGGGCAAAACCCGACACGCAAAGCGTAGAGGTCAAAAATGTTGCGGCAAAGGCACGTAAGGTCACGGCGTTATCCCGTCAGAGCGAAATGAATGCCCTATCTACGTCAAAATCCGGTCCCGTAAACCTAAGGAGGCAGGTCAACGGCTATGCAGGATTGTATATAGAGAGCTAAAAAACGAATTCGGCCTTGGGCTCAAACCCTGGCAAATAAGGCGCACTGGCATCAAAAGCGATGCGTTCGCCAACGGCACTGTCTGATTTAGTATAGACGCTCACGCGGCCAATCGGGCCATTTTGTGTGATGCAAACCAAACGTCCGCCATTTGCCAACTGTGCAAACCAAGGCTGATGAACCACCGAAACAGCCCCACTTACGAAAATCACATTAAATGGGCCATGCTCTGCTGCGCCCGATTTCAGGTCACCCTGAACAACCGCGGCATTAGAGATATCGGCATCAACCAAAAGCGTGGTCGCGCGCGCAACAGACGCTTCATCTGTTTCAACACCGACAACGGTTTCGGCCATCTGAGCGAGAATCGCCGTCGAATATCCACGACCACATCCCAAATCGAGAACAACATCGGTTTTTTCAATATCGGCAGCTTGGATCATTTTCGCCAAATCACGCGGTGCCAACATTGTGCGGCCCTCATCTGTTTCGATATGACGATCAGAATACGCTAGTGCTTTGCGCGCTGTCGGGACAAAAATTTCACGCGGTGTCTGGCGAAAGGCGGCCAAAAGACCAAGGTCTGTAACGTCCGAGGTGCGAATTTGGGACTCGACCATGGCGTCACGGGCAACAGATAAATCAGTCATCAGGGCAGAACTCGCGGAGTGTAAAATTGCAGGCTGTGAGCTCGCTATAGCCCTCGCCTGCCAACACCGCAATCAGCTATTGCGGAGAGCGATGTGAATGATTATAGGCCTGCTTCCACCGCACGAGGTACCATGGCGGAGTGGTGACGCACCGGATTGCAAATCCGTGTACCCCGGTTCGATTCCGGGTGGTACCTCCATTTTTTGTAATTATTTCTCTGCTAACGCCATGGGACCGAGGCAGAGTTGACCCATGTGTCGTGGCACCGAACCCGCTAAACCTTTGTGTCTTTGAGAGCGGTGTTTCCGTCAGCCAATTTGACCTTGTCGATATTCGCCCCCTTCGTCAGAGACATTTTCCCGAACATGAAATCACGCGGCGCATTGACGGCGTCTACGGCGATGAAGCGATCCGCTTTGAAATAGAACGCGGCGAAACTTCGCCCCGTCTCAATATCGCCTCGGATCACAACGTCATCATAACCTGTCGAGAGGCCTGCGATTTGAAGCTTTAGGTCGAACTGATCCGACCAAAACCATGGAAGGCTGTTATAGGGCTTCGGTTTTCCGTTAATATGCGCAGCGGCTGTCTTGCCTTGCTCTGTCGCATTCGGAACAGACTCGAGCCTGATGTGCGTGTCATAGATGGGATTGTAGTGCCAGGTCACATCGCCTGCGGCATAGATATCTGGATCAGACGTTTGGCAAAATTCATTGACCTCAATGCCGTTCTCAACTGAGAGACCTGCTTCCTTTGCCAGCTCAATATTAGGAATGACCCCAATCCCGATAATGACCATGTCGGCGTTTAGGGACTGTTCGCATTTTGTCAGAACAGAAAGCTGGTCACCAATCTTTTGGATTTCAGACGCGGCAACATTCTCTAAAATCCGAACGCCCTCCTCTGTGTGAATTCGCTTATAAAAACTCGAAAGCTCAGGAGCTGTGACACGTTGCAGTATGCGCGGCATGGCTTCCAATACGGTGACCTCCAGCCCTTGTTTACGCAAAGAAGCCGCTGTCTCCAGACCAATATATCCGCCGCCGATGATAACCGCCGATGTCGACACTTCAGCCTTGGCTTTAATCGCGAGGACATCAGCTGTATCTCGCAGGTAAAAGACGTTCTCTAAATTCTGACCCGAAACTGGAAGACGACGGATACGCGCACCTGTTGTCAAAACCAGTTTGTCAAACGCTAGTACTTCAGCCTCAGTCGTCGTGACCGTTTTCGCCTCACGATCTATAGAGGCAATGCGGACACCTAATCTCATCTCGATATTTGCCGACGCATAAGCCTCCGCAGGTCGGATCAGAATGTCATCAATTTCCTTTCGTCCTGACAAGAAGTCTTTTGACAATGGGGGACGGTGATACGGCAGAACGGCCTCATCCCCGATGACGGTAATTTTCCCATCCCAGCCGCCTTGCCGAAGACTGACGCAAGTCTGTGCCGCCGCATGCGACGCGCCGACAATGATAACGGATTTAGACATAAATGATGGGTCCAATCACAAAAGCTCAAAGGTCTTCGTAGAGCCCTGCTGCGTCAAGATAGGTCGAATCCAATATGTTCACGACCTACTCTAGTTGCGATATTGCTCAATAAGTATGCGCGTGTCTACGCTTCCTACGCATTGCGTAAGTCACATTGGCAAACCTATTGTCTCAACCAGTTTAACTCGATCACCTAGGATTCATACGCACAAAAAAAGAGGGGCCGCGAAGCCCCTCTCTCATACTCATATATAATATTCGTGGATTAGAATGCGTAACGCGCACCAATTCTGATCCGACGATCACCCAAGAAGCTGGTCCGTCCAAAACGCTGACCATTAGCATCAACTTGCTGCTGAGCATTTGCTTTTTCGTCAGTGATGTTCGCGATTTGAGCCCTAACTTGGAAGTTATCAGTGATGTCGTATTTGACTGACCCATCGAGATAGCCTGTCGGCTGCTGGAAGATTGGGTTACCAGACACGAAGTCACGATAAGATCCGAGATACTCAGAGCGCCAGTTATAGGCCAGACGCATTTCCAACTTATCGTCTTGATAGATACCGATGACGTTTACTGCATCTTCGGATAGACCCAAGAAGTTGTCGACACCAAAACGATAGATACGCTCAAAGCTGTCTGGTGTACCGTCACCATCCGCATCAATTGATCCTGGAGGCGGGTTAGTTTTAGCCGATACATAAGTGTAGTTTGCTTGCAAACCGAGGTTTCCGAACAGGCCAGGTAACTTATCAAAGAACTGAAGATATGCGACTTCAAAACCGCGAACATCAGCTTCATCTTGGTTTAGATTACCATTGAAGACGATCGGAACTTGTGTCCCGTCCAACTCACGGATCCCACGCGTTTGAGACGCATAGATGATGTTATTCTCAATCTTCTTACTGAAGAGAGCGAATGTCAGGTAGTTCTCATCACCAAAATAATGCTCAACCGACAAGTCAACGTTCACACCTTTAATAGGCTTCAACAGCGGGTTTCCGCCAAATTGTGTGATTTGCGACGGGACGATATCAATTGGCGGGTTAGCCTGACCTTCAGGAACATCCGGGTCCAAAACACGCACAACGCCTGGGATATTGACGACGTTTGCATTTAGATCCGAAATATTAGCACGAGAAATAACTTCACTCACACCAAAGCGGAGCAATGTTTCATCTGTGATATTCCATTTCGCGTTGAAAGACGGCAACCATTGCTCATCGGTGAACGAAACGCTTTGCGGGGTAACATCTCCATTAAACAAAGCGACCAAATCAGGGACAAAGTCTGAAGGACGTGTACCTGGGATATCTACGTTATTGAATTGTGCAGGATTATCAGCAATTTCAATGAACTCCGAGACACCGTCACTTGATATCTCTGTGCGAACATAGCGTAGGCCAAAGTTACCTTCGAATGACATGCCGTTGTCAAATTCTTGACCGAAGTCCATCCGAGCATAGGCGTTATAAGTAACTTCATTCGCATTACCAACCGCTGCTGGATTGTAGTTTACGACACCGTCTGTACCGCGAAGAGGTTCCCAATCACCATAAGCAACACGGCCGTCACCATCGTTATCGCTCTGGTTAATCAGCGGG
>CALHXF010000042.1 GCA_938040095.1 uncultured Caulobacterales bacterium
AAAATTCGATTATAGAAACTCAATCCCCGTTTTTAAGACGTCATTCGAACTCATATTTCAATAAAATCAAAGCCCTAAATTTTCTTTCAAGAGATGCGTCCCCGCACCCAAAACCTATGTCATTCTAGGGCTGTCTTCTCACAACGGGCGACCAAGCGTACGTTGGCTAAGTGCAATTCTGTTTATTCAGTATCGAAAATTGGGCGAAGCTAACCCATTTTTCGATACTCATTTGCTTAGAGCAAAACAGAAATGCATGGTTCGGTGGGAAGCGACGCTTGTCATTGGGAAAGGCTTGGTAACGCTTGCTGATCTGGGTGGCCTAACGAGAGCTATTTGTTCCGAGACTGGATAGTATGGCCGTTAGTGGAAAAAGGCGTCGTCGCGTGGGGTTCTTCTGACACAAGACGTCAGTTGGGCTCGAAAACTAACTTTTACTGGGTTTCCGCCCGAGCCTGACTACCCACGCGAACATCCCGTAACTGGGGCCGTTTTTCCAACTCTAAGAAATACAGGAACCAAATGGTTCTGAGGATTAGATAAAAGTTAGATCACTATCATTAGCCAGCTTGCGAAAACCGCAGGGCGTCGCCATCGATATATTCAACTTTTGCTGCGCAATTTTCACCGTCTGCTTTGCAGAGAACTTCGGGGATTGTGAGTGTGTCGAATGCGTCGCAGCTTTGGCCTTCCAAAATAACGCGCGCTTCAGAAGTATCTCCTGCCGCAGCCACAGGCGCGAACATATTACCTTTGGTATCTTCACCAGGACCCGTTACGGCAAAGCCAATCATGGTCACATTGACGTCGGCAGTTAATCCATTTTCAACACGGATGGGTACGATGCAGGCGCGTGGTTCGGCAACGGGATCAAGTAAGCGTAATTGCACAACACCGTTCTTTACATCAACGGCATCAATGGAGGCCACGTCAACTTCGAGGCTTGCAGGGAGTGTGACGTCGTCCGTTTCAGCAGGCTGACAGGCGACAATTAAACATGAGGCAAATAGAGAAGTTGTCGCAGGTATTAAATGTTTCATAGGAAGGCTCAACTTTAGATCGGGATGGCATTTTCAACGCAATAATCTTTGACGATAGAGCGCAAGGACGACAGCCGTGATTCAAAACTCAGATGTGGCCGAAGCGTTTTCGCTAGGTCATCTGCATCCAATTTCAACAAGGCGGCTTTCACGGGACCGATACCTGTGACGGGCATAGACAAGGTGCGATACCCCAAGGCCACGAGCGTGACGGCATCCAACGGACGACCCGAAATTTCACCACAAATTGAAACGGGCGTGTCATTCGCTTTGCATCGATCAGAAATAAATTTCAGCACAGAGAGTGCCGCGGGATGGAGCGGATCATAGCGATCGGACACACGCGCATTGTCACGATCTGCCGCAAAGAAAAATTGCATCAGGTCATTTGCGCCCACGCTGACGAAGTCCGCATGATCACAAACGGCAGACACTTGCCATGCCAAAGACGGTGTCTCTAGCATCACACCGACTTCAATTTTTGCGGGGAGCTCCAAACCAAGCGAGGAGGCGCGGTCGACCTCGCGGTCAAATAAGGCACGGGCCTGCACCATTTCGTCAACCGTCGTCACCATTGGGAACATCACGCGGAGATGCCGACCTGCACCCGCAGCGACCAAAGCACGTAATTGGTATCGCATCAGACCCGGACGATCCAAAGCGATCCGAATGGCACGCCACCCAATCGCGGGGTTCTCTTCGGGAACGGGATCGACATAAGGCAAGATTTTATCACCGCCCAAATCCAAGGTGCGGAACGTGACAGGACGCGTACCTGCCGCTTCAATCGCCTGACGATAGAGCGCGGTTTGCTCCTTTAACTTCGGCATGAAGTCACTAACCATGAATTGAAATTCAGTCCTAAACAAACCGATGCCATCGGCGCCCGCCTGATCAAGTTGCGGGAGATCAACAAGGAGACCCGCATTTAATTGCAACGAAACCGAATGCCCATCTTGCGTCACCGTCGGTTGGAATTTCAACGCGTCATAGGCACGGCTCAACTCGCCTTTGACATTCATGCGTAAATTAAAGCCATCGAGAATATTAGGCAGAGGACGCACATGCACAATTCCCGCCTCGCCATCTACGAGAACAGGATCACCCGTTTCAATGATATCCAAAATACCATCCGCACGACCCACAAGTGGAATACCAAGGGCGCGGCAAATTATGGCAGCGTGAGATGTCGCAGAGCCTTCTTCGAGGACAATGCCGCGAAGTTTTTGACGGTCATAATCCAGCAGTTCTGCAGGGCCAAGTTCACGGGCGAATAGGATCGCATCGTCGGCGAGTTTTTTATTGCCTGGTCCAAGTTTTTCTCCGCTCAAGGCGCGGATCAACCGATTGGCGAGGTCTTCCAAATCATGCAAACGCGCCCGCAAATAGGGGTCGCGGGCTTTCATCAATCGTGCGCGATGCTCATTTCGAACACGTTCAACCGCCGCTTCAGATGTTAGTCCTGATGACACGGCCTCGCGCAAACGCCCGACCCATTTTCGATCATAGGCGAACATGCGGTAGGTTTCGTATATTTCCTTAGAGGCGCGGGACAGGGACGCCGCTTCGCCAGAGACCATCGCGTCGACACTGGCCCGCAGGATCGTGATGCCTTCCTCTAAACGGGATTGTTCTACGGGAATACTTTCCGCAAGCAGATTTGCAGGCGAAACCGGCGGTAAATGTAGATGCGCAGAGCCGCTGACCAACCCGCCCGCGAAGGCTTTACCCTCGAAGGTTTCAGGCTTGATTGGCGCAAGGGAGATGCCTTTTAGAGCGCCTTTCTTTCCGCCAACACGTTCATCATCAATGATGATTTCGGCCAAAACCATCGCCACCGTGAGAAGGTCTTCGACTTCAGCTTCGGTGAAAGTTCTTGCACGATTTGATTGCACAACCAAGACGCCTAGCGTTCGACCGCCACGCAAAATGGGCACGCCAAGGAAGCTCTTAAACGGGTCTTCTCCTGTTTCTGGGCGGTAGGAAAAGAGAGGGTGAGCGGGCGCATCAGCCAAGTTCAAAGGACGTGCCGTCAAAGCCACATGACCCACCAAACCTTCACCTGGTTTCATGCGGGTTATATGGACGGCAGATTTCTTCAGACCTTCGGTTGCCGAAAGTTCCAACTCGGAACCAGGCCGCAGGAGGTAAATGGAGGCCACCTTGACCTTCATAGAAGATCGGATCGCAACCGTAAAAGCGTTCAAGCGCTCTTGAACGGATTCGGTGCCCCCCATAACGCCACGGATCGCGCGCATAAGCTTTGGAGGCTTCGACTTTATGTTTGGATCAATCGTCACGAGCTTATCTTAGCAGCCCAAGTTAAGAATGCCGCATGAAAAACAAGGAAGGTTTCGTAATTTCATCTGAAAGCCCTGATGAGGGCGTAGAATTTCGGAAAGATATGCCTCTAGGCGGTTGGTTCGCTATTTTCAGGAGATTGGGAATTTTTATCTTCGACTTCGGACGCATCGGCCTTTTCCCAATGCGGATCACGTCCCATGATGGACTCTTCAATGTGAATGATCACGCGTCCGGCCTTAACATCGACTTTTGGTACGGCGGCTTTCGTAAAGGGATGAAAGAAGCTGGCTTGCTTTTCTGCGGACTTAGGCGGCTGTATCTCCAACATGTCGCCTGCGCCGAAATCATGGACGCTGCGAACAGTGCCGACGCGTTTTCCATCCGTTGTTTTGACGTCCAAACCCACGAGGTCCGCATAGTAGAAATCATCTTCTTCCGGCTCTGGCAAGACAGAACGCGGTACAAAGAGTTGGGTTCCGCGCAAGGCCAAAGCTTGCTCTCGTGATGTGATCTGTTCAGATCGCATAGTGAAAGCATTGCCAACAGGTCGCGGGTTTTTCGGGGTAAGAAAAATCTCGCCCTTCTCATCCAGAAGCGGACCGTAAACTGCAAAATCGGATGGAACAGCGGTGAAAGATTTCACCTTCACAGCGCCATGAACGCCATGCGCCCCCGCAATCACGGCGACACAGGTTAAGTCTTTTGGGGTTTTGGGCTGTTCATCTGACATGGCGGCTCCCCTATCCGCACTGATCTATTTTAGCAAAGGTTTAATCAGCAGCCTACCGTTTAGAGCTTCGATTTAATCTCGTCGATCAAATCCGTTTTCTCCCAAGAAAACTCACCATTTGGACCAGGTTCACGGCCAAAGTGACCATAAGCGGAACTTGGCGCGTAGATGGGTTTGTTCAAATCCAAATGCTTACGAATACCCGAGGGGGTAAGGTCCATCACTTGACGAATGATACGCTCGATTTTGTCGCCTTTAACAGGGTTGTTGTCATCGACGTTCACATAAATGGAGGTCGGGGACGCCACACCAATTGCGTAGCTAACCTGGATCTCGACCCAAGGCGCAATACCCGCTGCAACCAAGTTTTTTGCCAAATAGCGTGTTGCATAAGCCGCAGAGCGATCAACTTTCGTCGGGTCTTTACCTGAAAATGCTCCGCCGCCATGGGGGGCCATGCCCCCATATGTGTCGACAATGATTTTACGCCCCGTCAGACCCGCGTCTCCATCAGGACCTCCAATGACAAATTTGCCAGTGGGATTGATGTGAAAAATTGTATTATCCGTGATCCAACCCGATGGCAGAACCTCTTCGATGTAAGGCTTCACGCGCTCGGCGATTGTGTTTGAATCCAACGATGCATCAAGATGCTGCGTCGACAAGACAATCGCCGTCGCTTCAACAGGGCGGCCATTGTGATAACGCACCGTGACCTGTGATTTACTATCTGGTCCCAACCAATCTTGGCCCTCTTCTTTGCGGGCCTTGGCTAAGCGTTGCAAAATTTTGTGAGAGTAATGAACCGGAGCAGGCATAAGTGCATCAGGAACATCAACCGACGCATACCCAAACATAATACCTTGATCACCCGCACCTTCTTCTGAGTGGAGGCCCGCACCCGAGTCGACACCTTGCGCGATGTCGACACTTTGCGGATGCAGTAATACTTCGATATCCGCATGTTTCCAATGGAAGCCGTCCTGCTCATAGCCAATGTCACGAATGGCGTCGCGCGCAACCGCTTCAATGCGGTCAGGTGTGATAGAAGACGGGCCGCGGGTTTCACCTGCGATCACAACCTTATTGGTCGTCGTCAGCGTCTCGGCCGCGACGCGAATTTGCCAAGGATCCATCCCCTGCGCGATAGCTTCGCGGAAAAACAGATCCACGATTTCATCAGAAATGCGGTCACTGACTTTATCAGGATGCCCTTCTGAAACAGACTCGGATGTAAACTCGTAGGATTGACGGCTCATTTTAGACTCCAGGAATTTTAAGGCTCTGCGCTTTTTGTTTTTATATCAGTGCCTGGATGGGAAAGCGGCTCGGCATCGAGCCGCCAGATTAATTAATAACGGTAATGTTCTGGCTTGAACGGACCTTCTTGTTTCACGCCAATATAGTCAGCTTGTTCTTTTGTCATTTGTGTCAACTTCACGCCAATTTTCTCAAGATGCAAACGCGCGACTTTTTCGTCCAAGTGTTTCGGAAGCATATAGACTTTATTTTCATACTTTTTGGAACTGGCATGTGCGTCTTCCCACAATTCCATTTGCGCTAGGACTTGGTTCGTAAAGGACGCGGACATAACGAAGGACGGATGTCCAGTTGCATTACCGAGGTTCAGCAAACGACCTTGAGAAAGTAGGATCATCCGATTTCCGGCCGGGAATGTGATCATATCGACTTGGTCTTTGATGTTCGTCCATTTGTGGTTTTTCAACGCAGCGACTTGGATTTCATTGTCGAAATGACCAATGTTTCCAACGATCGCCATGTCTTTCATTTCGCGCATATGCTCGAGACGAATGACGTCTTTATTACCTGTTGTTGTGATGAAGATATCGGCGGTCGCAACAGTGTCCTCGAGTGTCGTCACTTCGAAACCGTCCATTGCGGCTTGAAGCGCACAGATTGGATCAACTTCGGTAACTTTAACGCGTGCGCCAGCACCAGCGAGAGACGCAGCAGACCCTTTGCCAACGTCGCCATAACCAAGAACGACGGCTGTTTTGCCCGCCATCATCGTATCAGTCGCACGGCGGATGCCGTCCACAAGGGATTCTTTACAACCATATTTATTGTCAAATTTCGACTTGGTCACAGAGTCGTTCACATTGATCGCAGGGAAAGGCAGGCGGCCTTCTTCAACCAATTGATACAGGCGATGTACACCGGTTGTTGTTTCCTCAGATACGCCAACGATTTGTGCGTGAACTTTAGTGAACCAACCCGGGCTAGCCGCCATACGTTTTTTGATTTGCGCAAAAATTGCGGCTTCTTCTTCTGATGAAGGCTCGCCCGAGATGAGGTCGGTTTCGCCCGCTTCAACACGTGCGCCCAACAGGACATATAGTGTCGCGTCGCCACCATCATCGAGAATGAGGTTTGGTCCCTCTGGGAAGAGGAATGATTTATCGAGGTAATCCCAATGCTCTTCTAGGGACTGACCTTTGATCGCGAATACGGGTACACCGCTTTCTGCAATTGCCGCTGCGGCATGGTCTTGTGTCGAATAGATATTGCAAGACGCCCAGCGGACATCTGCGCCTAAGGCTGTCAGCGTTTCGATAAGGACGGCGGTCTGGATCGTCATGTGAAGAGATCCGACAATACGCGAGCCCTTTAGAGGTTTTTCTTCACCGAATTCCTCGCGAAGAGACATAAGTCCCGGCATTTCTGTTTCGGCAATATCAAGTTCCTTACGTCCAAATTCTGCAAGGGAAATGTCTTTTACAATGTAATCGTGTGCGCTCATGGCCAGCTATCCTGATCAGTATTATCTTGAATTTGCCTGCCACATACGCGCCGTTATCCGTGTCGTCAACGCGATATAACGTTTATTTTATATCGTTAGTTCGCCGAAAGGCAGGACGTGACTTAAATTCTGTCACAGGTTAAGTTGGACCTTGAGCACAAAGGACCTCGATCATCCCCGTCATTTCCGTCATCATCGTCAATTACAACGCTGGCACTTATTTACGTCGTTGCGTTGAAAGCTTGCTGGATCAATCGGTCACCGATTTTGAATGTTTCATTGTCGACAACGGCAGCACGGATAACTCAATGGATGCCTTTCCAGAGTTGGACGCCCGCTTCACTCGCATGGACATGGGTGAGAACTTAGGCTTTGCTGTGGCCAATAACCGAGCCGCTGAACGCGCTACCGCTGACTGGATCGCCTTACTTAATCCAGATGCTTTTGCCAGACCCGATTGGCTAGAGAACGGCCTCGCCGCCCGTAGTCTCCTGCCAAATACGGCGATGGTCGGCAGCACGCAATTTTTGGCTTTAGAGCCAGATAAATTTGATGGCTTAGGTGACGAGTATCACGCTTTTGGTGTGGCATGGCGTGCAGGGTTCGGGGAACCCATTCGAGACATTCAAACACGGGAAGCTTTTGGGCCTTGCGGCGCAGGCGCTTTTTATGACCGCCACGTCTTCCAGACGCTCGGCGGGTTTGACGAGAGTTTTTTCTGCTACCACGAAGATGTCGACCTCGCCTTTCGTATGCGCCTCGCGGGGTATCGGTGCGTCCAAAGCGCAGACACCGTGATTGACCATGTCAGCTCCGCCATCTCTGGGCGGGCGTCAGATTTCGCTATTTATCATGGGACTCGCAATAGGGTTTGGACGTTCTTCAATAATATGCCGTTGCTGTTACTGATCCTGCTGACCCTCCCCCATCTCCTGTCGAACCTCGCGTTTTTATGCGTAAGCGTGTTTCGTGAAGGACGGTTCTCTCCGACGTTTCGTGGGATGCAACACGGGTTTTTCACGCGACCACCTTCGCGCCCGATAAAGTTCAAACGCAAAGCATCACTGCTCTCTATCCTGCGCGCAATGGGATGGAATCCGATGAAGGTCGTCAGGCGTGCCTGTGTTAATGAGCGCCCTCTTTCAACAGGGTTAGAGTAAAGCCCGTTCGGCAGTCGTGAGTTGGCCCCGCCTATTATTTCTGATAGGGTCCTCAAATCGGGTAATTGACTTAGGTCAAATGAGGGTAAAATGGACAGCAGATTGACACGTAGGAGCTTGATGGGCCTGACTGCAGGCGCAAGTTTAGCGGCTTGCTCTGCTCCGAACCCAATCTCCGCACGCAATGACGCCACCATTTCAGACAGTGCCTTCAAGCACGGAGTCGCGTCTGGCGACCCATATGCAGATAGCGTCGTTTTGTGGACACATGTCACGCCCGACACAGAAGGAGACGTTCAAGTTCTGTGGGACGTTGCCACAAATCAAGATTTTTCAAACATAATTGCCACAGGCGTCACACAAACAAATGCAGCGAAAGACTATTGCGTCAAAGTGATCGCGGATGGCTTGGCCGCTGGTACAGAATATTTCTATCGGTTCCGCTCCGGTGAGGTATCATCTTCTGTGGGGCGTACGCGTACGCTTCCGACTGGGTCTACAGAAAGCCTTCATTTTGCAGTCGTTTCCTGCGCAAACTGGCAACATGGGTATTTCAATACATATGACGCCATTGCGAAACGCGCGGTAGATCAGCCTTATGATGCGATGATCCATTTGGGCGATTATTTTTATGAATATGGTGACGCTGCGGCGGGTCGCCTGCCCGATCGGGTGCATGAGCCTAAGCATGAAATCGTCTCCTTAAGCGATTATCGCACACGTCACGCGCAATATCGCTCGGACGCAGCCTTGCAAGCGGCGACATCCTTGATGCCCATGATTGCCGTTTGGGATGATCACGAGACATCGAATGACAGCTGGACAGCTGGTGCACAAAACCATCAAGATGATGCGGAAGGCGATTGGGACAAAAGACAACAGGCTGCCCTAAGGGCCTATTATGAATGGATGCCGATTAGGGAACCAAAAGCCGGACGGGTTCGATCTGATATTTATCGTAATTTCCGCTTTGGCGATCTTGTAAATTTGACCTGCGTTGAGACGCGGCTAACTGCACGCGCGGAACCTATTATTGTTGAATCTTATATTGATGAAATTAGTTCCGAAGGGGGTGCCGATAAATTCCGAGAAGAGGTTCTCTACGCATCTGATCGTGAAATGTTTGGCGCTGATCAGCAAGAATTCATCGTCAATGCGTTACGCGCGTCCAAAGAAGATGGCGTGCCTTGGCGCATATTGGCCAATCAAGTTATTATGGGGCGATTGCTGACCCCTGATTTCTCTCCCTTCATCACGGAAGACGCTATCAAAAACATCGAGCCCGATTGGCCAGAAATCCGAGATTTCGTCGAACTCAGCAAGTATAATATGCCTGTCTATCCAGACAGCTGGGATGGTTATCCCGTCGCGCGTGAGAATTTCTATGCCGCATTGGATGCTGACGACTTAAATGATATGCTGGTCTTAACGGGAGACGCCCACGAGTTCTGGCTCAATGATCTAACCTCAGAGGCTGGCACCAAAGTTGGGATGGAACTCGTAACAAGTTCAGTCTCTTCCGAGACGCTACAATCTTACCTTGGCGATGGGACCGCCGATCACAACTTACTGCTGACGCAGAGCAACCCAGACGCGCGTTATTATAATGCGACAATCAATGGCTTCATCGATCTGACAGTGACGCCTAAAAACGTAGATGCACGTATGATAGGTGTTAACACTGTTTTATCGAAAGACTATGCCACTGTTGAAACTGCACAATTTTCTCTGAAAAAATCGGGTGAGACAATCAAAGCGAAATCACCCAAGGGATTAAGTCCAACCCAGCGCGCCCTCTTCCACGGGCTAGGCTAGGCGATATTTTTGCTGGGCAGCCCAGGCCGCCCAGAGAATTGCGGATTGGCCTGAACATAGTCAGCCTTCAGTTCCTCAGACCCTTTTCGTGATCCATCATGCGACCATCCTGGCGGCGCAAAAAGGTATTTCAAGCGCTGGGTGAATGACAAACCTGGTGTGAAGGCGTCGCGTATTGCGCCTAACATTTCGGCAAATGCTATTTTGATCGGATTGTAAGTTTCAACGTTTTTGACGAGACCATATTGGATTTGGACCGTGTCATCCTCGGGCACAAATGAGCCGAACATCTTGTCCCAAATGATAAGGATACCCGCGTAATTCGTATCTAAGTACTGCGGGTTAGTTCCATGATGAACCCGGTGATGAGACGGCGTATTGAAGACGGCTTCAAACCAATTGGGTAGACGATGGATTGCTTCCGTATGGACCCAATATTGATAGAGTAAATTCAGCGACCCAACGAACCCGAGTAGAAGTGGATGTACCCCGAGGAATACAAGAGGTGTTGAAAGCAAGACAAACCCTGTGAAGTGATTGTTCCACGGCTGACGCAGGGCTGTCGATAAATTATAATGCTCACTACTGTGATGCACAACATGCGCCGTCCAAAACCACCGGATACGATGCGCCGCGCGATGCTTCCAATAGTAGAGAAAATCTTGCGCCACGAGCGCCAAGATAATTACGGGGAGCGTCACGCCCAAATCGATCAATCTAAATTGCCATGCCCACATCAACACCGCGAGACTAACGAATCCCATCGCAATATCAGACACTAGATTCCCCAATCCCATGACCATGGATGTGAGGGCGTCTTTAGTTCCATATGTCCCAGAGAGCTGCCCCCGACGCACAAACCACCATTCCAAAGCAATGGTAACCACAAAGAACGGCACAGCCATCGCAAGGATCATTGGGAATTCAGGCGCAGAGAGTGGCAAGTCATTTTCCATAGCCCGACTTCCGTCAGATTTTACGCCCTGTCAATGCGGCGGGATGAACAGAATTTAGACTGACAATGACCAACCAGCATGCGAAGGCAGCACGAATTTCAACTATGAGTGCCTCATATGACGACTGTCGAAACATCCCAACCCGACCAACTCAAACGGACAGTTGGCTTGTCAGGGGCAATCCTCTTAGGGCTCGGGTCTATCCTCGGAACGGGGGCCTTTATTGGATTGGCCTTGGCGGTCGGTATTTCGGGCGCCCTAACGCCCTACGCGCTCTTATTGGCAGGTCTGCTGGCGGGATGTAATGCGATGTCTAGCGCGCAACTGGCCGCCGCGCACCCTGTTTCGGGTGGAACCTACGCCTATGGATATCGGTTTCTGTCGCCAACAGCTGGGGTCACGGCGGGGACCTGCTTCATGTTGGCGAAATCCGCCAGCGCCGCGGCGGCAGGATTGGGGTTGGCCATCTATCTGTTCCCACAATTCAACACGAATATAATAGCTGCGTGCCTTATCATTGGGATCACGGGGCTTGTTGCGTTGGGCCTGCGTCGTGCTAATATTGTCAATACCGTCCTTGTGGGCATTACCATATCTGTGTTGATTTGGCTGGCCGTGGTAGGCTTGACCTCATCATCATCCACGCCATCCTTTGAGCGATCCATTTCACCGCCAGACTTTCTACAATCCACCGCTCTCCTCTTCGTGGCCTTCACAGGATATGGACGCATTGCAACTTTAGGCGAAGAGGTGCGCAACCCGCGCTCCACAATCCCAAAGGCTATCATTGCGACTATTTTTGCTTCAACGGCGCTATATTTTGCAGTCCTTCTTTCTGGACTCAATGTTTTGGGCGTGGACGGAATCGAAAAGACATCTCTAGCGCAATTCGCGCCTTTACAGATGGTGGCAGATACTCTGGGCCACTCACCGCTTATACTCGCCATCTCAATCGCTGCGGCAACCGCTATGGCGGGCGTGGCACTAAATTTAATCTTAGGGCTTAGCCGCGTTTTGTTAGCGATGGGACGACAAGGCGATGCCCCCCGTTTTGTCGCGACATTAAATTCATCTTCCGAACCGCTTCGAGCCGTTTGGTTAGTTGGAATTGCAATTGCGTGCATCGCGCTTTTAGGCGGGTTGAAACTCGTCTGGAGTTTCTCCGCGTTCACTGTTCTGGTTTACTACGCGATTACAAATCTATGCGCGTTACGTTTGGCGCCTGCTGACCGCCTCTATCCGCGTTGGATTAGTTGGGTTGGTCTTATCGGCTGTGCGGGGCTTGCGGTTTTTGTCGATTGGCGCGTAATCCTACTCGGGACGGCGTTGATCCTTTTGGCGCTTATTCTGCGGAAAGTTCTCCGCCGTTCATCAAAAATTTAAGACGGCGGGTCGAGGACGTCGATGCGCATGTATTTGACGTCCATATATAGTAATTCAGCCGTTTCACCTGGCCATATTGAAAAATGGTCCAACCCTTGCTGTGCGGTTAGAGCGCCAGGTCTAAATTCCATTACATAGTCTGACCAATCGCTGGTTAAATCTTTCCTGATCCAATCACTGTCACCAGATCCAGCCGAAAAATACCCCATATCGAACATCTCAAGTGGATTGATGCGGGAGGACCGCGCAGTGATTGTCATCCGCAATTTTCTTGTCGCAAAGGCGCGCTCATATTGTGCTCCCAATGGCGCAAACACCCCTGGCTTATTCGGAAGGCTTGCACGTGCGGCTGTACTCGTGAGTCGCGCATATGCAGGCTCTCTACCTGCTGCGGCAACGTAGACCGCTTGCGTTCCAGGCTGCACTGTCAGACGCGCCAAATCTTCACCTTCCATCGTATAACCATTGTCCCAAATTTCACGGTCTGTCAGATCAATACGTTCACCTAAAGACAACGCATAGGCAATCATCGCCGCGACAATGAGCGCGGCAAGCGGGTAAAAATAACGGTCTTTGAGCATAATATTTGTCGGGTTCAGGGGAGGTTCAATTAAAGACTATAAAGAGAAGACAACGATTGGCCAATGGATTTGCGAAAATTTACGTCAAACATGTATTACTCGAAGGCGTGAACATGACCCTTACATCCAATTTCAGTCTCTTCATTCTGACTGTAATCCTTATCATGCCGACTTTCGCTTTCGCCGAGCCTGACAAGCCGGAGATGAAATCTAAGACATCCACCGAGCTGTCAGAAAAAATCGAAGATAAGCTATCCGAACACAAATTGAACATCGCGAAATCCTCAGCGCGATTAAAAAGAGAGTTTGATAAAAAACAAGCCGCCGCCAATGGCGACACGTCCAAAGAAATTGAAGCCGTCGCAGACCTTTTGGAAAGTGTCTTTGCCAATGAAGGCCTTTTTCGTGATGTCACCGCCCTTGTGAAAGACTTCGCTGACGATGTGGATGTTGAAACGAATGATGGAAAGACAGTGTTGAAATTTGACGGGACGACAATTGGTCAAATCGAAAAGCAGAAAAGTCGCGAGAGTGATGACAAAATTTCGATCTCAGGCTTAGGCAAGAACATAACCTTAGACCGGGAAACCATTGTTAAAGACGGCAAATCCAAGACACGCATTGTGATTGAGATGGATGGCGAAGACTCCGTTGATATCACCCTTCCAAAGCTCGATTAGACCAAAAATAGGACCGCGCGCTCGTCTGCCCGTTCGCGCAAGGCGCTGCCTAACATATCGGTCAACTCACTCGTAAAGCGGGTTGAAGCCGCTTCTGTCCAAGCCGTCTGAACAGCCTTGATGAGGTCGCCCCGTTGTTTGTTCACCGCTGACCGTATCCGTCCGTCAGTTAGAATTTGCCGCGCAACAATCGGCATCTTCGCACCGCGGACTTTTCCCGCAATCGCTTTTTTCCCGAACAGATACGTCCCGCCTAACATCGCGCCGCCCAAGATGACGCCGAGTGGATTGAGGAACAAGATCGCAAAGACATTCGCATGCGCCAAAAGTGAGCCGATCAAGATCGCCGACAGCGTCGTCCCAACGAGGGCCGTGTCGCTTTCCACGGACCCCACATTTGGCATCGCCAGCGAGAGCCCTTCCAAATGACGTGAGACATGTTGGGAATCATTCAATGATAGAACCATTGCAGGCAAACCATGATCACGGCACAGCGGGTCCGTGACAGTTTCAATATCGCGTTGTAACCCTGAGAACCACACATCAATCACGGGACGTAACGCAGCTTGTGCGGCGTCGGTGCCGAGCCACTCCGCGACGCGTGTATTTAATTCGCCCTCAACGGCGTCCAATGTTTCAATCTTGCCCGTGCGCCAATCGCGGAATGCGGGCAGAATGCATGCTTCTGTGATTGCGTCGACCAATACAGGCGCTAGAGTTTGGCCTAACCCACCTGACGCTTTGGCAGCTTTGGCAGCGATGTCCCCACCGTCACCTGTGTGACGACCAACTTCGGATTTGAAACTCGCATGGAGATGTTCAAATCGCCCGAGCCACGCGAGGCCGCGCGCAATTGCAAATTCAGGTTCCGCCCCACGCACAACACGCGCTTTTGGGAAAGCGGCTTTGGTGGCTGGCAAAACGAGCGGCAAGCGTGACGCTCCGCCGGTAAGCAATATGGTATCAGGCGACCTCCCTGTTTTTGGGCCGCCCAGATTTTCAACCGTTTCCTTCAACGCGAAATCAAAGGCTGTCCGCCAACTATAGCCATGCAGCGCGTCCAGCGGTTTATCCAAGATCATATCCGCGTCGGCTTTATCGAGGCGGATATCGAACACCACGCCGCGCCCAATCGGCAGGCGTTTCAGCAATTCAACCGTGACTTCCTCGCCCGTGAAATAAGCCTCTTTGGCTTCGCGGCACCAATATTCCATGATCGGGCGATAGTGCGGATATTTCGCAATTAATTGTTCAATCTTTTTACGATCTTTCTGCCGCGCCAAGTTCAGCTCAAATATTTCCGTGTCCAGCAATCCCGACCCCAGCACATTATGTCCGACGTCCTGCGCGTCTAGATCGCGGCAATAGGTGAAGTCCGTGGTGGATGACCCGATATCCACGATCAACACGGACGCCTTTGTGTCTTCTATGGACAAATAGCCTTGCTCCAACGCGGTCATCAGGGCCGCGCGGGATTCTGGTACAATGCGCACATTGGCCATGCCTGCGGATTCGAAGACGTCGCGGTAATCTGTGCGGTCCTGCGCGGTCCAGCCAGACGGACAACCGACGATGAAGCGGCTTTTCTTTGCGCCCAAAATCGTGCCGTCTGCCGCCAACCCGTCGATGAGCGTTTGCGCGAAAGCAATCGTGGGTTCGCGCACGGAGTCCACGTCCAAATCTCGCGATTTGAATTTCACCGCAACGTTGGCTTTCGGGCCGAGGGCGGCGAGGTTCAACGCTTCTGCGCCGATTTTGACGCCTGATTTATCTGTGGCGACGGCGGTGACGAAACTGCGTCGCCCGCGCCATTCCAAAATCTCTGGCTCGCGTACGGTTGCGCCGAAGGCTCGACCTAGCGCGGTTTCGCCGTGACCCAAATCGAAGCCGATAAATTCGAGCTGACTGACTTTACCCCCCACGGTCTTCTTGCCCATCATGATCGCACCCAAACCGTTCCGCGCCGTAGCACGCTACCATCATCGCGTAGCATGGCGGGCGCGGCCATTTCGATCTTTGCGCCCTCACCCATTCCGGGGAGTTCGTCAAAATATGTCGCCGTCTTTTTCGAATAGGCCACGACGGAAATCCCGCCGCTGCGGAGCAATCCTGGCAGTTCTTTGTCAATCAAATCCAGCGCGAAACCCGTGTCGCCCGCCCCGCCTGCTTCTAGCAAATTTTGCAAGAGCGCGGCCAATCGCGGCGTGTCGGCCCAATGGACCTCTGCGCGCGGTTCGGCCAATCGCGCCAAGATGTGGTCGGCGGTTTTCAGCGCGTCTTCGATCTGCCCGATCAAGCCCTGCGTGTCCGTGGTCAGGCGCGCCTCGGCTGTGAATTGCCGCCCTGTGTGATCTTCCAATGCGGCGGGGGCTTTCCTGTTTGGCAGCAATGAGAGCAGCTTTTTGAACCGCTTGGGTTCCAACGTATGTAACCCCGCGAGGACGGCGGCCGAGAGCAT
>CALHXF010000043.1 GCA_938040095.1 uncultured Caulobacterales bacterium
AACATGAGCGTCACGGCCGCCCAAACCACGGCAACCACTTGGATACCCGTCATGAGCGTCTCGAAAAATTTACGCGCCACAACCCATTTGCCGTATCCGACATTAGCATTGATAAAATCCGTATAGAGATTGCGCCAGGCCGCTTCGCGTTCGGCTTCGCGCCCAAACATTTTGACTGTCGTAATCGCACGAATACTTTCGATCACATGAGAGTTTTCCAGCGCCTTGGCGTAAATGCTCTCTTCCTGCGTACGGCGCAAATGCGGATAGATCAGCCACGTCGCCAGAATGAGGCCCAGAACAGAGACCAGAACAATACCGCCCAAAAGGGGAGAATAGGCAAACATGACCATCAGCATCAACACGGCCATCGCTCCGTCAATCAACACAGCAGGCACGGATTGTGTCAGGGCCTCTTGGATCGGAACCGTACTGCCCATACGGCTGATAATATCGCCGACATGACGTCTTTCGAAATACCGCGACGGCAATCGAATGAGATGACGGAAGACGTTTCCGACCATCTGCAAGCTCATTTGGTTGCCATAAACAAGAATTGCCCAGCCGCGCACAGCTTCGGAAACAGCCCGTAAAATAACCAATCCCCCAAACCCAATTGCAAGCGCCAGCAAAAGGCCGTGGTCTTCACGTGGCAGGACAGCATCAACTACGAGCTGTAGATAGAAAGGCGAGAGCAAAACAATTGCCTGCAATACCACAGACAAGATCAAAATCTGGATCACGGCCCGCTTAAGCCCAACAAGGCGCGACCAGAGCAGTGAAATACGCGGCTTTATTCGCGCTTGAACCGCTTTGAAATCAGCTTGCGGTGTAAACTCAACCGCGATGCCCGTGAAGTGATCGGATAGCTGTGACAGCTTCATCTTTCGCAAGCCAACACCTGGATCGACAATCTCTGCGGTATCGCCCTTGATCGATTTCAAGACGACATAATGATTAAGGTCCCAGTGCAACATGGCAGGCAGTTGCAGCTTCGCGAGATGATCCATATCGACGCGTAAGGGTCGTGAGGAAAGCTGTAGGCCATCGGCAATCGCAATCACGGATTTCAACGACGCGCCCGTCATCGACACCAGATGTTTCCGACGCAGGACATTCAGATCAATGTCATGACCATAATAACGCGAAATCATCGCAAGGCAGGCTAAGCCACATTCCGTCATCTCCGTCTGTAAAATTACAGGGAGCTTTCCTTTATCTGAACGTGCCATGTCCTAAGACCCGAACAGCCAATCAATTAAACGTAACGGCCCCTCATCTGTGTCGACGTGTAGGAAAAACAAGCCTCCCAATAGGGTCGCGACAAACACCAGAAGCAGCACGGTAATCAACCATGTGGCAGGTGGCGCTGCCAAGCGCACCTCTCCAAATAAAGCCCGAGAGCGATGGGCGAGAGCTTCTTTGCGATAGAGATCAGACATAAGATGGCGTTAAGTTGGGTTGGGGCAGTGGGTCAAGGCTTAGACCTCCCGATCATATATCGCACTTTGAATTTAGATGCCCTAAGGCTAATTCATTTAGAGAAGGAATTGACCTTGGGCCTTATTATTTCAGTTGCGATTATCGCGATCCTCGCCTTGAGCGCTTTCATCGTGATGAGACGCCCAAATATGCGTCTGAACGGCGCGATGCCAACGGGCGTACTGACCTTTGCGGCGATCCTATTTACATCTGGATTAGATGTTGGCTTGATCATGTTCCCCCTCACCGAGTTTCCGATCTACGCGCGCGAGGACGTCTATGGATTTACCAATCCTCTGGCGATGTCCTTTGGTGCCTGGGGATTTATGGTTTGGGCGTCTTATTTCCTGACGACCTTCTATTTCTGCGCCATCGAACCCCATGTGAAGTTTTTCGAAATCCCCGTCATTAAAGTCATTTACAACATCGTCGTCATCGCGACCTGCGCCTTCACAGGCTTTCTATTTTTCAAATATGCCCCCGATTATATTCCAAACCTATCGGAACCTCTGCGCTACCTCTTAGTCGCGGTCATCGTCTTGGCTGCCGTTTTGTCCAGTACGAATGTGAAGTTCATTAAATGGTTAAGCGTGTCGTCGAGTTGGTTATTTTACGGCCTTATCCTCGCAGTATTCTTAGCTGGCGGAATTGGCCTGTCGGGATTGTGGCAAAACCTTGGATTAATGGCCGAATATTTCCCCAATATGCACCGCTTTGCGACACCCATTAGTGAGTACCATCAATTCTATCTCTATTGGTGGATGGCCTGGAGTATCATGATTGGACAATTTGTTTCACGCTTTGTTGGGAACTTAAAAATCTGGCAGCTCTTGGCGACGCTCTTAATTCTGCCGTCTCTCACCATCGCGCTCTGGTTTGCTGTGCTTTATGGCGTTTACGAGCAAGGCACCGAGATCGGAACAGGATTGAAACTCGCAATGGTGGTCGTGGGTATCCTTTTCGTTCTCAATTCTTTGGACTCGCTCACGCGGCTCTATACAGAGAATTTGAATATCGGTGTCGAGCGGCTGGGGTTTACGAAGTATATTGCCCTGAATTGGGGTCTAATTTTCGGCCTCGTGCTGCTTTATCGTCACACAGAGTTGAAAATTGAATGGGTCGGATTGGTTGTGATTGCGCTTTATGTCATCATTGCAGCACTGCTCTGGCGCAAACGCGCTCGCTTTTCTAAGCCGTCCACCCCTGTCGAAAAGACATGACCTCTAATTTCGATTTTATCATCGTTGGCGCAGGCTCGGCGGGGTGCATCCTCGCCAGTCGGCTGAGCCAAGACCCTAGCAATACAGTCGCCCTGATTGAAGCGGGTGGCGGCGACAAATCGATCTTTATAAAAATGCCGTCGGCTCTTGCGATTCCGATGAACACGAAACGGTATAACTGGGGTTATAATTCCGAGCCCGAGGCCCATTTGGGTGGGCGCGTTATCCCTTGTTATCGCGGCAAAGGCTTGGGCGGCAGTTCATCAATCAACGGCTTGGTTTTTGTGCGCGGCAATGCCCGTGATTTTAACGAATGGGAAGAGCACGGTGCATCGGGTTGGAATTATGAAACCTGCTTGCCCTATTTCAAACGTTTAGAAAACTGGCAAGGCGGCGCGAGTGACGTTCGTGGCGGCGACGGTCCCATCTCCGTGACAACAGGAAATGATCGGCAGCTTAACCCCCTTTACGACGCCTTTATCGACGCGGGTGTTGAAGCAGGTTATCCAAGATGCGCAGACTACAATGGTGAGTCCCAAGAGGGCTTCGGCCCCATGCAGATGAATGTTGGCGGCGGGGTAAGGGCCTCGACAGGTCGCGCTTATTTACAACCTGTCGCAAACCGACCCAATCTCACGGTCTTCAAAAATACACTCACCCACCGTATTTGTTTTGAGGGTAAAAAGGCCGTCGGTATTGAGGTTTCAAGTAAAGGCAAAACTCGTCAAATTATGGCAGGGCGCGAGGTCATCCTATCGGCGGGAGCCATAGGTTCTCCGCAACTTCTCCAGCTTTCAGGCGTGGGACCAGAAGCCATCTTGAAAAATGCAGGCGTGACGCCTCATCATATCCGTGCGGGCGTGGGTGAAAACCTTACCGATCATTTGGAGGTTTTCTTTCAATATGAATGCACCCAACCGATTACGCTGAATGGAAAGCTAGACCCCTTTAATAAAGCTCTCATCGGCCTGCGCTGGCTTCTCTTTAAGAATGGACTGGGCGCGACAAATCATTTCGAGAGTTGCGGCTTTATAAAATCCGCTGACACCAAAGCATGGCCAGATATTCAATATCATTTTCTGCCCGGCGCAATTAGTTATGACGGCAACACAGCGTTTGAGGGTCACGGCTATCAAGTTCATGTCGGGCCAAACAAACCCGCCAGCCGTGGTCATGCCCATATTCAAAGTGCGGACGTTGCAGATCACCCAAAAATTCAGTTTAATTACCTACAAGATGACGGCGACCGCGCGGATTGGCGCAATACAATTCGCATCACGCGACATGTGTTAAACCAAGATGCGCTCAGCCCCTATCGTGGCGCAGAAATCCAACCTGGATTAGAGGTCACCTCAGACGCCGCGATTGACGATTGGGTAGAGCAAAACGTCGAGAGCGCTTATCACCCGACCTCAACCTGTCGCATGGGATCACCCAGCGACCCAATGGCCGTCGTCGACCCAACCTGCCGCGTCATCGGGTTAGAGAATTTACGTGTCGTAGATTCATCTATCTTCCCAACAATCCCAAATGGAAACCTAAACGCCCCAACAATGATGGTCGCAGAAAAAGCTGCGGATATTATTTTAGGGAACTGATTTTGATGATCCGTCCCTGTTTTGACTTGCCGCTCTCCTGTCCAAAACTACAGTTTCAGTAAACATGATCCCCGCAGTCCAAACCCGTGTCACACTGCACGGGTTCTTTCGCACATTGGACAGGATAAACGCGTTATTTATTTGGTGGCGAAGGACGGTGTGTCTATCACCTTGGGGTAACGCCTGTAGTTGAGGGACCGAATGGCGC
>CALHXF010000044.1 GCA_938040095.1 uncultured Caulobacterales bacterium
GGTTGCAACGGGTGCAGTGACGTCAGGCTTTTGCGCAGTCACTTTTATCTCATCTGCGGCCGAGCCACAGGCTCCCAATCCGAACAATGTGAGTGTCGTGACAACTAGCTTTGAAGAGGTCTTCATTATTGCGCTCCTACCGTGAAGTTATAGCAAATATCGGCCGTTGTTGCACCTGCATCCACATTGCGGAATGCATAGGCTTCCATCACATGGGTGCCTGCTGCCAACGTAAAGGTCTGCGTTTCTGATGCATTAACCGCGCTTCCGCCAACGCCAACGCGTGATCCGTCTTTATAGACGACAAAGTCAGGGTCGCCAGTGCCCGCTGTCGTTTGGGTCATTGTAAAGGTATAAGCACCTGCGGCTGGGATATTTACTCGGAAATATCGGCGGTTACCGTGTTTGTTGTAAGTTCCAAAATTATCATATGAACAAAATACAACGGCTGTATTGTCAGTCGGCATCTCAAGATAAACAGGAAGCGCATCAGACAGGCCGCCATTGTTTGTCTCTCCCGCGCCAAACCCACCAGAGCCAGAAATTGACTGAGCAGCAAGTATAGCCGTGACATCAGCAGCGACAACACCCGTTTGATTTTCAAGGGCGTCAAGGAAAGCAAAAATCGACGTAAACGCTTGAGTGTCTTTATAATCGGGATCGGTAAACGCTCCATAGATCGGCGCCAAACCATAGCTGGCACTATCGGCACCATCATCAACAGAGTCGTATAGGTCATATAGGATCGACTGAACTGAACCTTCCGAATACCAGCCTGCCGCCGCAAAGCTATTGTTTTCGACATTAATGCTGAAACCCTGCGACTGACTTGCCCGGGCGCTATCACGATAGAACGAGTCATCAAGTATCATGCCTGACAGCGCGTTACCGAAGCCTTCACCAAAGGCGAGACGCGCATCCAAACGGTCGTTCGAGCTATGGGCTCCCCCGATTGAATCAGAGCGGCTAAGGCGGTTTTCAAAGTAATGACCAAATTCATGCACAACAACGTGAACATCATATTCATCTGTATCAACACCATCAGCACCCAAAATACGAATAACAGGCACGCCATTCGAAACCGTAAAGGATGACGTTCCGATTTGTCCGTCTGCAACATTACCGGCTTCAGGTCGATTGCGCGTACTCCAAAGGACGTCAAAAGCAGGAAAATCAACCTGCGCATCGACGGCGATAAAATCTTCTAGCGCCCCATAAATTGTGTCCAATAGCGCGAATGGCGCAGCGGCGCGCGTTCCCGTGTAGCTTGTCGTACCCCATCCGGACCCTGCATTTAGGTTACGCGTTTGATCAACGCGAGGCGTTTCAACTACTGCACCTTGCAACGCATAGACGGCGTTCGAGGATGTATTGTCGACAACCTGCATATCAATGACGTTTGCGCCCGTTTTTTGAATTTCTGACTTCACGCGCACACGAACATCCAAGCCAGAATCAACCGTGAATGAATAGTCGCCACTATCGTCCGAGACAGTAGACTGCAAAACCGTGCCTGTCGCATTGACCAACTCAACCGGGGCTTGGCGAATAGGTTGTTGAAAAATAGCGCCATAGTTCAAACCATTCGTCGCCGTGTTCAAAGGCACACGATCATAGGTCAATTTGCCCGAAAGTGCTATACTGACAGTGGCTGGTGGCGGAGGTGGCGGCGTCATCGTAACCGTTAAGGTCGCTGTGCCTGCATTTCCTGCAGCATCGCTTGCTGTAGCCGTACAGACACTTGTTGTGTCTGCTGTGACTGTGGCTGCTGTGAAAAGGTTCGCGGCGACATCAAAGGCGCCGCCATTTGTACAAGTCACGGTTGGACCGGTTGCAACACCCACAGCATCCGTCGCAGTCAAAGTTGACGCGCCTGTCATGGCGGACTCAACGCTAAGAGTTGCTACACTAAACGTTACGACTGGCGCAGTTGTATCTGGCGCAGGTGTTGGCGTCATTGTGACGGTTAACATCCCCGTGCCGTCATTGCCTGCTGCATCGCTCGCAATTGCCGTACACACACTTGTTGTAGCGGCAGTAACAGCCGCAGCTGTGAAAATATTTGTCGCAACATCAAAGCTACCGCCATTTGTACAGGTCACGGTAGGTCCAGATGTGACCCCGAATGCGTCAGTGGCCGTCAGAACAGATGAACCCGTCATTTCCGACTCGACGGAGAGCGTTATCGGACTGAACGCAACTGTTGGAGCAGCAGTGTCCACAGGAGCTGTCATTGTTACGGTCAGTGTGGCCGTTCCCGAGTTACCCGCTGCATCGCTCGCGGTTGCCGTACAAACACTTGTTGCATCTGCTGTAATCGTAGCCGCCGTGAACACATTCGTTCCAACGTTAAAGCTGCCGCCGTTGGTGCAGGTCACAGTTGGACCCGACGTCACGCCGATGGCGTCCGTTGCTGTCAATGTTGAGCTTCCTGTCTGGGCGGACTCAACGGTCAAGGTCGTTGCGCTGAAGGCAACAACGGGTGCTGTTGTATCAACGACAGGCGGAACAACAGGTGGGTTCACGCTTCCACCACCGCCACCACCGCCACAGGCTGACAAAAGCAGCGCCGATGCGATCGAGAGAGACGAAAGGGGATGTCTTTTAAAATAGGTCACAGTCCGTCGCTATAGTATTGGTTGCAAAAGTTTAAGTGAAAATTCAGTGATAAGCAGTCGGCTATCGAATTCACGGACAGCTAACTTCCGCAATAACGGTATATTTTCCCGCACTAGCGGCGGCCTCGTTCACCCTCTCACCCACAGATGACACGCTTGACAACTCATAGGACTTGGCTTTATCGGCGTGGCGGGCCCCGTCTCCCCACTGAGACGCACTTTGATGTTAGTACAAAAACGCTAACTGAGGAGACACGACTATGGCGATCGCCACACCTACCGCTGCGCATGCAGTGAAGCCGGCAGTAAAGCCGCACGACCCTCGTTTTTCTGCTGGACCAACACGCAAGCGCCCTGGTTGGTCACTTGACGCTTTATCCGACGCAGCCCTTGGCCGCTCTCACCGCTCCGCATTAGGCAAAGCCAAACTCAAAGAGGTCATCGACCTTACACGCGAAGTTCTACAAGTTCCTGATGATCACCGCATTGGCATTGTTCCCGCCTCTGACACGGGTGCAGTCGAAATGGCTATGTGGACGATGTTGGGCGAACGCCCCGTTATGGTCGCCGCGTGGGAAAACTTCGGTCAAGCTTGGGTCGTAGATGCTGAGAAGCAACTCCCCCTGAAAGACCTCACGCTCCTCACAGCTGATTACGGCAAGCTTCCTGACTTCTCAGCCTATGATGGATCACAAGACCTCGTCTTTACGGCGAATGGCACCACATCTGGCGTCAAAGTTGCTAACTACGGTTTCATTCCAAATGACCGCGATGGCGTTACAATTTGCGACGCAACATCCGCTGTGTTTGCACAAGACTTGCCGTGGGAAAAACTGGATGTTGTCACTTACTCTTGGCAGAAAGTCATGGGCGGCGAAGCGGCACATGGGATGATCATTCTCTCGCCAAAAGCTGTCGAGCGTCTCGAGTCCTATAATCCGCCTTGGCCGCTACCAAAAATCTTCCGCCTCACAAAAGGCGGCAAGCTGATTGAGGGTATCTTTGAAGGCGCGACAATCAACACGCCATCCCTCCTCTGTGTTGAAGATCATCTGGACGCGTTGAAATGGGCAAAAGCCAATAATGGCCTGCAAGGCATGCATGACCGTGCCGACGCCAATGCCCAAGTTATCTGGGATTGGGTTGCGCAGCGCGATTGGATTGCAAACCTCGCAGAAGTCGATGCTCAACGTTCCAATACGGGCGTTTGTTTGAAAATCGTCGATGCCCGCGTCGCGGCTATGTCGAAAGAGGATCAAGCTGCGTTCGCGAAATCCATCATCACGCTTTTGGGTGACGAAGGTGTTGCCGTAGACTTCGGCGCATATCGCACGGCCCCTCCAGGTTTCCGCCTTTGGGTATCGGGCCTTTGCGAAATTGGCGATGTCGAAGCATTATTACCGTGGCTAGACTGGGCATTTGAAACCCAAATTTCGCGACTGTAATCGTGGTCGAAACAAGCAACAGCATTGATCGCTGGGGCCAAGACACCTTCGGAGACGTCTCTAACCCTCTTGCGCTCGTAAAGCGGGCACAGGTGGAATTGGACGAGTTGTTCGAAGCCGTAGTTTCAAACAATATAACCGAAGCAGGCCACGAGGCCGCCGACGTAACAATCCTGCTGCATAGACTTATGGCAATCCTTGGAAAGGATCTTGCCAAAGAGGTCGACGCTAAAATGCAAATAAACAGACACAGAAAATGGTCTGCTGCCGGAGACGGCACTGGCGGACACATTAAGAAAGACATGTAAAATGCCTAAAGTTTTAATCGCCGACAAAATGTCAGCCGCTGCGACACGCGTATTCAAAAACCGCGGCGTCGATGTTGATGTCATCACGGGCCTCTCGAAAGAAGAGCTAATCGACATCATTCATGAATATGACGGCCTTGCCGTTCGCTCCTCTACGCGCCCCGATGCAGAAATCATTGCTGCCGCGAAAAATCTAAAAGTCATTGGTCGCGCAGGCATCGGAGTCGATAATGTCGACATCAAATCCGCTACAGATCGCGGTGTCGTTGTGATGAACACCCCCTTCGGGAATGCCATCACCACGGCAGAGCATGCGATTGCAATGTTGTTCTCCGCGGCCCGTCAAATCCCATCGGCCTCTGCCCGTACGCAGAATGGTGAATGGCCAAAGTCTGATTATAAAGGCGTAGAGCTGTTTAACAAAACACTCGGCATTATTGGATGTGGGAATATCGGGGCTTTAGTCGCCGAACGCGCGCTCGGACTAAAAATGAAAGTCATCGCCTTTGATCCCTACTTGACCGAAGAACGCGCCGTTAAACTCGGCGTCGAGAAGGTTGAATTGGATACGCTGTTCCAACGCGCAGACGCCATCACGCTTCACACGCCACTCGTCGAAGGCACCAGAGGCATCGTCTCACGCGAACGCTTGGGCATGACGAAAAAAGGTATCATTATCGTCAACTGTGCCCGCGGTGGTTTGGTCGATGAAGAAGCCTTGAAAGACGCTTTGGACGCAGGTCACGTTCGTGCCGCAGCCTTGGACGTGTTTGCGGTTGAACCTGCGAAATCGCATCCGCTGTTCGGGACACCGAATTTCATTGCAACGCCACATCTCGGAGCATCCACATTGGAAGCCCAAGAGAATGTTGCAGTTCAAGTGGCAGAACAAATGGCCGACTATTTGCTCACGGGCGCTGTCTCAAATGCGTTGAATACGCCGTCAATTTCGGCTGAAGAAGCCCCGCGCCTCAAGCCTTTCGTCGATCTGGCGGATAAGATGGGACGCATGGCGGGCCAACTTATCCATGACCCGATCAAAGCTGTTGAGTTCACCTATAAAGGCGCAGTCACAGACCTGAACACGAACCCAATCACGGCTGCGGCTTTGGCAGGGTTGCTCAAAGCGGCAATGCCTGATGTGAATATGGTGTCTGCGCCAGTTCTGGCCAAAGAACGCGGTATCGAAATCAAAGAGAGCTATATTGACGAAGCTGAACGGGCCGAGAGTCTTATCCGGCTCGCGGTGGAAACAGCCGAACGCAAATTCGTCGTTGTTGGTACGATTTATCGCGGAGAACCACGCATTGTTCGCTTGTTCGGTGTTCCGATGGACGCTGCATTCTCACCTCACATGATCTACGTACGCAATGCCGACAAACCTGGCTTCATTGGAGAGCTTGGCGGCGTACTAGGTCGCAATAAAGTGAACATCGCAACATTTTCTCTAGGTCGTATGAAGCAAGGCGAAGAAGCTGTTTGCCTCGTCAGTGTTGATGGCCCTGTTCCAGCGAACCTAGCTGAAGAAATCAGAGCTATCGACCAAGTCAAAATCGTCGACGTTGTTGAAATGTAATTGAATTTAGGGTGAGGCCTTGCTTTCGTGACGCCTCACTCTAAAAACCTCACATACTCAATGGGGCTTTTAAATGTTCAGACGACTACTCATCGCTGCGGCGATCACAGCTTTCAGTTCAACGGCACAAGCGCAGGTCAGCGAAGTTCGTCTTGGCACAAACATCCATGATATTGATTGGACAGGCCTAGGTAGTGGCGCAGATAAAGAACGTTCGAGCGCGATCAATGGGGAAATCGTTTTTGAAGAACCAGGGTTCCTAAAATGGGCCCTCTCACCGCAACCTTATATCGGTGGCGCTGTCAATTTCGAAGGTGAAACCAGCTACGGCGGCGCAGGATTACTCTGGCGGCAAACCTTCGCAGAAAACTTCTACTTTGATTTCTCACTCGGACTTGTCGTTCACGATGGCACAATTGAGGTGAAAGCCTCTCCCGTCGTGCAAAGCGTCATTAACAATGCGACAGTCGAGGCAGGTTTCACAGATGCGCAACGCGCACAATTCGCTACAGAACTCGCGGAGTTCCGCGTGCGTCAAAACACCGAAATCGACCTCGGAAGCCGTATTTTATTCCGTGAGCAAATCGCACTTGGGTATCGTTGGTCCGAACAATGGTCAGGTCATTTGTTCGCAGAACATCTGTCACACGGCAACATTCTCGTGTCAGGTCGCCCGAATGAAGGCTTAGACACATTTGGTTTCCGTTTAGCCCGACATTTCTAGGGGATAAATCAGAACCTATCTGGCATTGACGTTTCGACTCAGCTAAGGGCTGAACGAAGTCATCCTTTCCAGTTTCAAGGCGCGGCGAGCTTCATAGCTCTGTCGCGTTTTTTCGTTTTACGAGGTTCATCATGGCCAATGTTGTTGTTGTCGGTTCCCAGTGGGGAGACGAAGGTAAAGGCAAGATCGTCGATTGGCTATCCAGCCGCGCCGATGTTGTCGCGCGTTTCCAAGGTGGTCACAATGCAGGTCACACGCTCGTCGTGGATGGCACGACTTATAAGCTCTCGCTTCTACCGTCAGGGATTGTCCGCGGCGGCAAATTGTCTGTTATTGGTAATGGCGTTGTTCTCGATCCGTGGGCCTTCCTTGATGAGGTAAAACGCATCAAGGCCCAAGGCGTAACGATTGACGCGGAAAGTTTGAAAATTTCCGAATCTGCCGCGCTTATCCTTTCTATTCATTCTGAACTTGATGGTATCCGCGAAAACCGCGTCGATGGCGTCAAAATTGGAACAACGAAACGCGGCATCGGACCAGCCTACGAAGATAAAGTCGCGCGACGCGCGATCCGCGTTTGCGATCTCGCAGACCCCGAGCATTTGCAAGCCCGCGTCGAAAACCTGCTGCATCACCATAATGCACTGCGGCGCGGTCTCGGTCAGCCTGAATCAGACGCAAACGAACTCACCCAAAAACTTTTGGACGTCGCACCGCACATCCTACCATTCATGGCCCCTGTTTGGCACGTTCTTAATGAGGCATCAAAAGCCGAAAAGCGTATTTTGTTCGAAGGCGCACAGGGCACAATGTTGGACATTGACCACGGCACCTACCCCTTCGTCACAAGCTCTAATACCATCGCAGGCCAAGCTGCAGCGGGCACAGGCATTGGCCCAGGCGCATTGAATTATGTTCTGGGAATCACGAAAGCCTACACGACACGCGTTGGTGAAGGTCCTTTCCCGACAGAATTATTTGACGCGGTCGGTCAACGTCTTGGCGAACGCGGCCACGAATTTGGAACTGTCACAGGTCGTCAACGCAGATGCGGTTGGTTTGATGCTGTCATGGTGCGCCAAGCCATCATCACAGGTGGCATTACTGGCATCGCCCTAACGAAGCTTGATGTGTTGGACGGCTTAAAAGAGCTTAAAATTTGCACGGGCTATCGCTTGAATGACAAGATCATCAAACGCCTCCCAGCCGGTGCCGCAAATCAAGCGTCTGTCGAACCTATCTATGAAACGATGGAAGGCTGGGACGGAAGCACGCGTGGGGCGCGGAGTTGGGCTGACCTACCTGCCGAAGCCGTCAAATATGTCCGTCGTGTCGAAGAGTTGATCGGCTGCCCTGTCAGCATGGTTTCGACATCTCCCGAGCGCGAAGACGTTATCCTGATGCGTGACCCCTTCAAAGCATAGGCTGGCGTGGCCAACACGAAATCATCAACCCAAAGAACGGCCTCCACGTCGGGCCTATGGCGCATAACCGAATGGATAGGCATTGCCTTATATGCAGCGCTTGTGGTTCAATATTTTATACTCTGGGTAAAACCAGGACCTGATGATGGTGCGCGTATTGCGACCCTAACGATGATGGTCATTTTCGAATTTGTTCTTGGACATTCTGGTGTCTTCATGTCCGTTTTCCCAAGACGTGTCGCACTTATTGTTTTTGTGCCATTTTATGGACTCTTTGCGCTCGCTCTGAATGCGAGCCTTCCTGGGAATGCGATCATGGTGCTGTATTGTGGGGTGGTTCTCATGCGGATGCGATTTATTTTTTCAGACCCGTCAGAGGACGCAAAGTTCAAGTCCGTTGGCATGTCGATTATTTCCCTATTTCTTTTTATGGTCTGCATCATTGGGTTTTCAGCCGCTTCCGACGTTCTACCCCAACTTGGGTTGACGTCAGAGTATCTAAGCGCGATCGACTTCCGAAATATCACGAGCTCATCTGGTGATTTCGTTGATGCGCCGCATGCGGCAATGGCGATGGGTATGACCTACTTCACCCTGCTCGCTATGTTTGAAATTCTTGTCTATGGCTTACTCCAAAAACATGAACATCCTGCATAAATGAACGTTGTTTTTCATCGTCCAGACTGTCACGTGAAACCATGACGACTCGCCCTTCTCTTTCTCCTGCCCGCCAAGGCTTAAATAGCGTCCAACTCTTTGTAGTTTCCGCTTTTCTCGTCTTGGTTTGGGGCAGCGCTTTTACAATGATCGACGTTGCCGTACGCACTGTTTCGCCAGATTGGCTCGTCGCATTTCGCATGTCCTTTGGCGCAGGGCTCGTGTTGATTTACGCAATTATGCGAGGTCATCGCCTGCCCCCTTTGCGGGATAAACGTTGGGTTTGGTATTCAGTGCTGGGATTAACGGGTGCGAGCCTGCCTTTCGTTTTAATCGCAATCGGGATGAAATCAGTCGATAGTGGTCTCAGTGCAATCATCGTGGGGGTAATGCCACTCATCACGATTGTTCTGGCGCATTTTTTCACAGATGAAAAACTCAACACCTGGAAGCTCTTAGGTTTTGTGATGGGATTTTTTGGTATCGTCATTCTGTTTTTACCAAAGGAACTATCGCTGACGCTAGTGAAAGACTGGCAAGCTCAAATCCTCATCTTGATTGGAGCCGCATGCTATGCCGTGACGACAATCATCGCCAGCCGCGCACCCCAAACACCTTCACCCATTGCGGCAGCCATGATGCTTTTACTGGGGGCGGCAATTTCTGTCATCTGGGCCTTCGCCCACACGGGTCTTCCTACAACGCCAAATATGACGGCACTTGTCTGCATCCTGTTGTTGGGCCTAGGTTCAACAGGTATCGCGACGGTGGTCTATCTTTGGGTTATTGACATGGCGGGGCCTAGCGCCATCGCACAGATCAATTATTTCGTTCCCGTATGCTCCGTGGTCTTAGGAGTCTGGCTTTTGAAAGAGCCTTTGGATTGGCGAATATTTGTATCGCTCTTTGTTATTATAATGGGAGTTATGATTTCAAAAATCGGGGGACCGAACAGACCGTCAGCCTAACGGTTCTCTAAGAGCCTAGACCCTTCAACGCCGCAAACGGATTATTTGACGGCGGTGTTTCACCGGCTTCGTCTTCACCAATCGCTAGACCGTGGTTCAACGGACCATGACCTTTTGTGGACCCAAATCCTGGTGCGGTGCGGATAGCTTCGAACACGAATTCACGCGCGCGCATCACGGCTTCGTCGAGGTCCATGCCTAGTGCCATATTCGCAGCAACGGCGCTCGCCAACGTACAACCTGTCCCATGAGTATGACGCGTGCGAAGTCGCGGACCCGACATCATATTCGCGCCTTCTGCACTGACCAAAACGTCCACCACAGACTTACTGTTCAAGTGACCACCTTTCATGAGGGCCGCATAGACACCCCGCTCGAGTAAGGCATCTCCGGCTTTGCTCAGGTCGTCGACATCTGTGATTTTCAAACCCGTCAAAAGTTCGGCCTCGGGAACATTCGGCGTCACTAAATCCGCTAAGGGTAGTAGCGTATCGCGCAATGCCGCAACCGCATCGTCTTCCAACAACGCATCACCAGACGTCGCAACAGCAACAGGGTCCAAAATCACAAAGGCATCCAATTCATCGACCGCTTCGGCGACTGTCTCAATGATCGCCTTTGTGCCCAACATCCCGATCTTCACAACATCTGCGCCAATGTCAGACAGGCACGCCTCGATTTGCGCACGCACGAGTTTGGCAGGCATCATCTCGACGGCGTGAACCCCAAGCGTGTTTTGCGCCGTCACAGCCGTTATGGCCGTCATGGCGTAAGCGCCAAAGGCTGCGCAGGTTTTGATGTCAGCTTGAATGCCAGCACCACCGCCAGAGTCAGAACCTGCAATGACGAGAACACGGCCTTTTGGGTCAATCATTGCGGTTTTCCTGTTCTGGTATCATTGGGAGAGCGGCACATAAGGAACGGCTTCAATTTCGTCTCCTAGCGTGTCTCTAATCTTCTTGTTGGCAAACCCAACACTTAGGGTCAAAAGTAAACCTTCGACCAAGAATATAATAAATGGGAAAAATATAAACAGATCAAATTCAGTCCCACTACTATCCGCTCCCGGTAATTCTTGCATCATCAAAAAGATTAGCGAGGGCAGCAAAAGGACAACCACAACCGCAGCTGATTTATATTGGTTCAGATAGAGACGGTGCCCAGCGATTGGCCAAAGAAAAAACCACCACGAAAATGCCAACCGTTTTGATTTTCTGTTCAGATCGAAATAAGTCTTGAAGACTCGATTCCTGCGGTCTGGGCTTTTATGCCTCAAAACACCCTCAGGGATCATGCGCTTAACTTGTCCCATTCGCCATCGCCTCCCAAACCCGAACAGCTTGAACCGTCTCTGCCACATCATGCACCCGCAATATTTCTGCACCCATTTGCGCAGACCAGAGGGCTGCCGCGATGGAACCGCCAATCCGATCACCTGCGGTTGATCCATCGACTCTACCAATGAAACTCTTCCGAGACGCCCCTATAAGGATTGGCAAGTCGAACACTTTGAAACGCTCTAAATGTTTGAAAATCGCGAGATTGTCTTCATGGCGTTTTCCAAACCCAACACCGGGGTCGAGCGTGATGACTGACCGTTCCACACCCGCCGCGCAAACCATTTCAATCCGTTGTTCCAACCACGTCAAAATATCGGTCACAGTATCACCATAACTCGGGTTATCTTGCATTTTCTCAGGTATGCCTTGCGCATGCATCAAAATGACAGGGCACCCCAAATCTGCGGCCATCGCAGGCGATTTTGGATCAAACCCAAGGGCTGAAACATCGTTCCAAATATCGGCACCCGATAATATCGCCGCCTCGGCCACTTCAGACTTGCGCGTATCAATAGAAATCAGAGGCTCCGCATCAAAGTCTTTCGTGGCCGCGCGGATCGCCATGATGACGGGAATCGTCCGGCGAATTTCATCTTCAATTGAAACTTCTTCGGCACCTGGCCGTGTGCTTTCGCCACCAATATCGAGAATATCTGCGCCGTCGTCGATGAGGCGTAGAGCTTGCTTTTCGGCTAATTCAGCACTCTCATATTGTCCACCATCGGAGAAACTATCGGGCGTGACATTCAAAATGCCCATGATTTTGGGTCGCGTAAACATGGGGTCTCATAAGCCTGATATATCTCAACCGCAACAATAGGGCAGTCAGAAAAAAGCCCGATCAACTGACCGGGCTCTTGATTATTCTGATGTATCTTTCGCTGTAGTCGCCCCGCCTATCGGCTTGGGCTTTCGTGTCGTCGGCACAGCTGCCACAGCGGGCTTACCTCCGCCCGAACTATCAGGGCGTTTTGGTTTTACATCGTCCTCTAGCAGAGCTTTGATTTCATCGCCTGAAAGGGTTTCATACTCCAGCAAGGCTTCGGCGAGATTCACCCAGTCCTTTTTCTTTTTCTTCAGAATTTGAAGCGCCTTCTCATGCGCCTCTGTGACAAAGCGTTTGATTTCAGATTCGATGAGTTTCGCTGTATCAGGTGAAATTGCAGACCCACGACCAATACCTGGGACGAATGATCCATTATCCTGCTGCTTGTAAGCGATTGGGCCGATAGCGTCTGAAAGACCCCATTCGGTGACCATAGCCGTTGCAATGCGCGTGACCTGTTCAATATCGGAACTCGCACCAGATGTGACTTTGTCATAGCCGAAGTGTAATTCCTCGGCGGCACGACCGCCCATAGCCATAGCCATGCGCGCAATCATTTCTTCGCGAGACTGACTAATTTGATCACGTTCAGGCATATATTGAACCATACCCAAGGCTCGTCCACGCGGAATGATTGTCGCCTTATGAATCGGCAAGCTACCCTTCATGTTCAAACCAACAATCGCGTGACCCGCTTCATGATAAGCTGTGTTCGCACGTTCTTCGTCTGTCATGGACAATGTGCGTCGTTCGGCACCCATCAAAACTTTATCCCGCGCATCTTCAAATTCACGCTGCGTGATTTTCAGCTTGTTCCGACGCGCAGAGAGCAATGCAGCCTCATTGACGAGGTTCATCAAATCTGCACCAGAGAAACCCGGCGTGCCGCGCGCTATGTATTTCACATCAACATTTGCAGCAATTGGCTTCCCCTTCATATGGACATCGAGAATTTTCTCGCGACCTTGAATATCGGGATATGGCACTTCGATCTGACGGTCGAAACGACCGGGACGGAGCAGAGCTTTATCCAAAACGTCAGGACGGTTCGTTGCCGCAATAATGATAATACCTTCGTCACCTTCAAATCCGTCCATCTCGACGAGAAGTTGGTTCAACGTCTGTTCGCGTTCTTCGTGACCACCTGATGTTCCGACACCACGATGGCGACCAACCGCGTCAATCTCATCGATAAAGATGATACAAGGCGACTGTTTGCGGGCTTCAGCAAACATCTCGCGAACCCGAGATGCACCGACACCAACAAACATTTCAACAAAGTCAGAGCCCGAGATTGTAAAAAACGGCACGCCCGCTTCGCCAGCAACAGCGCGCGCGAGGAGTGTTTTACCAGTACCCGGAGGTCCCACCAACAATGCGCCTGTTGGAATACGGGCACCTAGACGTGTGAAACGTGTTGGGTCTTGTAGGAAGTCAACGACCTCTTTTAGGTCTTCCTTCGCGCTTTCGACGCCAGCCACATCATCAAACGTTACTTTTTTGGTATTCTCGGTCAGGAGTTTTGCTTTGGATTTACCAAAGCTCATCGCACCGCCACGACCGCCGCCCTGCATGTTGCGGAAGAACAGGATAAAGAGTCCCCCGATCAACAGGATCGGGAAAATGCTCATCAGAATACTGCTGAGCATAGACGTGCGTTGTGTTTCCTTGAAACCATAGGGAATATCTGTGCCTTCAAAGATCGCATTAGGGTCAAGATCAAGTTCTCCGATATTCGTACGGAATTTCTCACCGCCAGAAAGGGTTCCTGTGATGACATCACGGCTAGTATCGATCTCAGCTGACTTAACGGTGCCCGCCGAAATTTGCTGCTCCAGCTGGGAGTAGAGAAGCTCATCGCTTTGAGCCCCCTGCATAGGTGCGCTACTTGCTGCCACCATTGCGAGGAGGAGCGCTGCAACGACGCCCCAGATGATGAAATTACGTGTATTGGCGTTTTTCATTCGAAAATGCCCTTTATGAGCTGCTGGTTTACTGTTCTTACCATATGGTGCGGCAATCGCCAAAATAAAGCGGCGACATGTAGGTATTTTCATACGGTTCAAACAGAGACAAGTATTGCCTCTGGGTATAAAGCTTGCAAACGCGAGGCCGTCGTCGCCTTGGCGGTAACGAATTCTGTATCAATCGCACCAAATCCAATAAGTTCGTGCATATTGAAATAGGTCGGGAGGCTACTCCGAACCTGTTTCGGTAGATTGAAAATGTCTTTTAAATCAGCGCTTTGCCGAAGGTCTTGTAAATTTCCGAATGCCGCTCGAACGTGAACATTTTCTCGTTTCGTCTCTACCCAAAAACGCCCGTCCCAGAGGGTTTTCTCGCCCTGTTTTAGCTCTATCGAACCAAGCCCGTTTTGACCTTTACGACCTGTTACTGCGACCATATCGCGCGCAAACACAAAGCCGTGAGAGGTTTTGACAACCCAAGCCCCCGCCAATGTCGCAGCCTTAAAGCCTGAACGTGCCATATCTTCATGTAACCGAAGGCGCTTTGCAGTATCTATCGGGCCACCCTGCCCCGCAACACCGTTCAGTATATGGAGCAAGAGTTCATTCGGCGGAACATCGTCAGTTTCAACGAAACCTTGTTCACTAATCCTTGTATGATCGGATAGCCATCTCGCATGATCGTCCCGTTCGGCTGAAAGTCGCGCTCTCGCGCTGCGTTGCTGAGCAAGAAGATCCGTTCTCAAATCAACGTCAACTGACAAAGCCTGCCGCGCCCGAACCCGCGTAAAGTCGCGGTTTTCATTCGACGGATCATCAATATACGGAATGTGCTCAACACGATTATAGTCTCGTAAATCAGCCCGAGAGACATTTAACCAAGGTCGGTGCAAGGTCACATCTGCTAAAGCTGGCCAAAGATGCGCATATGCAGATACAGGCATCCCAGCCAGACCACGCCACCCTGTTTGACGTTCTATCCGCATCAGTAAAGTTTCCGCCTGATCATCGGCAGTATGGGCCGTCAGTAATTCGGTTAACCCCGCCGCGCGGCATAATCGACCTAAGGCATTATAGCGATATTGACGCGCTTTGACCTGAATACCCGTCGTCACACCGTCATGTTCCCAACGGTCTATCGCAACGATATAGCCGAGTGATCGCGCATATGCGGCAGCTTTTTGAACCTCCACAGCACTTCCATCGCGTAGGTTATGGTCAATGATAAAGGCATGCGTGACCAATGAATGATCCCGAAACGCGTGAAGCATAGCGGTACTATCTCCGCCGCCTGAAAAGGCGATGGCGGCAGGGCGGTTCAGGTTGATTTGGGGAAGGCTCACCCCGAAATCGCTAGCATCCTGCGCGAGCAGCTTCGAGTTTGGCTTTATCTTTCACGGCCGGCGCAGCATTCGGATATTGGCGGGGTAAGCTCGCCAAGGTCGCGCAAGCATCTTTAGACTTGCCAAGTTCTCGTAGTGCTCCTGCCAAACGCACCATCGCATCGGGGGCTTTCACGCCGCGCGGGTCTTTTTTCATACTCTGAATATAAGAATCCGCGGCATCGGCATAACCACCGCGCACATAATAGCTCTCGCCGAGATAATAGCTCATTTCGCCTATATCTGCGGCATCCGGGTTAAATTGGAGATATTGCTTCAAAGAGATTTGCGCACCCGCGAAGTCACCTTCTCCAAGAAGTCGCTTCCCAACTTGTCCCAATTCCGTGACATCATTTCCAACAGGCGCAGTTTGCGTGAGTGGCGCGGATTGTTGAATATCAATTGGACGTTCACTGAAAACGGGAGCACCGCCCAGAGGGTCCAAAGGCGTCGTTCCATTAAGGCTCACAGGACCTAAACGTCGCTGAACTGGTCGCGTTTGTTCTTGGGCGATCAGGTCTACAGCGTCGAGATGAACGGCCATACGACCCGCCATATCTTGAATGAGTTGCAGCTCCGTCCGCAACTGCATGACTTCGCCTTTCAGACCATCGCGCTCAAACGCCACACGTTCCAATTCACCGCGTAATGCGCGTTGAGCAGACTCAAGTGAGTCGATCCGCGCCATCAAACGTTCTGCCGCGGGATCACCCGTCAACATACGGGATTCGAGGCGCGTCAAACGTTCCGCCAAGGCCGTATTTTGCGCGGCCAACTCTTTCTTGGATTGCGCTTGCGCAGGTGCAGCCGCGAAAACGAACGTCGCAATAGCGATTAGAAAAAATGGCTTAAAAAAGTTAGGCAAAACAGCCTCCCGAAGCATACAAACATACGAACGCCGCCAGCATAGCCGACGGCGAAGATTTTTTCGTCTTAAATCGCATTCACAAATATGAAGTCACAGTTGTGAATGCAATTTGAACGTCATTTCTAACTAATTCTACCGAGACGAAGGCTCGTGAAACCGTTGCGGTTTCTGGCCCAGCCTGCTTCCGATGCACGACCATCAACGGGACGCTCTTTCCCATAAGAAATGGTCCGTAGACGGCTTGGCGCGATGCCTTGGCTAACAAGAAAAGCTTTGACGCTATCAGAGCGACGCGCGCCGAGAGCGAGGTTATATTCCCGCGTTCCACGTTCATCAGCATGACCTTCGATAATCGCCGTGGCATCTGGATAGATGCTCAACCAATTTGCCTGTCTACGCAAAATATCACGAGCTTCTGAGGAGAGATCAAATTGGTCGTACCCAAAAAACACCCGAGGTTCGCCGCCAGCCTGGTAAGCAAAGTCTTCGATCGAACCTGGCGTTGGCAAATCAATTTGAGGCGCTTGAACGATCACAGGTGGAGCAACAACAGGAGGCAGAACCTCTGGAGCCTCTTCAAAAATCGGAGCTGGAGCTTCAACAACAGCAGGTCGTTCAACCACCTCTTCGATGGGGTCAGGTTTCGTGGCACATGCCGACAGCACTAGAAGCGCTGCGCTCGCTATCAAAATACTTTTCATCAGTCTCTCTCCTTCAGGCCCACACAAATTGCTGCGCGCACCTCACCTCTTGTTTAAACGCAGGCTTTGCGGCGCAATCAAGGCTGAATTTTGTCAATCACGCAAATTTGCATTTCAAAATGGACAGAATGGACATTATTGAGGCGATCAAGGCAATAATGGTGACCACGCTGGATCAGACGCTTGCCCAGGTGTTTCAACCCGACGCAAGTTTTGTCCTGTCAAATCAACGGACCAAACCTCTGATCCGCCTCGCGCTGAACGACTTCCTCGAGAGAAAAGAATGACGCGACCATTGGGGCTCCAGGTTGGGCCTTCGTCCAAATAACTCTCTGTCAACATGCGTTCATTTCTGCCATCAACGTCCATAACGCCAATTCCAAATTTACCCTCGCGGCTCCGCACAAAAGCAATTTTGTCGCCACGTGGACTCCAAACGGGAGCGGAATAACGCCCTTTGCCAAAGCTGATCCGTTTCACATTTTTGCCGTCTGCATTCATTGTGTAAAGTTGCGGTGACGCGCCTCTATCTGAGTTGAAAACAATTTTTTGTCCGTCTGGTGCGAAACTCCCAGACACGTCAATCGCAGGATCAGCCGTCAAACGTGTTGTGCTGCGCGTGCGCAAATCCATAAGGTAAATGTCGGAGTTGCCACGGCGCGACATCGCCAGAAGCAACTTATCTCCCTTAGGTGAGAAGCGCGGAGAGAACGTCATGCCAGGGAAATCACCCAATAATTCACGTCGACCCGTCTCAATGTCCAAAAGATAGACATGCGGGTTGTCGTTCTCATAACTCAAATAGACAATTGTCTGACTATTTGGTGAAAATCGTGGCGTTAAAACTAGATCAGACCCACCGAGAAGATATACAGGGCTCTCTCCATCTTGATCCATAATCGCGAGGCGTTTGGTACGGTTTGTTTTCGGTCCTTTTTCATCAATGAAAACGATCCGAGAGTCGAAATATCCGCTTTCCCCTGTCAGGGCCTGATAAATTGCATCGCTTGCTTTATGGGCTGTACGGCGCCAGTTTTCTGGTGTCGTCGCGAATCTAACGCCCTTTAGCTGCTCTCCCGCAAAAACATCCCAAAGACGGAACTCCACGAGAACACGGCTATCGCTTTCGGCTTTGATACGTCCAGAGACCAAAGCGTCAGATTTGATAACGCGCCAGTCCGCGAATGTTGGTTTGTAATCAATATTCGTCTGCGTTTCCAAGAAGCTGGCAGGATCAAGTGCACGGAACAGTCCAGAGCGCTCCAGGTCTGCGCGAATGACTTCAGCAACTTTCGCACCCAATTCACGCTCTGTTTGCGTGGTTGCTAGGAAGTTCGGAACCGCAATCTGAACAGGATCAAGATTGCCCTTAGTAATATCGATTTCGAGTTGGGCCTGTGCTGGAGACGTCACCCCCAGAGAAAGAGCCAAAAAAAGTAGTACCCCAAAGAAGGTCGGTAAAATTCGCGTAATAAGTGTCATGAAACCAGTCTTTACAATTGCGGGCGCAAATTCAAGATAAGTTCTCTCCAAACGCCATATCTCTCATCTGGTAAAAAATCATAAGGCGAGCACTTATTCACGGCGGCCACGGCACTGCGTTCCGCAATATCCCAATATTCGTTTCCTGGAGACAAACGCCGAGAAGCAGCTCGATCGATGAGTTCAACCTTCTCCACATGTCCTCCGATGACGAATTTGACGTTCAAACGCACCCGTAAATTCTCAGCATCCTTCGCCGCGGCAGGCATACGCCAACATTTATACATTGCATTTGCAACGAGGTCGGCCTCGGTCGCACTCAGGCCACTGCCCTCACCTTCGGCGCGGCGAGCAACCTCTTCGTATCTTGCCTGTGCCGTTTCGCTTTCAAGTGCGACTTGCTGATTTGTCTCTGGCGCAGTCTCACGCGTCTTATCGACTAAACCCGCTAATGCATCCAAATCAAATGTCGGTTCGGGCGGTTTCGGATCAGGTTTAGGCACTGGAATGACATCGTCTGTGTCTGCAATTTCGGGAACGACCTCCGCGACCTTTTCCGCGGGTTTCTCTTGCGTCGTGGTTTTCACTTCAGGCGCTTCTTCATCGGCATTTTCCATGGGCGTTGGAGACGTCATGATTTCTGGCTGTTCGACAATAGGCTGCGGCTTGGGTGGTTTGATTGCTGCAGACACATTCGTCTCGGGGGCTACTGTCAAAATTTCGACAGGGATAATGACCGCGTCAGAGAAAGGTCGAGCCTCTGCGGCGAACAGCGTAAACCCGCCGAACGCGCCCATATGCAGGGCAAGCGATATAGGAAGACCGACCTTCATTCCACGTCTGATCGTATGATTTCAATCATGCTACTGACTTCAAGATCATCAAGCATATCTTTCACAGCAATTAGACGAATGTGAGAGCTGTCTTCGCTTATCCTAAGGACAAAGATCTTAGATTTCACACTGTCGCTATCCAATAAGTCGAGTGTATTTTTGAGAACGGGAACATCCTCAATGGGCTTACTATCCAAGAAAATTCTATTATCACTGTCGACGGTGATAATGACTTTGTTTTTTGCTTCAACAGAAGCCGTAGCTTTAGGCACATCTGGAAATGTGAGACCCATCTCTGACCGAACAGATTGCGCTCCAGAATAAACTCCGAACCCAAATAGGGACAGCATTGCCGCTGCTACCACAATACCAAGGATAATCCATGGTAGGTTATTAGGCTTGCCCGAAGCCATCTTAGTTTGCGTTTACGGGATCGGTTACAAGTCCAAGGTTCGAAAACCCTGCCGCATTCACGCGGGCCATGACCTTCATGACGGCTTCGTAATTGGCTTGACCGTCACCGCGCAAATAGATGCGTTCGTCATATCCATTATTGCTGATTGCGATGAGGCGCGTAGCAATTTCATCCAGTGAAATTTCTGTCTCTTGAATAAATATGAGCCCCGCAGCATCGACAGAAATTGTGATTGGTTCGGTCTGCGACGGCAGTGATTTGGCATCGGTCTTCGGCAATTCAATTGGAACTCCGACACTCAGGAGCGGCGCAGCAACCATAAAAACAATCAGAAGCACGAGCATGACGTCCACCAACGGCGTCACATTGATGTCAGCATTCAAACCACTGCGTCGATTTCTACGGCGGCCAGAATTCCGACCGACGCCGCGCTGTATCATGCCGCCCACAGCTCTAAGCTCCCTTGCTCAATTTCCGCGATAGGATCGCAGAGAGCTCATCGGAATACCCTTCCAAACGTCCGCCATATTTGTCGAGGTCGGAGGTGAACATATTGTAGAAAATCAACGCAGGGATCGCAGCAATAAGTCCCAAAGCCGTCGCAAAGAGCGCTTCAGCAATGCCAGGGGCAACCACGGAGAGGTTTGTGTTTTGACTAACCGCAATCGCGCGGAACGCATTCATAATACCCCAAACCGTACCAAAAAGACCCACAAAGACCGAAGCCGACGCAACTGTCGCCAAAACGGTCATACCGCGCTCGGCCTTAGCCAGTTCACGATTAATGACGAGGTTCATGACGCTATCAATCCGCTCATGTGTTGCATTGGACCGCCCTAAGACTCCTGACGTACCGCTGGCGTTACGGCTTTCATTATACTCACGCATGGCGGCGGCGAAGACACGTGCCATTGGGTCACGTGTATCACTTCCAAGCGCGGCGGAAAGTTCATCCAATGTGCGGCCTGACCAGAACGTATCTTCGAAAGCGGTCGCCCGTCGTTTGAGCATCGTGAACATGATGAACTTATCAATCGCAACGACCCATGACCAAATGGACGCCAAAGTCAGGACAATCATGACAGAACGGACAACCCAATCCGCCAACATGAAAAGTGACAAGAACGAAAAATCGCCGCTATGCGTATCGGCCAGTGGGCTGGCTTGGAAGATAAGGTCGATCATGGGAGTCCCTGTCTAAGTCGTAGCAGTCGGTTAGCCGCAGAATGAGTCTGTGCACTGGAGATAGCGGGATGATCCGCTCGGTGCCAGTTACGCGTTTGTAAGCTCTAATAAGAAAACCTTAACCTTATCCTTAAACCTTTTTGTCATTCGGCATCAAATTACGTGCAATTTTGTCGTAATTTGGACTGAATTGTTACATAGGGTCGACAAAACCCCCAAATGGAGACTTAAATGCGTTTGTCTATCAAAACCCTTATTCTCGCCACATCAGCCTCCGCCGTCATTTCGGGCTGTCTCGTTGTGCCTGAACCTGTTGAAGAACCGGTCATCGAAGTCCCTGTTGTCGTCGAAGTTCCGACTGCGCCACTGTGCTATGAAGTATCTGCGCTGCAAATGATCGAAATCCCAGCAGAAACAAAAACCGTTGTTGGCATCAGCTTGATCGAAAATCCGCCATATGCGCCAATTGAACAACGCACGAGCCAAGTTATCGTGATGAAGCAAGCGGAAGTCTTCTATGTTGTCACAGACACAGAGTCAGGCAGCCAAACAGAGGTGACAAATTTCTGCGATGAGACAGTCGAAACGGGTCCTGTCGGTCCAGCTCCTGGTGAAGCTCTCGGCGCTCCGATCCCAGGTTAGAAAACGCGCCTTTAGAGCGGCCCTGTTCCTCTGGGGATGGCCGCTCCATATCGCTGCGCCCAATAACGTCCCATATCGCGGGCATTATTGATGAAACGCTCGCCGCGTCGCGTCATAATTCCACAATTTTCAAACGCTGGACTGTCCGCGCTCAATATGAGTGTCGGGCAGTTTTGATTCTTATCCCCCAAGCGCGTCACAAGATCAGGGCGCGGCTTTGCAATCGGTTGATAAGTAATCTTCACCGACTCTTTTATCGCCGGGTAATAGGCTAGAACTCCCCAAATTTCTGCGCATTCAGGGCAGTATTCGCGACGATCATTATCCTCAAAACCAGGCGGCAAAAGATAGAGTTGATCTCGCGTCACTAAAATTGTTGCTCAAGCACTGCGCTGAGGCGACGCTTCACAAGAGCCGTTAGCTTTTGCAATCCGTAATGTTCCAGAACAGCGCGATAAATATCTTCGCGTCCTGCCAATTCGTCCCAACTGCGGATATCCAAAATCACGGCAGCCAGCTCGCTCATTGGAATTTCGGCAAAGCCTCGCGTCCCAAGGTCTCGCACAATGACAGGCGGTTGATGCGGCAAACGCACAATCCACTGCAGACTGTCTTCTTCTGATTTCGCCTCTGAATCAATTTCACGCACAATAACAACGTCGCCAGATTTTTCAGCTTTGTTCAGCGCATATTCGAATCGACGACGAACTGAGGCCGCGATTTTCAAAAGCCCTGCGGCTTTTCCATAGGCTTGAAACAGCTCCAGCGCTTGCATTGGGGCTTGATAGGACAGGATTTCCGTCAAGCCATCGACATATTGCGCTTGGTTCGCGACACGCGGGTCGGCGCATTTACGTTCAGGCCAAGGGGTATAGGGAGTGTGTACAATTTCGGTCATGAAGATAGCTTAGCGCAATAATCTCACAATTACAGGTATCGTAGAAATAAAATTTGATGATCTTTCGAATTTTAAGTTCCGTAGACTCTTAAAATCAATCCTTATGTCGCCAAATACGACTTCAACTTTTCCATCATCTCCTTCGGGGCGCGTCTTGGTCGTCCGTCTAGGTCGATACAGGCAGCTTCACTATCTGCCGTTAGAATGAGTTGTTCGCCTCGATAGATTTTCTGCGTCACCAACAACCTTGCACCTTTGAACACATCATAAGTCGTCATGACGGACAGCACATCGTCGATCTTGGCGCTGGCTTTGTAATCAAGGTTTATCTTGCGGATAACAAAGGCGAGCGGAGGGTCGCGTTCGAGGAGTTCTGCGTGACCCACGCCCGCAAGACGGAAAAAACTGGACCTCGCACGTTCTAAAAACCGAAGGTAGTTCGCGTAATATACAACGCCAGAAAAGTCCGTATCCTCGTAGAAGACACGAATAGGATAGCAATGTTCTCGCCCCTCAAAGTACCCGATGGACGGAAGATCTCGTGGCTGTATATGGCTTTCGTCTTTTTTGAATGTATCAACCATAGCTACCCCTTAAAAACTGGTGGTGGCGCTTTGATGGGCGCATTAAGGCCAAGATGTGCGTAAGCCCGTGGCGTTGCAACACGACCACGCGGCGTGCGCTGCAAGAACCCCTGCTGGATCAAATAGGGCTCGATCACATCTTCCAAGGCGTCGCGCGCCTCTGATAAAGCTGCCGCCAATGTATCAGCCCCTGTTGGTCCGCCACCGAACATTTCGCAAAGCGCGTGAAGATAGCGCATATCCTGTTTATCCAACCCAATATCATCGACACCGAGGCGTTTCAGCGCTGCATCCGCAGCCGCTACATCAACGACGGTATGGCCTGCATGTTCGGATAAATCCCGAACTCGCCGCAGCAGACGTCCCGCAACACGCGGTGTCCCCCGCGCACGACGGGCGATTTCGCGCGCGCCATCAGCCGTCATATTCATACCTAGCTTACCCGACGCACGAGTCACAATATGTGTCAGATCATCTACATCATAAAACTCTAGTCGAACTGGAATGCCGAACCTATCCCGAAGCGGGGTCGCGAGCAGTCCCGCGCGTGTTGTCGCGCCGATCAATGTAAATGGCGCAATATCAATCTTGATTGAGCGCGCCGCGGGGCCATCCCCAATGATCAAGTCCAACTCAAAATCCTCCATCGCCGGATAGAGAACTTCTTCAACAACAGGATTGAGGCGATGAATTTCATCAATGAACAACACGTCATTCGGTTCAAGGTTCGTGAGCAACGCCGCCAAATCCCCAGCTTTTGAAATAATAGGGCCTGAGGTTGAACGAAAATTCACCCCTAACTCTCGCGCGACGATTTGCGACAATGTTGTCTTTCCGAGACCTGGAGGCCCAGAGAGTAGCAAATGATCAAGCGGTTCGCCGCGTCGTCTTGCAGCCGCAACATAAACTTTCAAGTTTGCAATCGCTGTCGCTTGACCCACAAAATCGTCAAAGGCCAGCGGACGAAGCGCCCGATCTCGAACATCTCCCGTTTGCGTTTCAGCGGATATGAGGCGGTCTTCTTCCACGTTGACCGTCCTAGTTTCCAAGCTCTTTCAGAGCCGTCTTGATCAAATCATCCAAATTTGGATCATCGGAAAACGTAGCATAAGCCTTCGCAACGGCCCGCAAAGCGTCGCTTTGACCGATACCGAGGTTTTCCAAAGCACTGACGGCGTCATTTCGAAGGCGCATATCGGAAAGGCCTTCATTGCGCGCCGCTTCACCAACCACGGCACTAACGGGTGCCGTGAAGGCCGCTTGGAATCCACGTCCTGTTGGTGCGGGTTTCCCAGATAGTTCAATCGCGATACGGGTGGCTAACTTTGGGCCCACGCCCGACGCACGTGCGAACGCTGTTTTGTCCTCCAACGCAGCCGCACTCATTATCTCACCTGGTGATAGAATATCCAAAATAGCGAGCGCAGCCTTTGGTCCAACACCTTGCACGGATTGCAAACGCACAAACCAAGCGCGGGCTTCTTCGGTGGCGAAACCATAAAGCGTTATGGATTGCTCACGCACGAGTGTTTCGACATGTAGCCGCGCAGGCGTCCCCTCTTGCAAATTACCCAACGTTTTGGACCCGCATTGCACGAGATAACCAATACCGCCGCAATCAATAATTGCCTCACCTGTTCCAGCCATCAAGCAAACGCCACTGAGCATACCGATCATGATGTAAGCTCTCTTGCCATTGGGGAATCAGAAAAAATCAACATGTTCATCGTCTAGGCTCTCCACCATGAAAGGCAAACTCTGTGCATTATGCGTAGACGCAATAGCGGCATTATTGTCTGGTTAACCATATTCTTTCAATCATCCGCGTATGACACGGCCTCAAAAAACGAATCGCATTCACGTCTACGGCCTTGTCGCATTGGCAGGTTTAGTGACCGCTTGCGCCCCCACGCATCACGGGCAGTCGCGATATGGCGTAGAGGTTCTAGCCAATAGTTCTCAGCCCGCTTTACGTCCGTCCTGCAATACATATGTGCAACCGTGCGGCCTCGCGCCTGCTTATACAGGGTATTACGTCGAGCAATTTGCCTATGTGCCGCAAATGGTTCCGCAGCCGCTTCCAGAGCCTCCAGTTGTTGTGATGCAAGCCCCCGTTGAGACGGTTTCAATCCCCACGCCGCCCATATATGTCGAACCGCCCGCGCCCATCGTAGAGCCAGCGTTTCAGACTTACACGCCATCGGAACCCTATTGGCCAGAGAGTGAAGCGCCAGTGCCAACGTGGACACCGCTGCGTAAATAGGCCTAACCTGCACGGCGTGCGAGTTGCGCGACCGCGACATAACTATTGCCATGCGTAATCGCGATCGCGAGTGCATCGGCTGCATCACCCGCTTTAACATTTGCCCCTGGCAACAATAAATTGATCATATGGGCGACTTGCGCCTTGTCTGCTGCACCCGTGCCAACGACAGATTTCTTCACAACTTTCGCCGCATACTCTCCCACATTCAGACCATTGGTTGTTGCGGCTAAAATACAAGCGGCGCGCGCCTGCCCCAGTTTCAACGCACTCATAGCGTTATCTTTCATGAAGGCTTGCTCCACCCCAGATTCTGAGGGCCTATATTCATGGATAATTTCCGTCAGGGCGGCGAAAATAAAATGGAGCCGTGACGCAAGAGGTTCCTTGGTCGGTGGACGAATGACGCCATTACCAACATGGGTCAGTTTTGACCCAGCCTTATCAATCACACCCCACCCGCACGCCACAAGAGAGGGATCAATTCCAATTATACGCGTCACATTCATGACGGAACGTTACGTGAACATTATGCAGTTGCCAAGCCTTGATTCGAATTTGCACCTATTCACCCAAAATGAGCACAATCTCGCCCTAGTCGCGCCCCTTTTCGTCTTATCGCTGCCGCCATTCAACTTGGAGGTTTTCATGAAATTCAAACATACGCTATTACTCACGACGATTGCTCTTACACTGACGGCTTGCGCCACAGTTCCTCAATATACCTCGGGCCAAGATTACCTTTCCCGCTACAACACATCTAAAAATACAACTTTCGCACAAAACACCGGAACGGATGCCGCCGTTCATCACATTGCCGCGGTTGAACCCGACCTCCGCTTTCCAGCCCGCATCGGCTTGGCTCGTATCGGAGAATACGGGCGCTTAGTCAGTGTCCCAATGGATGAAGCGCAATCCTGGCGATCTGCTGCTGAGACATTGGGGTCTGAATTTGGAGATTTGATTCCCGTTTCACCACTCGTCGCGAATATGGTCAGTTCGCAGAATGGTAAAAACGGCGCAGAGGTTATTGACCATATCCGCCGAGGTGCCGCGCGTCAGCATTTAGACTATGTCATTACTTATGAAGTTTCAGACAAAACAAAGTCGGACGGAAACGCGTTGCGGATCGCTGATCTAACGGTGCTTGGTTTGTTCGTCTTACCAAGCCGCAACCTCAAAGCCGAAGCCTCGGCGAGTGCCATCTTGTTAGATGTCAGAAACGGCTACCCTTACCTGACAGGCAGCACCTTTGCGGACAAAAAGGGCATCAGTACCGTCATTGGCAAAGGTGATCGTAAAGACAAACTTCGAAACGCCGCCCGTCAAGTTGCGGTGTCTCAAATTGCGGCGGAATTTGCGGATGGTCTTCGAGACCTCAAACTAGTAGCTGATGGCGTGAAGCTCGCAGAGGCGCGTGCTGATTATTCAGACTCGCTGAACTGATAGATTTTCTGCGCGACTGTTACATTTGGCGGGATACGCTCCCGTTCAAACCAATCCCAGCCCGTCTTTAGGTTTTCCCAGAAGGCGTAGTTGGGGTTTTCAGTTTTAGCGTCCAAGTTTTCCCCGGTCATCTCGAATGGAAAGATATGCACACGGACAAAAGACTGTCCGCCCGCAAACGCAGCTTCAACATCTGCATAGATTTCGTCAATGCCGTCATTCGTCATGGCGTAACAGCCGATTGAAACGCACTCTCCATGCACCATCAGGAAACTACCCGTTCGATAATGAGCGCGGTCAAAGGTATTTGGATATCCGAGATTAAAGGACAAATGATAGCTAGAGTCGGGGTTTAGCGATGTCGGGCGAACGAAATAGAACCCTTCTGGGGACTGCCCATCGCCCTCACGGAGTTTCGGCCCCAACTCTCCTGACCACGTACATATGGGAAATGTGCGATCAAGATGAAATTGACCATCTGCACCCCGACGCCAAGTTTCCAGAACGCCCATTCGGTCCGTCTGGGTTGTCTTAATAATACGAATGAAGAGCTCGGAGGTCATTTCAAGGTCGGCACTCGGTTGAACCTCTACGCTCACCGCAGGCTGGCAAGCTAAACACATAAGAATCCCGAAGGTTAAAAAGACACGACGCATAGGCAACCTTAACCGCAAAATCATTCAGCAAACCTGTTCATCGAATACTCAGTCCAACGCCGAATCTCCGCCACATTTGGCGTTTTTGCCGCAATTCTCGCCACATTACGAAAACATTGCCGCGAAATCAGCACATGTCGGTCCAAACGCCGCCCTTTCCCCCAGTCATAACGGTTTCATCAACACAACACACAGAGGGCTCGACCATGAAAACACTTTTAAAAACCGCCACTATCGCCGCTTTGATCACGGGCTTCGCAAACACTGCGCACGCCGGATCACCTTATGCGTTTCAGACAGATGCAGAGCTGGCCATGGTCGACACGATTACACCGCATCAGGGATCAGCTGAAATTCGTCAGGCCGCCTTTATTGAGCAGGAGAAGCTCGATGAGAACAGTCGCATCGCAGTCGCTCGTATCGACGGCGGACGGTTCATCGCGACACCTTTCAGCGAAGAAGCCGACTGGGCGTTTCTCGACAAGCGCGTCGACGTTAAACTCGACATGCTGAAGGCGGGCGACCATTTCAAATATATTCCAGAAATCCCATTCAACGGCATCGATACGGACAACAAAATCGATGAAATCCGCCTCACCGCCGCCAATGAAGGCTACTCCCACGTTATTCTCTACGGGATGGGTGCTGACGCTTATTGGTCTAGTTTTGGCGGCAGAGCTTTATCAGAAACGGGCCTAACAGTTCATGAGGATTGCGATAGCTGGGACAAAGCCAAGGCCAAAGCTCTCCTCGTCGATACGCACACAGGCGAAGTGCTGGGCGCGGCAAAGACGGACAATGTCACCTTTAATATCGGATATCTTGCCGATGATATGGAACGTGTGCTGAATACACTGACTTAGGACTTATCCACAGGGCTAAACCTGAGTTCAGATCGAAACCGCCGGGCTACTCTCGGTGCGGCAACCCCCAATAGCCGCACGAGTTGGCGGGGCAACAGGCGCGGGCCTCTCTCCTCCCGCGCCTGTTTTGCATTTTATCCCCACTGTTAGACTTACACACAAAGGACTATATTCCTAACTCAGTCAGTGCTATGACAAAGCCCTGCCAGAATGCGTAAGGTCAATTATGGAATATATTTCAGATAACGATTCGCACTCGCCCTACGACCAAGAGGGTGGTTCCCACGGAGAGCTCGACTCGACACCGCAAAGCCAAGAGGCCGAAGCGGCGCTCCTCGGTGTGTTGCTCTATGACAATGAGGTCTATCACAAGATTTCACAGATCATTCAGCCCAAGCATTTCTACAATCCCGTACATGTCCGGATATTTGATGCGATTGCCCGTTTGATCGAAACGGGACGTCTGGCTGATGCGATTGTCCTCAAGAACAGATTCTCTCAAGACGAAACGCTGGTTGATATTGGCGGCGTGGAATATCTCGCGCTTCTTCTCGACAATGCCCCGCCCTCCCCGACGGCGCCTGAATATGCGAAGCTCATCTTTGACCTCGCCATGCGTCGTGAATTGATCCGTCTGTCGGATATGATCAAGGCCAATGCGACGGACCCAGATAGCGAATCTAATGCGCAAGCTCAGATTATCGAAGCCGAAAGTCAGCTTTATAACCTCGCGGAATTAGGTGGAACTCAGCAAGGTTTTGTTGATTTCGAAACCGCGCTGGTTGCTTCTATCGAAATGATGTCGGCGGCGTTCAGTCGAGACGGCAACTTGTCAGGCATTTCAACAGGTTTGGTTGATTTGGACCGTCAACTCGGCGGATTACATAAATCAGATTTGATCATCCTTGCGGGTCGCCCTTCAATGGGCAAGACCTCTCTGGCGACCAACATCGCGTTCCACGTCGCGAAACATTTCAAAAAAGAAAAAGACGATAACGGCATTGAGAAAACGGTCGATGGCGGCGTTGTCGGGTTTTTCAGTCTCGAGATGAGTTCTGAGCAGCTCGCCACACGATTGCTCGCGGAAGAATCGCGCGTCTCATCACACCACATTCGACGCGGTGACATCACCAGCGCGCAATATGAAGAAATTCGCGAAGCCGCTGATAAAATTATACAAATTCCGCTGCATATTGATGACACTGGTGGCCTGTCCATTGGTGCGCTGTCTGCGCGCGCACGTCGTTTGAAGCGTCAGCGCGGCCTCGATTGTATCGTAGTCGACTATTTGCAGTTGCTGACGGGTGGCGCTGGCATGGGGTCAAACTCTAACCGCGTGCAAGAAGTCTCGATGATTACACAGGGCCTAAAAGCCCTTGCGAAAGAACTCGACGTACCTGTCTTGGCGCTTGCACAGCTCTCGCGTCAGGTTGAACAGCGCGATGACAAACGCCCGCAGCTCTCAGACCTACGGGAATCAGGATCTATTGAGCAAGATGCGGATGTCGTGATGTTCGTGTTCCGCGAAGAATATTACCTGTCTCGGACGGAACCATCGGAGGATGATGTCGCGGCCCATGAAGAATGGATGGGTAAGATGGAGAAACTTCACGGCAAAGCCGAAGTCATCATCGGCAAGCAACGACATGGCCCAATCGGAACAGTCGCCCTCTCCTTTACGCCAAGCCTCACAAAATTCGGCAACTGGGTGGAAGAAGAGTATGCGGGCGGCGGCGGTGGCAGCGCGTTTTAATTAAAAATGGGACGACGCTGATCTTTCTTCGACTAAAACGACCGCATCTAGGGCGTTGAGCGACAGTGCGGCGTGACGAATATCAACGTACGGGCAGTTATCCTTGTAAAAACGCTTAGCAGGAAAACACCCAATTGTCATAGTACCCACACGTGATCCATGGGCGCTATCGTGGAAAATATAAACGCCTATTTCATTTCCGAATTTTGAATTTTGCAAAATGGTCGTCGGAGTCATTCCCCCGAACTTTCTCGCCTTTAGTTTTATCTGTCTCTTCTTAAACGCCACTAGGATTTCCCCTTCAAGCGCCTCCATGTCCTGAGTAGATATCTCATACACAAATAGTATTGTCGCTTCAGATTCAGGGGTTAAACTATTTATACCAAGGGATTGAGCAACGTAAGGCACCGAATATAGCGCCATGAACGCTGGGAATAACCCCCAGAACACGCACCTGAAAAAGAGCCTCAAGAGTACACGCTTATTTCTTCTTCGTCGCCGTTTTCCGAACAGGCTTCTTTGGCGCTTTCAACGCTTCGATTTCCAACAGCGCCGCATCCAAACGCGCTTTCAGCACGTTGAACTCTTCGCGCGACACCAAATCCATGTCCTGGACGAGTTTCTCGGCTTGCGAGCGGCCCATCGCT
>CALHXF010000045.1 GCA_938040095.1 uncultured Caulobacterales bacterium
GAGGACCATGGGTTGGTTTGCCACCACGCCAACGGTTTGACCTTCGAGGCGGATAAATCCGCAGAGAATATTCTTGGCGTAGTCTTCTTGGATTTCAAAGAAGTCGCCCTCATCCGCGATCTTCGTCACCAGTTCCTTCATATCATAAGGCAGGTTCGGATTATCAGGCACGAGCGTATCGAGCGACAGGTCTTCGCGATCATGCGCGTCATAGAATGGACGCACAGGCGAGCCGCTGCGGTTATTGAGCGGGAGGAAGTCAAATAGACGACGAATTTCGCTGAGGGCTTGCATGTCATTGTCATAGGCCCCGTCCGCGACAGAGGATTTGGACGTATGGGTTTTCGCCCCGCCGAGTTCTTCGGCGGTGACGACTTCGTTGGTGACGGTTTTCAGAACATCTGGTCCCGTGAGGAACATGTAAGAGCTATCGCGGACCATGAAGATGAAATCCGTGAGCGCGGGCGAGTAAACCGCCCCGCCCGCAGATGGACCCATAATGACCGAGATTTGCGGGATCACGCCCGAGGCGAGGATATTGTTCTGGAACACATCGGTGTAACCCGCCAGCGCCGCGACACCTTCTTGGATACGCGCACCGCCCGAATCTTGCAGGCCAATGATGGGCGCGCCGTGGCGCATGGCCATCTCTTGGACTTTGTTGATTTTCTTAGCGTGGGTTTCGGACAGCGAACCACCAAAGACGGTGAAGTCCTGCGCAAAGACGAAGGTCTTGCGGCCATTGATCGTGCCCCAGCCCGTAACGACGCCGTCGCCAGCCGTCTTGGTCTTCTCCATGCCGAAATCGGTGGAGCGGTGCGTCACGAACATGTCGAATTCTTCGAAGCTGCCCGGATCGAGCAGCAGTTCGAGCCTCTCGCGCGCGGTCAGCTTGCCTTTGGCATGCTGCGCGTCGATGCGGCGTTGCCCGCCGCCAAGTTTCGCTTCGTCACGTCGCGCTTGCAACTGATCCAGAATATCGCTCAAGGCCAACCCCTATGTCTGTTCGATATTAAACGCGGGACCCTAATGACGCGATGCACCAAAGCAAGTCTGATTTAACGCAATGCGGTGCAGATTATCTCTGAATTTGTTCATAAATATGGCATATACATTCATGATGGGCAGCCTTGCGCCTTTGTCAGTTGCCAAACCCACACGAAAGCGCGCATGTGCACCCGTGAAAGCTCGTCATGCGGTTGTGAAAAGACCTAACCGCGCAGGAAAGCCGTAAGAAAATCATGAAGCTAAATACATCCTACGTTATCGCTGGTTCTCTGCTTGTTGTGGGCGGGATATGGTTCTTTGTGAACAATATCGGGGAAGACGCGCCACTGCCGATCTCAACACCCGCAACGGTTAAAGCCGCAGCCCGCCGTGCCATGCCGACAGTTCAGGTCCGCAGCGTCAGCGCCGTAGAACATCCAAATGTTCTGGAACTTTACGGACAAACGCAAGCCAATCGCGAAGTCTCTGTGAAAGCCGAAACCTCTGGATTGGTTGCGCAAGTTTTGGTCCGTGAAGGTGACCGCGTGAAAAAAGGTCAAACGCTCTGCCGTCAGGACCTCAACGCGCGTGGCGCGCAAGTCGATCAAGCCAAAGCCAGTTTGCGCACGATCGAAAGTGATTTGAATGCGGCCCGTGTTCTGGCTGAAAAGGGCTTTCAATCCAGCTCCCGCGTTACAGCCTTCGAAGCGCAATTAGATGGTGCGCGCGCCGTGTTAAAGCAGGCCGAGATCGAAGCCGACAACATCAATATTCGCGCCCCGTTCGATGGTATCTGGGAACGTCAAAATGCACAGGTTGGAGACTTCCTCTCCCCTGGTCTGTCCTGCGGTCTGTTGGTTGATTTGTCGCCATTGAAGGTGAACGCGCAGATGAACGAAGCCCAAATCAGTAAAGTGACAATTGGGGACAGCGCGCAGATCGAACTCGCGACGGGACAATCCGTGTCGGGCGCGATCAAATTTGTTGAAGCCAAGGCTGATCCTGCAACACGCACATTCCGCGTTGAACTCCATGTTCCAAATGCAAGTTACACATTGAAGGCGGGCGTCACGACCACGGTTCGCATCACATCTGGTCTGACATCCGCCCAGCAAATCCCCGGCAATATCCTAACCCTCGCCGATAATGGCGATGTTGGTGTGCGCTATGTCGATGCGGGTAATATTGTGCGTTTCGCTTCGGTCAAAACAATTGATGAAGATAATAATGGCCTCTGGGTAACGGGCCTCCCCGATCGCACCCGCGTGATTGTTGAAGGCCAAGATTTCGTTTCCGTCGGCATGGAAGTTGACGCGGAAGAAAACTACATTTCGCCAAATGGTTCCGAAGCGAGACAGGTTTCCGAGACCCTTAGCGGTCAAGAGTGAGCCAGCCCTCATGAGTACGAAAAATAAGCTTAAGAAAAAAATGTCTCCCTCCGCGTCGGGCCTCGCGGGCATTGTTGGCTTTGCGATTCACAATTGGCGGACCACGTTGGGCATCATGATGGTCTGCGTGATTGGCGGATTGCTCGCGACGCGAAGCCTACCGATGGATGCCGAACCCGATGTTCCCGTCCCGATTATCAATATTCGCGTTGTGTTGCCTGGGGTTTCACCTGAGGATGCAGAACGGCTCTTGGTGCGTCCGCTTGAGACGGAACTAAAGTCGATTGAAGGCTTGAAAGAAATTGATGGCGTCGCGTCAACTAATGTCGCCTATGTCACGTTGGAATTTGAACTGGGCGTCGATGAAGATGTCATCATGGCAGATGTGCTTGAAAAAGTGGACCGCGCGCGCGCCGAATTTCCCGCAGAAGCCCGTCAGCCTATCATTGAAGAAATTAGCTTTTCTGCGCTTCCAATTCTGACCGTGAACCTATGGGGCGATGCGCCCGAGCGCGAACTGCAGAAACGCGCCAAAATCCTTCAACGGAAAATCGAAACGATACCGCTTGTTCTGGAAGCGAAGATCAGTGGCGAGCGCACAGAGGTTTTGGAAGCCATTATCGACCCTGCCAAAACGGAAAGCCTTGGCATAACCTTTGGTGAAATCGCCCGCGCCGTGTCGCAAAATAACGCTTTGGTCCCTGCCGGCACACTGGAAACGGAAAATGGACGCTTCAATATTAAATTACCAGGCCTGATCGAAACGCCATCGGATATGGGTGACCTTGTCGTGCGACGCGCGGAAAATGGCGCAATTGTCCGCCTCAGCGATATCGCAGATGTCCGTCGCGGATATAAAAATCCAGCCACTCTCGCCCGTTTCAATGGTCAAACTAGCTTGGGTTTGGAAATCAGTAAACGTCAAGGCGTCAACATTTTGGAAGCGACAGAGCTCGTCCAGCAACTTGTCGACATGGAAACCGCGCGCCCAGATTGGCCCCGAACGATCAATGTAACCTATAGCCAGTCGCGCTCTGAATATATCCGCGATATGATGTCGGAACTCTCGGCGTCGATCATCAATGCCGTCGTTCTTGTTTTCATCGTATGCATCGCCGCACTTGGCTGGCGGTCTGCGCTCTTTGTCGGCTGGGCCATTCCGTCTAGCTTCCTGATCGCCTTTTTCGGTTTTCTGATCATGGGCGAAACGATCAATATGATGATCCTCTTCGGCCTCATTCTCTCCGTGGGGGTCCTCGTCGATAGTGCCATTGTGATTGTCGAATTTGCTGATCGAAAGATGGAAGAAGGCATGGACCGTCTGGAGGCGTTCAAGATGTCAGGCGAACGCATGTTCTGGCCGATCATGAGCTCCACTGCGACAACACTGGCAGCCTTTATCCCGCTTCTCTTCTGGGAATCGACGGTCGGGAAATTCATGAGTTATTTCCCCCGTACGATGATCTATGTGTTGTCAGCATCAACGCTGATGGCGCTTATCTTTCTACCAACTCTGGGTGCGAAAATTGGATTCCGCCCCAAGAAATCCGTCAACGCAAATGTGGCATCCTTGTCTGGAGCAGAAGGAGATCCGTCAGATACGACAGGATTTATAGGCCTCTACGTCAGATTTATTCAAAAAATCATCCATTTCCCGCTCTTGGTTATGGCAGGCATACTGGTCCTAGGTTTTGCGATTATTAGCATATTTGTTGCAAAGATGAGCGGTCCGCAGCCAAAGCCCGTCGAATTTTTCACACAGTCGCCCAGTGAACAACTTTATATTCTCGCAAGGTCACGCGGGAATACAACGCCAGAACAATATCTAACGCTGGCCAAAGATATTGAAAATCGCATCAAAGACATCTCAGGTATTGAATCTGTTTACACCGTCACAGGCGCGGGCGCCTCAGGCAGTGGCGGCATTAGTGGGCCTTCGAATGTGCCTTCAGATACGGTTGTGCGGGTTTACACGGAATTACTGCCCTTCAATGAACGTCGTGACACGCAATCCATTGTCGATGATTTGGAAGAGGCGATGATAGGCATTCCAGGTATCTACACAGAAGTCACAGCGGTGGATCAAGGCCCACCCATCGGCAAAGATATCGGCATCCAGATCAGCAGTGAAAATCCAATTGAGCTGCGCGCTGCCACCGAAGCTGTTAAAATCAAGCTCGCCTCGATCGACGGAGTTATCGAAATTGAAGACACCACGCCTCTGCCCGGTGTGGAATGGGAATTTGTTGTTGATCGCGCAGAAGCTGGACGTCTAGGCTTGGATGTAGGTGCGATTGGGGCCGCGCTTTCCTTCGTCACGGATGGTACACTTGTGGGGAGATATCGTCCGCTAGACGCCGATGAAGAAGTCGACATTCGCATTCGCTATCCAGACAAGGCCCGTACACTCGCGGAACTAGATAGATTACGCATCCAGACCCCACAAGGCGCACTACCTTTATCGGCAGTTGCAACACGTGTTGCGCGTCCGCAACTCAACAAAATTGAGCGCAAAGACCTGCTGCCATATTACATCGTTCAAGCGAATACGGCCAAAGACTTTGCCACACAGGTCCAAGTCACAGAGTTAGATGAATGGCTTAACACCGAAGCTAATTTCTCCTCAGCTGTCCAAACGAAATTCTTGGGCCAGCAGGAAGAAAATGCTGAAGCCCTCCAGTTTTTCAAAGCGGCAGGGCTGGCGATCCTCTTCATGATGGGCGTCATTCTACTCTTGCAATTCAACAGCTTCTATCACGTCTTCCTGACGTTAATGGCCGTGATCATGAGTGTCTTTGGCGTGTTATTGGGCTTGGCGTTTTACCCCTATGTCTCAATGATCCTATCGCTGACCGGAGTGATCGCGCTGGCGGGTATTGTCGTGAACAATAATATTGTCCTGATTGATGCCTATCAGCGATTGCGAGAACATGGGTTTGATGCGGTAGATGCTGCGATCCGGACAGCGGCGCAGCGTTTGCGACCAGTTTTCCTCACGACCCTGACGACGGTTGTCGGCCTCATGCCATTGATCTTGGGCTGGCAAGCCAACATTTTCACAGGTGAGTTTTCGACCAAAGGCTCTAGCACGTCAGAAATCTGGGCCCCGATTTCTTATGTTGTTGCCTGTGGGTTGGGCTTCGCAACCATACTCACTCTGATCGTGACGCCTGTTATGCTAGCGATGCCAACGGTCATGATGGGGCGTTTCAGAAAGCTCCGCGCGAAATTGCGTCAACGCTCAAAACGTTCTGCCCGTGCTGATGAAGGCGTTGATACTCTCCCCGCAGAGTAAACCTACTCTGCCGCGTCAGGTGAGAAAATCACGGTCGATTGACCACCGCCGCCAATCAATGTGCGGCGGACTTGCCATTGTAGCGGTTCAAAATTAACAGACAGCGCGCCACTCCCATCTGTCTCATTTTCGCTTAAAGGGCGAAGAAAGTTAAACGGAACGGAGACAGATATGGGTTCCGTCGGCGCATTTAATGTGCCTGCCGCTGGAATGAGTTCTGCACGGATTTCAAGTTGGCCACGCGGCAACATGCTTCCCGCAATATAATTCCAACGCCCACCGACACCTATTCCCGTTTCCCCAATTGCAGCGTTTTGTGCATAAATACGCACGCGTCCCGGAACGGAAGACGTGCCTGAAATGATAACGCCACCTGTGAAGTCATAGTCAATAACGGACAAACTGAGCGGACCTGATGTTGGTGCGCCGCCAAAGGGCGATTGAATGACGCGCGAAGGTCCACCCGGGGCCGTCACCATGATCAAGGCTGATGTCGTATAATTTGCTGTCGCGATGTCGTCGCTTTCTGGCACCGGTAATCTGAAAACTGTTTCTTCCGATCGAACGCTGGGAGTGTTCTCGCCGCTATAAAGCTGCGCTTCTAACGCCATTGGCCCGTCTTCGATATTCAGGGTGACACCCCATTGACCCAAATCATTGACCCGTGTTTGTCGCAAGCGTTCTCCACGATTGGTTAAAACAATGACGGCGCCCGCTTCGCCTTGTCCAGACAAACGTAGTCGTTGTGACCCACCATCCCGAAATTCGCTGATTTGCTGAAAGCTCGCAGGCTTTACACCGATCATCGTGCCCGTTGCAGCCGCGGGATCAATCGTAACACTTGTGCCGCCGTCTTCACCCCGTTCAGGCATTTGAATGAAACCGTAGAGTATAACGGCCAGCACCATCGCCGCGACCACAATCCAGATGTAGCGTCGGCGTATTTTTTTTGAGGCTGAAGTTTTAGATGAGGTTTCCAAGACGGATTGCATCTCCTAAAGGCTGTAATGAACACTAACACTAACTGAAATTGGTCAAAATGACAGACGACAAATCATTGAATATCTGCGTGTTTTGCGGCTCTTCTCCGGGCGTTGATCCTGCCCATGTTCTCTTAGCGAAAGAATTGGGTAAAGAGATTGCGGCCCGTGGCCACGGCCTTGTCTATGGCGGCGGTGGATTGGGTCTTATGGGCGCCACGGCACGCGCCGCACGGGACGGAGACGCCAAAGTGATTGGTATCATTCCGCATTTCCTCAACGCTATCGAACGGACGATCCCTGGTATTGAGCATGAATTTGTCGACGATATGCACGCACGTAAAATTCGTATGTTTGATCTTGCCGATGCCTTTGTCGTCCTTCCGGGCGGTGTTGGTACATTGGAAGAAGTCATCGAAGTCATGAGCTGGCAGCGCCTGAACCTGCATGACAAACCTATCGTCTTTCTCTCTGACACAGGGTTTTGGGTGAAGCTTGTAGAAGTTTTGGGGGACATAATTGAAGCGGGTTTTGCCCCAGACAGTCTGCATGACGACATCGAATCCGATGCCAGTGTTGAGGCCGTTTTCAACACAATCGAAAGACGCTTGAAAGAAGGCCGCAAAGCCCAGCCTCTCGGTGGCAAACTCGATAAAATTGAAGACCTCGTTTAAAGAGACACTTCGTTTAGAGGATGATGCCCTTGAGTATCGCCTCTAAACCCTCTTGATCAACGCTGTCGAAACTCCCGACTTCGGTGGAATCAACATCGAAGACGGCGAAGAGGTTTCCGTCGGGGCCATAGACAGGCACGACGATTTCGCTTTGGCTGCGAACATCACAAGCGATGTGGCCCGCGAACGCGTGAACATCTTCGACGATTTGCGTTTCACCTGTGCGGGCAGCAGCTCCGCAAACACCCCGTGCGAACGGAATACGCAAGCAGCCCAATGTGCCCTGATAGGGCCCAACGACCAACTCTTCGGATTTCAACGGATCAACGACATAAAACCCTGTCCAAAAGTAAGCGTCAAACGCCTCGGAGAGCAAACAGGACACAGTTGCCATGCGTGCAACATTATTGGTTTCACCGTCGAGGACAGCCGCAATTTCTCTTGCGGTTTGGGTATAGATTTCAGCTTTGGTCATGGGCGGCATATAGGTAGCGCAGAGGGTATCGTCCAGAGGTTGGGGTGACTTATCGCGCGTCTGTGATCGCCAATAACATCAGGCCTCAACCTAAATGCCTTAAAGCAAAGCTCTGGCCGCAGCGCGTCCAGACAACCAAGCCCGCTGAACGCGGCCACCCAGACACCAATCACCCGCAGCCACAATCTTATCACCCTCGAGGCAAGCGATATCTGGTGAGGCTTTGCTGGACGAATAAAGCCATCGGTGCAACGCGATATGCGGCGCTTGATCTAACGGCATCCCAATGAGTGCCGAGGCAGACTTTAACATCACGTCTTGCACCCAATCGCGATCCGCGGCCACATGCAGGTCCGACCACTCTGGCGCCGAGTGAACAACAATCGAGCCAATATTTGCAATCCGACCTGGCTTGGCGTTATTCATCGCAATCCAATCAATCGGCAAATCCTTCACACGCAATGTATCCCACCCTGTGTCGACGGCTTCTGACACGCCGATCATCAGGCAAAAGCAGACATGCATCTCTGCCGAAACCACAGAGGTCATATGTTTGAAATTTACAGGCAAGACCAGACGGGCCTGTGCGGGTGGCAGTGTTGAAATCACGGCATCAAAGCCCGATACGGAGGTTTCATCTTCGAACTCTAATGTCCAATTCTCTCCCTGCACCACGCGGTTAATCCGTCGGCCAAGTTCAATATCTAATCCTGTCGCCCAATATTTTGGGAGACTATTCATGCGCGGCGTAGCCACATAACGGTCTCGACCTGTGTCGGCACTCAGCTCGCCCGTCTTCAAATATAGCGCGCGCGCCGCCCAAGGCGCAACCACGTCAGCTTCTATTGCGTTATCAATTTCAACTTGGAAGTCGGGGTCTTGCACGGTGAAAAATTGCGCGCCGTGATCAAATTCCCAATCCCCCGCGTAGCGCGTAGACATACGCCCACCAACGCCGCGCGATTTATCAAATATCGTGACCTTTGCGCCGTTTGCGACCAATTCCCGCGCAGCAGAGAGGCCAGAAATACCTGCACCCAATATAGCTATATTCATGATTTCAGACCCACTTTTATATCGTCTCTTCGCTCGGGATTAGAGCTGTTTTCTTGGCGTAATTCCAGAACCGAAAAAACCGTCTAGTGTCAGCATCATCAGGGATAGATGCAAATGGATGCCTATCTACCGTCACGACCGCATGCGTCTGCCGTAAATCGGCAATGACGCCATTGATATATGGGTCAAGCGATGCGGCCGTGAATATGGTTTGACGGTCAGCCAAGTCGCTCAAAATTATCTGAGGCGCGCCACAATATATCGGAATATCTAAATCTAAGGCGCATTCGAAAATGAAAACGCGACGTTTTAGTGCATAGGCTTCAGCATCGTGATGTTGGCTATCCCAAATGAAAACAGGCTGCGCATCCAACCCAGCGGCCTCCATGACGGGGTGATCCAAACTCATGGCATCCTCATGTATCCAGACGAAACTCATGATTGGGGCTCCAAATTCGGAAATAACCGCGCATAAATATCCTCATATGTCCCAGCCAAAACTTTATTGGTTTTGAACCGTGTATCTGTCGCCTCTCCGCTAAATTTTTCGATATTTTCGAGATTGAAAAAATAGGGTTTGTGAGAAAAAGTACTCGCGACCCACTGCCACGATAGATTATTGGAGGCTGGATCACCGTCTAATAAATGCGCGAGGAAAAACCGTGCACCCGCCTGCCATTTCACTCGTCGCCAGTGACAGACATAAGCCGCCACATAGAGCCGCGCATGGTTGTGCATATAACCAGTCTCCAACAGCTCCGTAAGGAATTGATCAATACAGGCAACGCCTGTTTGCGCCGTCAGAATATCATCGGGCAAATCATCGCTATAATCTGATGCCCTAAATCCTGTCTTGTAAGGTTCAACATCGTGCCAAATATAGTCGGGAAATTGATTATATATGCGCTGCCAATATTCTCTCCACGCCAATTGTTGGATGAACTTCTCTGCGGGTTTAGGTTCTGCGAGCTCTAAGGCGCGGTCCCGAATAAGCCTCGTGGACATCGCGCCATGTCGCACAAATGGTGAGAGGCCCGTAACGGCACGGTCCAAATGATTGCGGGATTTTCCGTAAGCGCTCGGATCAAGACGCGCTAACCGCTGCTGGGCTTCATCCATTCCGCCTTGAATTGAAGAGACCACGGTGTCCATAGCATCCAAATTTGGAGATATGGCGCGGACTTGAGTGATAAGGTCCGCCCGATTGGACAGTATATTTGGATCAATCCGGAGCCGAGCGAGATGAGTTGTTTTCGTCATAAATTAGTTACGCAACAGAACCCGCGATGCGTTCAAATAGAATATAATTTCGTATACGAAAGATTTTCAACAATATTTATTCGCCTCCATAGCTTTTTTGCTAGAAACCTGAATATTACCGCTCTATGTGGTGCCTATGAATGGGCGAGTGACTTGATTGACACCGCTGTCATGCCCATGTTGTTGATGAACCAAAAACAGGATCACCGGAAATGACTACACGACTTGCCATTAATGGATTTGGCCGCATTGGCCGCAACGTTTTACGCGCATTGATCGAGCAAGGTCGAGATGACCTCGAAGTCGTCGCAATCAATGATTTGTCTTCGACAGAAAATCTTGCGCATTTGCTCAAATACGACTCTGTTCACGGACGCTTCCCTGGTACGATTACCTTTGCGGAAAACAGTCTGAATTTGGGTGGTAACGACATCGAAGTCACAGCGATCCGCAATCTGGAAGACCAGAACTGGGCCGACAACAAAGTTGACATCGTACTGGAGTGCACGGGTTTCTTCACGGCACGAGACGCCGCAGCGAAACATATCGCAGCAGGCGCCAAACGCGTTCTCATTTCCGCCCCAGGAAACAATGCCGACAAGACAATTGTCTATGGTGTGAACCATGACACGCTAACGGCTGAAGACATTGTTGTCTCAAACGCGTCATGTACCACAAATGCCCTCGCCCCTGTCGTGAAGGTTCTGAATGACGTTGTCGGAATTGACAAAGGTTTCATGACAACAATTCACGCCTATACAGGTGACCAACCGACGCTGGACGGTGTTCATCGTAAAGATTTCAACCGTGGACGCGCTGCCGCGCTCTCCATGATCCCAACCTCCACAGGGGCCGCCAAAGCGATCGGTCTTGTGATGCCAGAATTGGCCGGAAAATTGGACGGAAAATCGATCCGCGTCCCAACACCGAATGTCTCTGTGGTTGACCTTGTTATAAATTCAAACAAATCGGCTGACGCAGAAACAATCAACGCCGCGTTCCGCGCAGCGGCAGAGGGGCCGTTAAAGGGTGTTTTGCAGGTCGTAACGGACAAAACGGTTTCAATTGACTTTAACCATGACCCGCACTCATCCTCCCTTGTGCTGGAAGAGACTGTTGTCATGGGCGAAAACATGGTACGGATTTTGTCTTGGTACGATAACGAATGGGGCTTCTCTAACCGCATGCTGGATACGGCGGCGGTTATGGCGAAATTCCTTTAATCGACAATCTTTCAACTGGAGGCCTACCCCATCAAACGGATGACGACCCAAGAGCTGCACGATAAGCTCACGACCTTGCTAGACGGCCATAAAAAGGCTGTCGCATCGGACCCGCAAGCAAATCCCGTCAAGCTCTTGGCATATGATATTTCCAAAGCCGTCGAAGACCGCAGTGTTGCGTTCAAAGACATTGAGGCATTGGTCAAGTCTTTGTCCGATCATGGGGCCGTAGCGCGCGCGCAACGCCTGCGGAAACGTGCAGGTGCGGATGACTTTGCAAGTCTGAGAGATCGCATTGAAACGGTTGCAGAAGATCACGCTGCAGCAGGCTTCGACGCCTTCAAAGCCTGGGCCGAAAACCCCGGGCAAGGTATTGTCCTAACGGCGCATCCAACATTCTCTCTATCGCGAGATATCCGCGATACTTTGGGCGGCATTGCGTCCTCCGATGAAGGTAAGAACGACGATCTCGTTGAGACGTTGAAAACGCATCCTTACCTCCCGAAACGCGCACCGACCTTGATCGAGGAGCATGAGGATACACAAGACACGCTCGCCCGCATCCAAGGCGCAATGGACAAATTAAATGCTGTCGTCCTTGATGTTGCTGCGAAACATTTCCCTGACCAATGGATGGGCCTGACCCCGCATCTGGTCGACGCCTATAGCTGGGTTGGATATGATATTGATGGACGCACTGATATTTCTTGGGGCGACGCCCTACGTCTGCGCCTGTCTGAGAAACGTGACCAGCTCGCGCGCTATGCCAAAGAAGCGGCCCGTATCGCGAGTAAAGGTGGGTTCGATTCCGCATCGGAAGACGCAATCGACGCATTATCTGATCGTATTCGCGACGGCTTAGCCTCCGCCGAACGCGATCTAGACCTGTTCGAAACAGACTTGGATGACCACGACAACTTGGTCGCTGCAGCCAATAATTTGACCCGTCAATCTCCGCGTCGGTTCACTGATCTCGCTGTCCTAAAGCCTTTACTAGACGCTGCAATTTCTGGCGCACCTAATGCCAAAACTCAGCGTGAATTAATTTGCCTCCGTGCCACAATGAAAGCCTTTGGCCTCGGAACAGCGCGTATTCATTTCCGCTTAAACGCCCGTCACGTCATGGCCGGCGTCAAAGGCATTTTTGGTCTTTCCGAGAATAGTTCAGACACGCGAACCGTTCTTAACCGTGCAACAGAAATGACGAAATCGGTAAAAGTCCAACCTGTGAACTTTGCCTCTCTAGCTCTGGAGAAATCCACAGCGCATGAGAAGATGATCTTGATTGCGCAGATACAGAAATATATCGACGCGTCGGTTCCGATCCGCTTGTTGATTGCTGAAACAGAAGACGCTCTCGTCCCGCTTTCTGTGCTCTATCTTGCACGCCGTTACGGTGTTGCGGATATGTTGGATATCTCACCGCTTTTCGAAACCGCAGATGCATTGAATAATGGCGGTCGGATTATCAGCAAGATGCTGGAAAACCCTGTTTACCGCGAATATATCCAAGCGCGCGGCTTGTTTGCGATCCAGACTGGGTTTTCTGACGCGGGTCGATTCATGGGACAGATCCCAGCCACACTCGCGATTGAACGTCTGCAATCCCACTTTGCGCGTGAGATGGAACGCCACAATGTCGAAGGTGTTACAGCTCTGGTCTTCAACACACATGGCGAAGGCCTTGGACGCGGCGGACATCCCGGTACACTCGCGGAACGCTTAGATTACGCGATGAGCCCTTGGGCAATTTCGCAATTCGAACGCCGCAACATTCACCTTTGCCATGAAACCAGTTTCCAAGGCGGCGATGGGTATATGTGGTTCCAAACACCGGACCTCGCCGATGCGACTGTCTTCTCCCTTGTTGGTGGACGACATGCCGATAGGTCAAAAGCGAATGACGATCCGTTCTATACGGAGAAAGACTTCTCTTGGGACGTCTACCGCACAATCGGGTCCGAGCAAGATGCGCTCTATTCCGATCCTAATTACGTGGGCTTACTCGGCGGTTTGGGCCAAAATATGCTCATCCCAACAGGTAGCCGCGCGGCCAAACGCGCTAAACCTGGTGCAGGCGGCGACATGTTTGATCCGCGTTTACTCCGTGCGATTCCGCATAATGCGATCCTGCAACAATTTGGTGCGCCCGCGAATATTTTCTATGGCGTTGGCCGTGCGGCCAGCATCGATCCCGAAAAATTCGAAGCGCTCTATGAAACATCCGCGCGAGCGAAGTCCATTTTCGATCTCGTCATCACAACGATGGGCCGTACAAACTTGTCGATCTTGACGGGCTATGGCCGCTTATTTGACCCAGGTTTCTGGATCAGTCGCGCCTTGTCTGGCGCAGAACCGATGCTTGCAAATCGCTCGCTTATCATTGCTGAAACACTGGAAGCGTCGACGTGGCGTTCCCAGATCATGGACCTCGCGAACCGCTTGCGTTTGGATCAATATGACAGCCTGCGCTTCCTCTCTAATTGTGATAAAACGGCTGATTTCGCGCCAAATGATACATTGATCATTCTGCACGCTCTACGTCTTGCGATGATCATGAAGATGATGATTACGATGGCGGAACTCCCCGTAATTTCGGATGAAGCCACATCCCGTCTCTCAGCTTTGCAACGGATGCAAACCTTCCAGATCAACGACATTCTAGCTGATTTGGAAGAGCGATACCCCGCCAAAACCGCGCCGATGGAATGGACCAAAGGCCTATCCGAGAAGACAGGCACGCCCGTCACTTCAGGCGGATTTGCGCATATCGCAGACCACGTCATCAAGCCATTGGATCGCGCCAAGGACGTCGTACGACAAATCACGATTGCGGTGACGCATCACTATGATGCATTTGGGTAAAGACACCCGACCACATTTTACGGCGATGTCGTATTATCCTCGCGCCCCTGAAGTCTGTGAATTCTGATAAGGCGAACATAGAGTATTCCCTTAATGAGGGGATACATTTGCGCCTGCCCGCCTATCTCGCCGTGGCGGAATATTTGGTAGATAAATAAACCCTAGAGGTTCTTTAGTGAATCCGAATAAACGCACTATTATGATAAATCCTGTCATGTTGTTCGTCTTAAACTGACAACACGCTGATCTCCGCTACAGGGACAAAACAAACATGTGACGAGTGGCTTAAATCACCCAAAAAAGGCCGCTGGTAATGTTTGTCGCTGGCAAGAACAGGCGCAATTAAGTCACCCAAACTAAAACCATAGTTACAGCCATCACGAGCGTTGTAAGAGTAATCAAAGCTCCGTCTCCAACGGGCCGCAACACGTCGCTCAGTTTTGCATCAGGACGAGAAGCAAGCTCTTCCATAGCAACCTGCGCAGACGCCCAAGAGATATTCACTTGGTTTTCGCAAGCTGCCGCTAATTGGCGAAAATCATCTGGTTTTGGGAGAAGGGATCCTATTCTTGGATACTGCGGTTTTGTGGAGTTTCTCGTAAATTTAAAGATGGACGGATCGCTGACACGCAACACATTTTGGCAAACTAGCTCACGATGGATGTTATGGCTCGGGCGACCATCTTATCCGGATCGGACCATTTATACCCGCTGATGGTAATGAGATTATGGGCAATTCCATTCAAGAAGCATAGGAAGGTCTCCAGCCGTAATTTTAGGTCCGCGTCTTCAAGGGGCACGGCGGTCGAAGCCACGAGGGCCTGCTTGAATACATCAAACCGTTGGATGAGCTCTGGGTGATCGAGGAACACGGTGACGTCGGATTGCGTGACGCCGTCCGAGATGAAAACGAGCCTATAATATTCAGGGTGGTCGAGCCAGAAGCGCACATAGGTGCAACCGAGATCATGAAGTTGGTTCTCTCCAGTCTTCGAGACATCATTTAGGTGATAGAAAAGTTCAAGGAAGACATCGCCCCAGAGCGTCCGAAGAATATCTACTTTCGCATCATAATATTTATAGAGCGTCATGGGGGCACACCCCATTTCACTCGCAATGCGTCGCATAGAAACCTTGGCAAAACCTTCGTCTTGGAAAAGGCGTTTCGCAATGGCGGCGATCTCACCTCGCATCTGATTTTTCTTAGCATCCGAAATTGCGGGTCGTCCTGCGCTTATCTTCGAGTTGCTCTCCGTTTCACTCATCATTCTTCCCGATCATTGGTGCCTAAGCGTAGCGTATTGACAAAGAAGGCGCAATAAAACATACGCGTATAATAAATATGATTTACCATAAACACTCCGTTGGAAATATTTTGTAATGCCAGATTTTTTGAACCTTCTTTCGACCCTGATTATTGGTCTCTATGCTGGTAGTTTGCTGACGGAGGCTATGATTTTAGTTCCCTATTGGCGGCGTATGGATCCCGCCCAATTCTTTGAGCTTCACGGAACGCTTGGGCCCCGACTATTTCGCTTTTACGCGCCTCTGACGACAGCGGCTGTTGTTTCAGCTGTTCTCGTAGCCATCATAAACCGTGCAGAGAATATGACTTGGACTGTTCCGGCGGGATTGTGTGTGTCCGCGCTCGTGATCTTTTTCTTATACTTCAGCAAAGCCAATAAGAGTTTTGCTGATCATAGTCTAAAACATGAAGACCTCGCGGCCGAGCTTACACGGTGGGCCAGTTGGCACTGGCTCCGTACAGTTCTGGTTATAATAGCCTTTGGGTTTTCAATTGCTGGGCATAAATTCACTTAAACCCTTAAATGTAAGACCCGAAATTCTGACATTCAAAACTTTGATTAATTTTCTACAATCACGAGGCGAGACCCAAACACAATCCCGTGTAAGATTGTTCATTTGAAACCCTTTTTTCGCGACCTATTCATTGCACCTTAACCCCAATCACTTCAGGGATGGGGAATAGGATTTGCTTTAGGATTTTCATGCCCCTTACTGCTCGGACTTGGTTCCAACGTCTTGCCCCTTACCGCGTTGCGGAAAATGGCCGTGCGCTGTTCGAAATTGTGATAACTTTGGTTCCTTTTCTGGCGCTTTGGGCTGGTATTTGGGGATTGGTCCAAGCTGGTCATTACTGGGGCGTGATTGGGTTTATCCCTGCTGGCGGGCTCCTCGTGCGTCTATTTATTATCCAACATGATTGCGGCCATCAATCCATGTTCAGCCACCGCCGGGTCAATGATTGGGTAGGGCGTTGTATCAGTATTCTAACGCTCACACCCTATGACCATTGGAAGCGCGGTCATGCCCTTCATCATGCTGTCTCGGGTAATCTAGACCGCCGTGGTGTTGGGGATGACATTCTGACGATGACAGTCGAGGAATATAAAACCGCGTCCAAATGGGGACGATTCAAATACCGCATGTATCGTCATCCGGTCGTGATGTTTGGCGTCGGCCCCGCCTATGTCTTTTTCCTCCACAACCGCCTACCGATTGGCGCAATGAAAAATGGTGTGAAGCCTTGGGCGAGTACATTGCTAACGAACGTTGGTATCGCAGTTCTCTATGGCCTGATGATTTGGGCTGTCGGTTGGAAAGTCTTCGTGCTCATCCAAATCCCGACCGTTCTTGTCGCGGCCTCAATTGGCGTCTGGATGTTTTATGTGCAGCATCAATTCGATGAAACACATTGGTCCAGAATGGGCGATTGGGACCGCGAGAGCGCTGCCTTGCAAGGTAGTTCTTACTATGACCTCCCAAAATGGTTGATGTGGGTGACAGGAAACATCGGCGTGCATCATGTACATCACCTTTCCGCGCGTATCCCGTTTTATCAATTGCCTCGCATTTTGAAGGCACATCCTGAATTAAAATCTGTTGGACGGCTCACATTTTTGGACAGCTTGAAATGCGTGAAACTTGCGCTTTGGAATGAGAGCGAGAAACGCATGGTGAGCTTCCGCGCTGTAAAGTCTGCGCTCTAGTCATAAAAAAACCGTCGCCCCGCTTAAGGACGACGGTTTTTCATTCTAATGATATTGAGACGCCCTAAATACCGACGACTTGCTGTACAATTCGAGGCAGCCAACTTTTCATCTTCAATGGACCCTGGGTCATTACCAAACATATACAGTCTTCGCCTTCGGCAATCTGGGGAGCGTGTTCGGTATTCTCATCCTCAATATGAAGATCACCACGGGCATAGACGCGATCATTCGCAAGATAACTTCCCGACAAAATGAGCGTCCATTCTTCGCCTCTATGCGAGTGCTCGGGCATAGACACGCCACCCTTCGCGCGGAGTAAATAAAGACGGTCTCCATCGCGCGTGCGTCTGTTGCCCAAGACATCATGTACGGCGACACCTGGAACCAGCGATTTCCATTCAATATCACGGAGGCCCTGCCCGCCCATTAAATCCCGTAGAGGTTTCGGCGCAAGACGGTCACGTGGATCGTCATTTGCGGCCACATCCATCGGTTCGCGCGACGGTAGCTTGGCCAAAGTCTCACCAATGAAAAGCGGTGAGAGCGGCACAGGTCGTATTTCTGACATCAAGGTCGCGGCCACATTTGTTTCAAACGCCGCCTTCTTTGCGGCTCTCGGGTTCAACTCGACCACACATGACATAATGGCATGTTTCGCCGGCGAGAGGTTTCCAGCCGCATAATCCGTAATCGCATCATCTCGGCCATTGGCGGTGACAGACCCATCGGGGTCCAAGGCGTGAATGCGGGAACTCACAGGAGTTTCTCCTGGTGACGCGCCATACTTGTTTTAAGCGCGTTAATCGCGGATCGAATACGCGTCTTCACTGTGCCGAGGGGTAAGCCCGTTTCGGCACTAATTTGCTTATGTGTTTTGAACTCAAGAAACGCCATGCGAATTGCCATTTGCTGCGCCTCAGTCAACCGCGCAATGTGTTCGCGCAGAATATCTGTACTCTGTTGCGTCATGAAGTCTTCTTCGGCGGAAGGCACCTCGTCGTCCGCGATGACTTTCATCAACTCGGGGTCACGCACATCCATGCGGCCATGTTTACGTTGGTGGTCGATCCATTTATTCCGCGTCATACGATAGACCCATGTCGCGAAGCTCGCTTTCGCGGGATCGAACATATGCGCACTGGTCCAGACTTTGATCATAACGTCTTGGACAATATCTTCAGCCGTCCCGTTTCCGACGCCGCGCGCCATCAACCAGCCTTTAAGTTTAGGACCGTAGACTTCGAATAGCTCCGACAGGGCACGTGCATCTTGCTTGTTCGCGATTGAGTCAAGCCAAGCCGCATCGCGCTTCGCCGCGCTTACGGATTTTTTGGAGGGCGTGAAGCCTCCCGATCGGGGTGTTTGTTTGGTTGTCATAGTTCTCTCCCTCGGCTGGCAAGGCGCGTAATCTTGCGTAGGGGAGCTTTGAATTAATGTCATGAGCCAAATCCAGTTTGAATCGAAATTGCGGATGCAACCTTGCACAGACTTGATTACGGTTATGATGTGGGTTTCGATTTAGCCCTGTGCGGGTTTGGCGCAGTTCATTGCAGATCAAACAAGGAAAGGGGCAGGATCAAGGTGTGTAGACCGTGTAGATCACATCCGCACCAAGGGAACCAGTGCCTTGGGAAAAGTCATAATTATTGCCCGTGATCGTTGAACCGCGCAAATTATAGCGCGATTGAAAGCTTACCGCATGATCCATGATGGACCCACGACCTCGCGCCGTCCGCCGCTCACCTTGGAAAACTTTGATGGGCCCCGCCGAGAGACCATCCAAGGTAAAAAGTGTACCGTTCTGCCCATAAATAATGCCGTTACCGCTAGGTGCAGGATCTTGTGCTTCTTGCCCCCAGCGATTGACGCCACTTCCGCCCGACACATTATAGCGGAGGCGATAGCGTATATTGCTATAGTCCATCGTACTGAAATCACCTGTCGCGGTCAGGTTTATCGCTTCACCGAAAATATCAAACGGTACATTGGACGCAACGAAGAAACGTGAGGCTCGGCCGCCGCCACCTAAGAGGTCCATGTCCGTATCATTATCCAAGCCAAAGGCCGTGTAGGAATCATTTGCGTCCAAGGTTTGGTTCGGGGCGGCAGATTGAAATGCACCGCCAAAGGTGGGGTTATTGATCTGGTATTCCCAACCAGAGCTGGCTCCGCTTTGGATGGGATTAAATTGTCTTGCATTGTAATTTATGGATCGACCGTCATCGGCGATTAGGTCTGGTGCCGCTGCGCCAGAGGTTGCACCGTCCAACATGTGGAAATCAAAGACAACCGGTGCAACGCCGCCATCCTCTGCAAAATCCGACGCACCAAAAACGATCACAACAGCGCCCGCTCGAAAGAAGGGCCTGTCGACCACCGCCGCCAGAGCCGAGGCTGATATACAGCCCGTCAAAAGAAGTCCCCAGACCCCTTTGCGCATATTTCGTCGCAACTTCACAACCTTGGGATGCCACACCCACATGAAAGTTATCCTAAGTGTCATCGTTAAGACTTTATGTATCCGCACTTAATTCTAATATCACTGTTCGTTGTCTTGACATTAACACACTCATTCCTCATGCTTCTGTTATGACAGAAATAACTGACACAGTGAAATTACCGGAAGCCGTTGAACGCTTCGTTTTGCATTGGGGCGATTTGGGCGGCACTTGGGGTGTGAACCGCACTGTCGCGCAAATCCATGCGCTCCTTTATATGAGCGAACGGCCGCTAAACGCCGAAGACATCCAAATCCAATTGGGCGTCGCCCGCAGTAATGTGAGCAATAGTTTGAAAGAGCTTTTGGGTTTCAAACTCGTCCGTCGTCACCCCATCCCAGGTGACCGCCGAGATCATTTCGTCGCGGAAACCGATGTTTGGCAAGTTGCACGCCATATCGCGGCCGCCCGTAAGGCCCGCGAAATTGACCCCGCCCTCGCAACCCTAGAAGACTGCCTCGCCGCAGCGGCGGGAGACGTCAACGTCAGTAACGAACAAATCAAACGCCTGCGCGAAATGCACGAATTCACGGCAACAATGGATCGGTGGTACGATAAAATGTCATCGCTACCCTCATCCACACTCTCACGCCTCGTGGCCATGGGCGACGCGGTCGTGAAAGTCCTTAACCTTGGTCGAAAAAGCTAGCGGCCAAACCAGATCAAATAGAGACATCAGGAGCGACAAAATGGTCGCCTTTAAATTCGAAAATGAAGACTGGGGCCAACCCCCTCACCTCCCAACCCAAATTGGCGATTTACGGTTTCGTCAACTCTTTACCGATGCAGACTGGCGTCGATTGCCCATTGCCGTCCGTCAACGTTTTGGTCGTCGCGTCGCGATTGGCGACGCCTTGATCTATCGCGGTCATGTTGAATTTAACCGCGTGAACCGCTGGGGCCGTCTTTTGAACAAAGTCCTAAAATTAGTTGGCGCACCATTGCCGCTCGACACCCAAAATGCCGGAGCTGCAGCGATTGTGACGGTCACAGAAAGCCCAAGTGGCGGACAAATCTGGATGCGCCAATATGCGCGTCAGGATGACCGCCGTCCCTTCCCACAAGTCATACAAAGCGCTAAACAATTTACCGGTGAAACTGGCATCGAGGAACATATCGGCGGTGGTATCGGGATGAGCCTTATCCCTTTGGTCGAGGGCGAAGAACTCGTCTTTCGAGCAAAGGATATTTTCTGGGATATCGGGTTTAACGGCAGTCGCAAATTGCGGCTCACTCTGCCAAAATGGCTCGGCCCGAATGTGTTGCGTGCAGGCCACGAAGAGATCGGTCAAGGCGCCTTCGTTTTCACCCTCAGGCTCGAACATAAATGGTTCGGGACATTGTTGGATCAGCGAGTCTGGTTTCAGGATGATGTCAGATGATCTCTAAACCACCAGAGAACCCTAGGTTTTTTGACGTCCTATGTGCGGCTCTCTTAACCCTTTGGATCATTGCATTGATCGGTCTATGCATCGCTTTCGCATTTAGCAAAATAGGATCACTAGGAGAGGTTGTGATTCTCGCAGTAGGGGTTTTATTTTTTGGCGGCGGAACAGCGTTCGTTCTCAGTGCCGTGGTGAGTTTTCCTCTTTGGTTAATCTGCAAATTCGCGTTCAAACTGAACCGTAACGTCGCTGCGATCATTGGCAGCGTCACAGGTCTTATTATTGCAGCCATTCTGGTTTTCTGGCTCCCACAGAATTTCTCAGGCACGACCATGGGTGCGACACGAGAGGGTTGGATAACTCTAATTGCCATATCTGGCCTCGGCGCTTTCGCAGGCTGGAATGGATATCGTGTCGCTTGGGCTGAACCGCTATTTAAACCGAGGGTAAAACATGACCTTTAAAGATATTCTCACAGGTGGGCCAAAACCAATTTGGATTCGTTATTTATTGATCCTCGGCGTGGTTACAATGATTACGCGGTTGGTGCTCGACTCCCGTTTTGCGACGACGTCATTTTTCTATTGCCTCGTGCCCTATGTCATTGGCGTCATCCTCTATGTCTTCGTGCCGCAACCGCAGGGGTGGAGCAAAACGAGGCGGATTGGGCGACACTTGCTGGCAACGGTCATTGTCATGCTCGCGAGTTCGGCTTTGCTATTTGAAGGCTTCATTTGCGTCATCATGGCTGCGCCGATTTATATTCTATTCGCCCTTTTGGCCTTTGCGGTCATGCCAGACGTGAAGGACCCAGATCGTATGAAACAAGGAGATGTGTTCCGCGCGAGTTTTGTCCCTCTGGCCGTCATTGTTTTATCCGTTGAGGGTTTGACGGAGCAGACCAGCTTCCCGCGTGAAGAAACGATCACGCGGACGCACATCCTCGATCTCACGCCTGCGCAGATACGCGCCAACCTCGCACGGCCTGTCCATCTGGATGCGAAGCGGAGTAAATTCCTGTCGCTCTTTCCACTACCTGACCGCATTGACGCACCCAGTTTTGCGCAGGGGCAAACGCACAAAGCCTATTTCACCTATCGACGTTGGGGATTTACGAATGTCCATAAGGGCGAAACCCATCTGCATATGAAAACCGTTCAGCCGCTTTTGGTCGAAACCGAAGTGACTAAAGATACGAGTTATTTCTCGCACTATCTAACGGTACACGGCACCAAAATTGAAATGGTACCTCAGGCCGATGGGCGCACCGAAGTCAGTCTTACCATTCGCTACCGCCGTGAGCTTGACCCCGCGTGGTATTTCGGCCCCCTCCAACGCCGCGCTATGCGCGAAAGCGGCGATTATTTATTGAAACACATCATTGGGAAAACGCCTGATGTTGAGACGGGCACTCCAAGCGATGCGTGATATTCGTGAACGCATTATCGCCGACGAAAAATCAGATGCATTTAGAGGTCGGGTAGTCTGGCATCCCGCTAAGTCACTCTGGTTCTCCACTCATCTATTGATCTGGATTTTCACTGGCAGCCTGAATTTTAGCTTTGGTGCAATTATCGTCTTTGTCGGCCTCTCTATCCTGACGCTGTGCGGAGGGCATAGTCTGGGCATGCACCGACAGTTAATTCACGAAAGTTTCGACTGCCCCCTTTGGCTGAAGCGTTTTGGAGCCTTCCTCGGAACCTTAGTTGGCTTGGGTGGCCCCTTCACCCTCATGCGGGCTCACGACATGCGGGATTGGGCCCAACGACAAGATAAATGCCACCCGTTCTTTTCTCAGCATAGTGCAATTGGGCTAGACTGGGTTTGGCAAATTCACGCCCAAATTAAACTGAATTCGGGACCAAAAATGGCATATCCCGATAAGCTCACCCAAGACCCATTCATGGTTTGGCTGCAACGCACAGCTTGGCTGCAACAAATTCCGCTAGCGGTAGCGTTATGGTATTTTGGAGATTGGGGATGGGTTGCGTGGGGCGTTAGCGGTCGAATTATCGTTTCTATCACTGGCCATTGGTTGATAGGTTGGTTTGCCCATAATCAGGGCCCTAGAAACTATCAAGTCAAAGGCCACGGCGTTCAGGGTTACAATGTGCCCGGCCCCATGGCACTTTTTGGCTTCATCACTTTTGGCGAATGCTGGCACAATAATCATCATGCATTCCCTGAGAGTGCACGGATTGGCAACACTGTTTTTGAAGCTGATCCAGGATGGTGGGTTCTTTGCGCGCTCGACAAGGTTGGGCTGGTCCAAAATCTTGTAACACCAGATCAAGTGCAAGATCAGCATTCGGTTGAGGCAATTACGCAGACATGATGGAACCTGTTCATAGAATCAGTGGAGCGAACGCGTCGGCCCGTGTCGGACGAGTTCTCTTCGATCTGAAAAAATCGATTTGGACGGGTGGGTTGCTGCTCAGCGGACTTTGCCTTGCTCCATTT
>CALHXF010000046.1 GCA_938040095.1 uncultured Caulobacterales bacterium
TGCCTATGTTGTTTGGTACACAGGCGTTGGGCCATTTGGCCAACTGACGCGCATAGAGGGCTACGATTACCTTCAAGGGCGTGGGTTCTATACGGGAGTTGAAGCTGTAGCTGCGATAGAAATGCTGTCGCCCGAAAGCCGTCGTTTAAAATATTTCGCGCTCGGATTGGATGTCATTTATATGTTCCTCCAGACATGGCTTTTCGAAGCTCTGATCGCATTTGGCCTGTCCGCGCTTGGAGTGTTTAAGACTCGCTGGCGCTGGCTACTTCTCTTGCCAATGGGGTTTTTATTGTTTGATATACTCGAAGATAGCGCACTTGCGCTTTTGCTTGCGACATCATCGGAATTGATCGGGAGTTCCGCGGGTGTCTTTACTGCGCTTAAATATGCGATCTTCCTGCCACTGATACCGATTTCAGTAGGTTTAGCGATTGCTGGAAGTGTGGCGAGCATCTTGCGAAATCGTAAGCCAGCAGACAGCCGAGATTAACGCAACATTAACTACGATGGTCGAAACCGTGACCATGTATAATCCAGCAAAAAAACTCCCGAAACTTAATTTGCCAACGTCTGCGTTGATCTTGCTCTGTGCGGCTGCTTTGGCGTTGTCTGGCTGCGTGACCTCATCGCCTAATAATCCAAACGGACATCCGCAAGGCAAAGTCTCAGATACCCAAGGGTCGAAGAAAAGCAGTTACAATGAATCTGAACTCGCCAATGCGATCTCCGATCATTTGGGCGTTACGGCAGAGAGCGCTGCATCAACGATTGAACGCCTGTTCAAAAAACAAGGTCGCCCCGTCGGATATATCACAGGGGAAGAGGGCGGTGGTGCGTTGATATTTGGCGCGAAATATGGCAAAGGTACATTATGGATGAAGGATGGTCGATCCATGCCAATCTATTGGGCCGGACCAACAGTCGGTGTCGATGCGGGTGCAGAAATCAGCCGCGTCTTTACCCTCGTTTATGATCTGGATGATCCAGACGATATCTTTCGTCGTTTCCCAGGTGTCGATGGGTCGGCGTTCCTCGTCGCTGGTATGGCCGTACATTATGAACGGGCCAATGGCATTACCTTAGCGCCTGTTCGGGCTGGTGCTGGCGTGCGTCTCGGCGCAAATATCGGATACACGAGCTACACGCGCAAACGTGGATACCTGCCGATCTAATTGGTTGAATATCTAAGCGTCTGGCGTCAGCCAACCTTCATATTTGCAAAGGCGTCCAAAGAGGGGCGCCTTTAAATCGACATGAAATACAAATCGTCCCTGCGCGTCTTGGGTTTCGAAGACGTCCCCGCCTGGTCGCAAGAAACGAGGCAACGGTAGTCCAAATATAGACCAGCCCTGTGTTTCAATTCGCAGATTTCCGTCTTCCTCTAAAATAGCCATGTGGATCGCCATTGGACCAAAACGTTCAGTGACATGACGTGCCCAACGTTTCCGCCCTAAACTGTGATGGCTACTGAATGTCTTCCCATCAAAATTACGTGTCCATTTTTCTCCACCTTTCGTCGGGATAACCGTGACGCTAACCGGAACATTTTGACCGCTTTTAGGAAACCCAACCACCATTGCGACGATATGGGATAGGGGGTTCTTTCCGCGCGTGACCCCACATTCTCCCGAGAACACACGTCCTTCGCAAGTATCATGCATATCGATAATTGCGGGATGCAGGTCACGGTGGGCAGCGCCTAAGACCTGCTCATAGACAGGCAAGCTTTGACCATCGAGTTGAAAACCATAGGCGATATCTAATTTCTCAAATTCAGGTGAAAGCTCGGTCAACCCAATGATTTGATGTCCCGCGTAAACCCCAGTCATTGGTCCTGCACCGTTGTTCATCATCTGACGGATTAAGGCTACAACGGGCAATGCAGGAATGCGCGGTCCGTGATCACCTTCGGCGACTAAATGCCAACTGGCCTCTCCTTTGGCATTGGATGCGCGCACGACCATACCCCCACGGTGAGCGCCAAACCGGAACAGCCCTCGTGCGAGATGAAAGATATCAGCAAAGGTCGTCAGTTTCGGCACGATACCGCGCGCGACACCTCTAGACAGAGTAACCAAGAGACGATGTAGCCAAATGGGTCGTGTCCCTGCGCCCGTCCAAATGTTCTTTAGATCGCCGAAATCTCGCGACAGGACGATAGCGTCAGGCGCATCCGCCAATGCGAACGGCAGGCGTGGGAACGGAATGTCACCCGGCACGCAGATCGTTTCATGACGGACCTCCGTTAACCCCTTGGCTTTCATTATCTGCCCGTCACGTAAAATGCTGACCTTATCTTGGCCTGCATAATTCGCGACGGCTGCGACGACATTCCGACCCAATTCGGCCTTCGGCGACGGTGCGATACCGATGGTCACATCCGTCGCAGGTCCAATTAATTTCTCGATTTCACGCAGGCCAATTGCGCTCAAAACGGGGCAGGTAGACAGGCCAGAGATCAGGGCTACGCCCGCATTTTTGGCTGCTTTGTTCTGATCCAATACAGCCGCAACGAAAGCACCATCATCAGAAATATCCGCATAGGTGATGCCGTGATCCAGACAATACGCGACGACGGGTGATCCGCTATAGGCTTGGAACGGGCCAGAGGCATCCACAATGAGGTCGGGTTGGAAATCTAAAACCATCGCATTTCGGTCTAGTTTCAGGGGAGTGAACGTCGCTGCGCCCGATAGTTTCGCGCAGGCGATTTTGGCTTTGTCCAAGGATCGCCCCGCTAGAACTAACTCTAATTCGGCCTCATCGCTCAAGCGCTCGGCCATCCCGAAGCCGAAGGTTCCATATCCACCAATAATGAGAACTTTCAAAGGAAACGCTCCTGTTCGTCTTTCGTCGGTATCATGCAGACGTCTCGGCGGCCGAACATTTTAAACCGATTTCGGGCGATAAAATCATAGAGTGGATTGGCCACAAACTTCGGCAAAATACGACCAACACATGCAATCTTCCAAGGCCACCCTAAGCCCTCGAAAACACTAAGCGAGGCATCCCATTTGACGCGAACACCTCCGTTTTCAATCAGTAGGACACTGTCGTAATCGCCCGCTTTTAATCCGAAATGGACATAGAGAGCTTCACCCAAGGGGCTTTGCGCAGGAAGAAAGCGAAAGTGATTTTTACGATCTTCGCGTAAAACAAAACGCATGAACCCTGAACACATAACGCAATATCCGTCAAAAACGATCACGGCGTGATCATCGGGGAAGTCGGGTACAGCAGGGTCTGTGCGATAACTATAAGACGTCATGCGAGTCCGTTACCCTGTTCGTCGCTCTATTGCGACCACCGCAATTGCAATGTGGCTTTGCAAACGCGCGTGGGGCGTCAAATGGCAATGACGACCAGGATTACAATGACAAAGAGGGTGCTAGCCGCGCAATCGTCCGCCCGCTTTCATAACCTTTTCGATGATCTTGCTGCTGACAGCTTCGATATCTGCATCCGTCAAGGTCGCAGCTTTCGGCGTCAGAGTGACATCTATCGCGAGGCTTTTGTGCCCCTCTTCAACGCCCTTGCCGCGATAGACATCGAACAATGAAACATTGCTGATTAACTGTTTATCAGCGCCCTTAGCCGCCTTCAGGATATCGCCTGCGCGCACGTCTTCAGAGGCGATGAACGCAAAGTCACGATGGACGGGCATGAAGTCAGACAGGGCCAGAGCTGGCTTGGCTTTGGACGCAGACTTCTTCCTTGGCGCGGGCAAATTATCTGGCGCGATTTCAAAGGCGACAACGCGGCCTTCAATTCCAAGCGCTTTCAATGTGCGCGGGTGAAGTTCCCCAAAACTAGCGAGAACATTTTTCGGACCCAAACGCAGGCTCGCCGAACGTCCCGGATGCCAATAGGTCCCGACAGCGTCCATGACTTGTAGATTGTCGGTATTCGCGCCCATTGTACCTAGCGCTGCCAGTACGTCTGCCTTGGCCGTCAGCGCCGTGATGTCCACAATGCCCGCCCAATCGCGAGAGGGTTCGACGCGACGCATACCCGCCAAAGAGAGAGATTGTTCATTGGGCGCTGTGCCTTGGAAAATCGGGCCAAGCTCGAAAAGGGCTGCACCAGGATAACCTTGGTTGGCGCTGCGTTGTCCCGCTAAGAGAAGATGGATCAAGGCGCTCGGGCGCATCCAATTCAGGTCGTTCGAAATCGGATTGTCTAGCGCGAGATTAGCTTGTCCCCCATCAAAGGCTTTGGCGTGATCCTCAAGCGCAAACGACCAAGTGATCGCTTCGCTAAGACCTTGCTGTGCCAACGCGCGACGCGCCAACCGTGTACGGTTTTGCGTCAAGGTTGCAGTGGGCTCACGACGTCCTGGCAGTGATGGCAGGCTAACGGCGTCAAGATTATGGAAGCCGTGTATGCGCGCGATTTCCTCTACTAAATCCGCGCCACCAACCGCGTCACGGCGGAAGGACGGAACGGTGATGTCCCATGTCTCGCCTTTGCTAACCCCGAAACCCAAGTCGGTCAGGATTTTTTCCATCTCATCGTCAGACAGATTCAATCCCGTGAGACGCGCGACTAAATCTGTATTGAAGGCAACATTGGCAGGCGTCGCAGGAATTTCACCCGCAATTTTAATTTCGCTCGGCTCGCCGCCACACATGTCCAGCACTAAGCGGGTCGCGAGGTCGACGCCATCGACGAGGCCACCTGTATCCACGCCGCGCTCAAATCTATATTTCGCGTCTGAATTGACCGTCAAACGCTTGGCTGAACGACGAATAGTGAGTGGGTCGAAATAGGCACTTTCGACGAGGATATCCGTGGTGTTTTCATCGCATCCTGTCGATACACCCCCAACAATACCGCCAAGTCCGATCACGCCCGTCTCATCAGTAATTGCGACGTCTGCATCCGTAACTGTGTAACTCTTATCGTCCAAGGCGTCGAATGCCTCATTGTTACCGTGGCGTACCGTAATGGCGCCTTGGAGTTTGCTCAGGTCGTAGAAGTGTAGCGGACGTGCGCGGTCATAAGTGACGTAATTCGTAATGTCGACGAGGGTTGAAATCGGACGCAAGCCAATAGATTTTAATTGATCTTGTAACCATTGCGGTGAAGGTCCGTTTTTGACACCGCGTATGATGCGATATGAAAAGGCTGGGCATCCGTCTGCTGCTTTAATGATGACCTCTTGGTCGCAAGGGAATGTGCCCGCGATAGGCTCGATGGCAGGCGTAATTAATTCACCCAATCCAACAGCTGCCAAATCACGCGCGATGGAATTGACACCTAACCAGTCTGGACGGTTCGGTGTGACTTCAAAATCAATGACGGGATCATTTACACCCATCGCGTCAGAGACGGCTTGGCCAACAGAATATTCGGCAGGGTCTAATTCTAGGATGCCGTCATGGTCGTCACCCATTTCGAGCTCTTTGCCGGAACACATCATTCCAGAGGATTCGACGCCGCGAATTTTACGTGGTTTTTTATCCAATGCGAAATCTAAACCCGGAATGTAAGCTCCGAGCGGCGCATAAGCGACGGCGATGCCTGCACGCGCATTTGGCGCACCACATACGATTTGTTTCGGACCGTCGACTGTCTCAACTTGGCAGACTTGCAACTTATCTGCATCAGGATGTTTCTCTGCGGAGATAACATGCGCAATTGTAAAGGCCGATAGCGCCTTGGAGGGATCAATGATCTCTTCAACTTCAAGGCCCGCGAGGGTCATCGCTTCGGCGACCTCTTCGATGGTCGCATCTGTTTTCAGGTGGCGTTTCAGCCAAGAGAGTGTGAATTTCATGATCTTACTTCTTCAGCCGTTGAGCGGCAGTTTGGTCAATATAGGTTTGAAAATAGTCCGCGGGTGCGTCTTCGATTCCGCAGCTGTTGACAGGTTTCGGTAGTTTGCGGTCGAGGTATTTTACGGTCCAGCAATCTTTGAATACGGAACAATAGCACACGTCGAGGTCCAGTCCGTCGAGTGGTATGCCGTAGTCCCCGCGCAGATAAGCACCAAGCTCGGACCCTGCTGCACCCATGCGGTAACGACGGGGTTCAACACTGTCACCTGCACGCAGAAAGCCTGAGGCTGCGGAGGTTTCAGGATAGCCAACATTACCACGCATGCGGCCATTCATAATGGCATTGTCGAATGTTTGAATATCTGTGACGGGTTCGCCATTTTGCGTGGGAACGACACGTTGGACATGTGCCAACCCAGCGCCGACATTTGTAAGGCGCACGACGAAGATCGAATTGCTGCGGTCGCCAATATTCTCATATCCTAAATCAATGTCGATGATGGGCAGGACAGATGCTTTCTGACTCTCAAGCGCCATTCGTGTCTGCGATTGTGCAACAAGCAGCGACATGAACGCGACAAATACGGCGATGATGCCTGTCGTCAAACCAATATCAATTCGCTTTAGAAGCGCGGCAGCTGGCTTAGTCGTGCCGTCAGATGATCCAGTCGGAATTGACATTAGCTCAGACCTGTCGCCAAGTTGGCCTGTACCAATGGATCAAAACCGTAGTGACCCAGCCAACGACTGTCGCCCGCGAACATGTCGCGCAGGTCTGGCATTCCATATTTGAGCATAGCGAGGCGGTCGACGCCCATGCCGAAGGCAAAGCCTTGATATTCGTCTGGGTCTAAACCGCAGGCCCGCAAAACATTCGGATGGACCATGCCACAGCCGAGGATTTCCATCCATTTTTCGCCTTGGCCAATTTTAATCGCTGCGCCGTCACGTTCGTAACGCACGTCCATTTCCGCGCTAGGTTCGGTGAAGGGGAAATGATGCGGGCGGAATTGCACGTCGACATCGGTTTCAAAAAAGGCGCTAACGAAATCCATGAGAACCCCCTTGAGGTGTCCCATGTGAATGCCCTTGTCGATGACGAGGCCTTCGACTTGATGAAACATCGGCGTATGGGTTTGGTCGGAATCTGAACGGTATGTGCGGCCCGGTGCAATGATGCGGATGGGTGGTTTTTGGTTGATCATCGTCCGAATTTGCACAGGCGAGGTATGGGTCCGCAGGACTTTCTCACCGTCTTCTAAGAAGAACGTATCGTGCATGTCGCGCGCAGGATGTCCTGGAGGAAAGTTTAGCGCTGTGAAATTGTGGAAGTCGTCTTCGATGTCTGGACCTTCGGCAACGGAGAAACCCATATCGGAGAAGATTGCAGCCATTTCTTCCATGACTTGGCTGACGGGATGAAGGGTGCCGTTCGGTGATCCAACGGGGAGGGACATATCCATGGTTTCAGAGGCAAGCGCCGCATCCAGAGCCACGTTTTCGAGGTCTGTTTTGCGGGCTTCAACGGCCGCATTGAGACTGGTTTTCAGGCCGTTCAACGCAGGGCCCATGATTTTCTTCTCGTCGGGGCTCATTTTCCCCAAACCACGCATCATCAGGCTGACTTCACCTTTTTTACCCAAGGCGGCGACGCGAATATCATCCAGCGCAGCGACGGTGCTGGCGTCAGTTATTTCAGCAAGAACGCGGGTACGGACGGCTTCGAGATCAGCAGGGAGATCGGACATGAAAAGCGGCTTTCAAAAGCATAACGACTAAGTCGCGTCTTTTACGCTTCGCGTGCGTATGGTCAACCACAGAGGACGGATGGAATCAGGCGTAAATCTCGGCCAGGGAGCTTAAACTGTAGAAGGTGAGGCATTCGGCTTTCGAAGCTGACGCGGGTGTTAGCCAAATGTCGTACGGCCATTCGGAATTTTCAGGGTTGGATCAACTTCGGGCTCAATGATGACTTCGCGTTTTTTATAAAGACCAGATTCTGTTGTCACACGGTTAAATCCAAAGTTCATTTGGCTTAAACTTTCGCCTTCACCGAGGATGAGATAGCCGTTTTCTTTGACTAAGCCAGAGAGACCGCGCAGCACACGAACGCGAGCCGGCGCAGAATAATGGGGTAGGCTGCCGCAGAACATAACGGCGTGGAAGTCTTCTAGGCTATCTAATTTAGATAGGAGGTGAATGTCTCGGAATTCAACTTGCTCACGAATGTTGTCTTTAATGACCCAATCAGCATTGTCTGGCTCGAAATATTGAACCAGATCACGCACGGGTAGACCACGTTGTACGTCAAAATGCGTGTAGCGACCTTCACGGGCGCGCTCTAACGCTTGGCTCGGGTAATCCACGCCAACAATATCGACTTTCATACCTGCCAGTTCATCGCGCATTTGGTCCAAGACCATCGCCATACCATAGGGCTCTTGCCCAGACGCGCAGCCAAAACTGAGGATCCGAATGCGTCCCCCACCACGTTTGTGATGGAGGTCAGGCAGGACGATTTCACGCAAGCGTTTAAAGGCCGTTTTGTCTTTGAAAAAATGGGTGTCACGTTCGGTTAAGGCTGAGACGACTTGAATGGCGAGGCGTGAGCCGCCTGTCTGAAACAGCTCATTGACCATTGCGTCTAGGCTCTCATACCCCTCTTCGCGCGCCAAACGGGCAAGGCGTGTCTCAACTAAGAAGGCGTGATTGGCGCCCAAATTGATACCTGCAAGTTCGAGCGTTAGTCGCCGTAAGGCGTCATAATAAGTCGGGGCAAGAGAGAGCGCGCCGTGTCGGGCTGATGCGCTCATACCAACCCAGCCAAAGCAAATTTGGACTCGATGATGTCAGAGTCGAAGGGCTTCATGATATATTCGTCGGCACCCGCGGCCAAGGCTTCGACAATGCGACTAACGTCCCGAACAGATGTGCAGAAGACGACCGTCGGTTCATCACCGCCAGGAAGTTCACGTAGTTTTTTGACGAAATCAAAACCGTCCATAATGGGCATGGCCCAATCTACCAAAATGGCGTCAGGCAATTCTAACATGCATTTGTCTAACGCATCTTGTCCATTAATGGCTTCCAGCGTTTCAAAACCGAGGTCTTTGACAATGCGTCCCGCAACGCGGCGGATCATGCGGCTGTCATCGACGATGAGGCAGGTCTTCATGACGCTGTCTCATGGAATGTGATGGGATCGAGAAGCGCGTCTAATTGCGCGCGTAGACCTTGCTCTGTTTCCGCTGTGATCAGTGGCTTGCGCTTTGGCTTTGTTTTCGGATTAATCGCGACACGCATCGCTGTTGTGCCGGCCATGATATGGAGTTGCTCGCCTGCGAGGTTAATGTCGATATGCCCGACACGGTCATCAGATAGGGCTTGGCGAATGATTTGCGAGAGGGCTTTGCCGACGCGCGTGCGTAAATCTGTGGCAACCGGCTCTGTGACCGTGCGCTCTCCCATGTCATAAGACAGGCTGATTGTCCGACCAATACTGCGCGCAACTGATAGCGCGTCCGCAATAACGTCACGCATCATCGCGTCCAATGCCACGTCTGTTGTCTCAATGAGAGGCGCAGGACGTTTGGATTTTGTAGAGACTTGTGTTGAGAGAGGCATGACCGCTTCAACAGGTTCCGGGATGATTTCGGTTTTCATATCAATATCAAGGCTACTCAAAATATTATCTTCGATGGGCCTGAAAGGTAGCACATCGGCGTTTTGTTGCGGGTCTGTATTAGCCATATCTGGCTGAACAGTTTCCAATGAAACAGGCGCGCGCATTAGACGCGACAGCACATCTGCGCTCTCAGGGTCAGCAATCGGCAAGAGCGCGTTCAGCGTTTCGCGGGCGGTGTCCCATTTATCCGCGACGGAAAGCGTCTTTCGCTCTGGGGATTGCGTTTGTGTGAGAAGTTGATCCAATCCACGGGCATATTCCGTGACAAGCGAGCCCAAGGTCTCAATGCGACCTGTGAGGACAACGTCACTTTCATGATGCATCGCAGATAGAACATTTTGTGCGCCAACGTAAATATGTCGGGCCCGCAGGCGTTTTGCGCCACGTTGCACAGTTGTCATCATATTGATGACAACGGGTGCATCCGTTTCTGCACGCGGGTCTGGCATCTCAGCCAATAAGGCTAATCCGTCAGCCGCAGTGCGGGTGAACTTTTGTGCGAAATTTAGGTCGTCGCCCATGAAATAGATCTCGAATCAAACAGTATCGTTAACTTTGACTTGAACCTGACCTGAAAGGGTTAAGACAGGGTCAAGCGAAGACGAAAAATCGCAAAGTTTGAAAAGAAGATTCGAGATATGCTGTTTTGGCTCGACTTAAACAGCAGGGGAGGCATGAAATGGCTATTTTTAAGAGGGTTGTCGGCGCTTTTAAGCGACGGTTGCGAAGTTCCCTGTAAATGTAATCGCGTCTTCGGTTGCACTTGCTGCGACGCTGCCATTGGCATCCCGCGCCAATAAGCTCGCATAAAGAGGTTGGATCGAGCGTCCGTCAAATCCGTCCTCTGGTGCTTTGCCAGAAATTGCGCGCCCCACAGCTGCGTCAAGACGGACTTTTGGGCCTTCACTAACGAGGGTGAAATCTGCACCTGCCTCTGTTGTGTGGCCGCGACCTACACGGGTGATCGTGACCGTGCCACCACGCGGGGCGGCTTGGACGGCTAACATGACCAAATTCATTAAAATGCGAGCGCGATCTTTATCTATTCCGTCGGTATCCATGTGCCAAATGAGGTCAGCTTTGGCATCTTTAAACATATCATTCGTGAGTGTCATGATTTCCGCCGTCGAAATCACGCCGGGAGCAGATCCCGCTGCGCCGAAAGCAATGCGCAAAAACTTCAACTTCGCCGAGGCTTGACGAGACGCTGTGCGCACCAAAACCATCGCGTCGTCATGCATATCAATATTGGAGGGATCATCGAGAATTTCGATAGCCGTCCCCAGCGCGCCCACAGGCGAAATAAGGTCATGACAAATTCTTGCGCAAAGTAGCGCTGAGAGGGACGTAGGCGTAAGCTTGGTGATCGGAGCAGACATGAAAACGTTCTCGCGCAGTTGATTCGTGGGTCGCCCAAGTGTGAATCAGATGGGAAGACGGCGCAAAGGGAAATGCAGTAAAGCGCGACCGCGTTCATGTTTTTGGTAAACAAAAATAAACCCCGTCAGTTTCCCAACGAGGTTCGATACTCAAATTTTGTATTCGTTCTTGTATCTGGCGCTATTTCTTTTTCCAAACGCCTGAGGCGTCCTTCACAAAGGTACCGCGTGCGGCCTTTTGAATTTGTTTTTCGCCCGTCAGCTGCGCGAAGACGGCAGGCTGGACATTTTGAGCGCGTGCGGCGTTCGTATAGACCGCCTTACGCTGTATGTTGATGTCTGCCATCGAGGCGCGCACTTTTTGTGAGGGTGATGCGCCGTCAACGACTTCGAGGTAGCCGTTGATTTGTTCGCCGATTTCTCCACGGGCAATGGCTGCATCGACAACCGCCTTGGAACTACTTGCCTGTGCAACGGCGTCGGGTGCCGCAAAGAGCGCGACGGTCGAAACGCCACCAGCCAAAAAGGCTAGTGCTGCGACGCTACCAATAATTTTTTTCAATGTGGCCATAACAGCCTCCTTGAGTGTCGAGCATTTAGGGCGCTCAGTGGGTTCAGGCCTAAAATAGGTCTGGGTTATCTGCGATCAAATCTTCGACATCTTTGTCCAAGCGGACGCGGATTTCCTGATTAATATTCACGTTCAGCTCAATTATAATCGGTTTATCCGAGGGTTCGAACTCAACGGTATGCTTGCATCCTCCAATGAGGGCGCTGGCTGTGATCAGGCAAAACAAGATCTTCGTTTTCATGATGCATCCTATCTAAACGCCCCTGAACGTCGCATTAATGCCACGGCCATGCAAGGTTCAGCCTGTAGGCCGCCTGCAAGGTTTCTGCAAGAACCTGAGTCTTCCCTTAACCTCTGCGATAAGTTGGGCTAAGCCCACTCCACTTAACGGACTGGAGGATTATCCGTGGCTGAACTCTTAACGGCGCAAGCGCTTTTTACCTTGCTGATGCTTATCTTACTGCAAGCGGTACTGGGCTTTGATAATTTGCTCTATATCGCGATTGAATCCAACAAGGTTGGAAATGAAGAGGATGCGAAAAAGGTCCGTAAATGGGGCATTGGCATTGCGGTAGCGCTTCGGATTGTCCTGCTTTTCATTATCGTCAATTTGTTCACTTTGCTTGCGGAACCGCTCTTCGGCTTTCATTTTGAGAACCTGCTAGAGGGTGAGTTTACAGCGCAAGCCTTGATTACCCTTATTGGCGGGGGCTTCATCATCTATACGGCGATCAAAGAGATTCATCATCTTCTCCAAGTCGATCACATCGAACATTCCGAAGGCGGCGGAAAACGCAGCGTTGCGGGCGCGATCATGTTGATCGTGGCAATGAACCTTGTCTTCTCTGTCGACTCAATTTTATCCGCAATGGCAATTGCGAGTGTCGATGCGTCTAATATCGTCAATGCCGCAGGTGCGACGTTGGGGCAATTCTCTGGGGATGTGGTAACATGTAAAGCGAACCTTATCGCAAACCCTGTTGCGGGTGCGATTGGATGTGAGCCGACGAAAACCTATCAAGTGCCGCTTATGGTTATCGCGATTTTGGTCTCGGGTTTGGGTATGATTTTGCTCGCAGATCGCGTGACGAATTTCCTCAAAAAGAACCGTATGTATCAGGTCTTGGGCCTCTTCATTCTATTCCTTGTTGGTGTGTTATTGGTCACAGAAGGCGCGCATTTGGCGCATCTGAAAATCTTCGGCTTCCAAATTGATGCGATGAGCAAGTCGAGTTTCTATCTTGTCGTCTTTGTCTTGGTCGTTACAGACATTATTTCCAACCGTTATCAGAAACGCCTTTGGGCGCAGAAACAGGCGGAAATTTTGGGATCAAGCGAAACAGCAGGTCGCGAAGCCGTCGATGAGTGGAAGTCCACTCACTAGGCTTACGGTTCGCGCGCGCTGATCCACGCGATCAATCGGTCACGGTCGGGCAGAGAAATCTGCCCGTAGCCGCGCGCGACCAAACCATCTGCTTCCAGTTGCGTCAGCGCTTTAGACAGGGTCGTACGCGATAAACCTAACGTCACGGCCAAGTCTGATTGCCTCGTATAAAAATGCGAATTTTCTCCCGTTGTCGTGACCAAAATAACGAGAATTTTGGCCACGCGTTCGAGAACGGGGAGAGAGCGCATCGCCTCAATCATCTCCAAGAGAACATGACTTCGCACGAGGGCTGTTTTCAGCAGCGCTTCCATCAACTCTGGCTGGGTTTCGCAGAGTCGCGAAAATCGAGCTCCAGGCAGTTGCCAGACTTCCGTTTCACCTTGGGCGACAATATCATGGGTCCGCGGCAAGTCCGCGAATAATGTGAATTCGCCGAAACTTTGTCCTGCGCCCAAGAGCGATGTGATCACAAATGTGCCGTCTTCTCTGATCATGCCAACCCGCACCAATCCAGACCGCACGATAGAGAGACCCGGTTTGTCATCGCCGCGATTATGAATTAGCGCCCCGTCACCATATTTTATCAAGATTGACGCAGCCTCTATTGCGGACAGCGCATTTGGCGAAATCATCTTCAAAAAAGGATCAGAAATGGCGGCTAGTCGTTCAAGCATAATTGGAAATGTAAGATATTGAACATTGTTTGCAAGCAGAATGGTATAGGCCTCTCTCTGTCGGCTCCTGTCATTGCGCCCCGACGGGGCCGGCGATTATCTCTGGGGAGAGGATACACCACAATGAAGCCTGAAATTATTGTCGTCCTATCAATATTCGTTGGATTTATTCTGCTTGAAGTCCTCTTCACGCGGTTCTTCCAAAAGAAGGAACAAGTCAAAGGCGACGGCTGGGTTGATACCTTGTCGACCCTGATGCTGACCCTTGTAACACAACCTATTGTGGTTGGGTCTGGCTTTGCTTTGGGCGCCTTGCTATTTCCGGGACAAGGCGATGTTCTCAAAACTTGGCACTGGTTACCGGTACTGGGTCTCTTCCTCGTCTTTGATGATATGACTCAATATTGGTGGCATCGTATTACGCATGCGACGCCGTGGCTCTATAACCTACATCGTCCGCATCATCAGGCGGGGTATTTGTCGATCAGGATCGTCTATCGCAATAATATCTTCTATTACTTCCTTATGCCCGGTTTGTGGTTCTCTGGTGTCCTGATCTATCTGGGTGGTGGTTGGGTCTATGCCTTCTACTTGGTGGCTAAGATGACTGTAATTTATGGCGCCCATTCCGACATTCGCTGGGATCGCCCGCTTTACAAAATTAAATGGCTACATCCTGTTATGTGGGTCGTAGAGCGCACGATCTCGACATCCGCCACACATAGCGCCCATCACGGTAAGCATGCAGACGATGGCGTGACTCATTATAAAGGCAATTACGGTAACCTCCTATTCTTCTGGGACGTTTTATTCGGCACAGCGAAAATCACGCGCGAATATCCGCCAGAATTCGGAGTTGAGAACCTACCCGAGACAAGTGTCGCAGAACAACTTCTCTGGCCTGTCATTCAGTCAAAATGGTTCCGAAAAACCGAAGAAATCGAAGTGGCAGAATAGCCGCTAAGGATTAGTCTAACTTAACTTCGGTCCAAAACTGCTTTTGGCAGATTGGGCCGACACAGCCTTTAACTTCCAATGTCCCCGCATCCTTGCGTTCAAGCTTGGACTTGTAGGACTTCCCGCTCTCGGCGTCGTAGATTTTACCGCTCGACCATTTGTCGGACTTCTCTTTGAAGCCCCAAAGCATTTTCGATCCGATCAAGGGCTGCGTCGCCAGCTCTGGATCAGGGTTCTGATCATCCAACAGGGCTTTTGGGTTTGGCGTGACAACATGGACAAGTTTCCCACATGGTGTGCCGTCACCACAATCTGTGATCTGAATAAGAGCCGTTCCGCCTCTCACGGTCCAAAGGCCAAAGACGTCTTTGGGGCTAGACGCGGCTTCGGAAGCGAATGCAGGGGCCGCTAATAATGTTGCCGCCGCGATAAGAGCAAATGTTCTCATTGTGCCATCAACCTTTTGAATAGACGTTGTTCGATATAGCCATCAGCCGTCAAACCATTAGCGGCTTGCCACGCGCGAATGGCGCGGCGGCTGTTTGGGCCAATGCGTCCATCGACGCCACCCGTGGAAAATCCCAAATCTGTCAGCTTTTGTTGCATGGCTTTCTTATCTTCAAAAGAAATCGCTACATCATCT
>CALHXF010000047.1 GCA_938040095.1 uncultured Caulobacterales bacterium
CGTGTGGTTGACATCGGGTTTACAGGGTCCACATGAACGCACATGCCACCAGATAATACAGCCCCAGACGAAGACGCCGTAGAACGCGGGATTTTCAAACAGCTTTTGGGGTTAGGACGCCTAAAGCCCTATCTTTGGCCCGCTGGGAATGTGGGATTTAAGGTCCGTTCGATCATTGCCTTGATCCTGACGGTGACGGGGCAATTCGTGATTGTTGGGGCTCCGTTCATGTTGGGGCGCGCGATTGATGCGACGGATGTGGCGAAAGCCAGTGCGGCTGAGCAAGTGACTCTTATGATTGTGGTTATGGCTCTGGGTTATGGGGGGCTTCGACTTCTATCGATCTTGTTCTCGGAAGGTCGCGAGTACATCTTTGCACCTGTGGCGCAAGCCGCCCAAAGGGCCGTTGCGACGGCGACTTTCGCGCATATGCACAAATTATCTCTGCGTTATCATCTGGAAAAACGCACAGGTAAATTGAACCGCATCATCGAGCGTGGCGTGAAATCGATTGATTTTCTCTTTCGTTTTCTACTGTTCAATATTGGGCCGACTTTTTTGAAACTCGGCGTCGTGGGTGTAGCTTTTGCGACTGTCTATGATTGGCGTTTCGCAGCTATCGCGGTTGTGATTGTGATCTCCTATGTGGCCTTCACAATCATTACGACTGAGTGGCGGCTAAAATTCCGCCGCGAAATGAACCGTCAAGATAATGAAGCTGCCGCCAAAGCCGTGGACAGCTTGCTAAATTATGAGACGGTGAAATATTTCTCCGCCGAGGATTTTGAAACTGGTCGCTATGACGTGGCGATGGGCGGTTATATGCGCGCTGCCATTCGCTCTCGCACGTCGCTCTCGACTGTCAATATCGGACAAGGTTTACTGATGAACCTCGGCTTAGTGGCCGTAATGTTGCTGGCCGCAGATGGCATTTTAGGCGGCTCGGAAATGAGCATTGGCGATATCACCACAATTACATTTGTTATGCTGGATCTCTACCGCCCGCTGAATATTCTCGGTTTTGCTTACCGCGAGATCAAGCAGGCGTTGACGGACTTGGAAAATATGTTCGCGCTAATGGATCGTCGACCCGAAATTGAAGACAGCACTAATGCTGTGGACATTACCGATGTTGAAGGCCGCGTAACATTTGACGATGTGCATTTCCATTACGACCCTGATCGTGAAATTTTGAAGGGTATTAATTTTACAATAGAGCCCGGGCAAACCGTTGCGATTGTTGGGCCGACGGGCGCAGGGAAATCGACACTCTCGCGTATTCTCTTCCGCTTCTATGATATTGCGTCAGGGACAGTGCGGATTGACGGGCAAGATTTGCAAGGTTTGACGCAGTCCAGTGTGCGCCGTGTCTTGGGTATCGTCCCGCAGGACACGGTTCTGTTCAATGACACGATTGGCTATAATATTGGCTATGCGAAACCTGGCGCGACGCAAGATGAGATCGAGCAAGCCGCCCGCGATGCGCAAGTGCATGATTTCATCGAAACACTGCCGAAAGCCTATGACACGGTTGTTGGGGAACGCGGATTGAAGCTGTCTGGCGGGGAAAAACAACGCGTTGCAATTGCGCGAACTCTGCTGAAAAATCCGTCGATCCTGATCTTGGACGAGGCCACCTCCGCGCTGGATTCCGCCACGGAGCGCGATATTCAAGCGGCCTTGGACCGCATTGCAACGGACCGTACAACGCTGGTCATCGCGCATCGTTTGTCGACGATTATCAATGCGGACCAAATTCTAGTGATGGATGCGGGTCGTATTCGCGAACGCGGCACACATGATGAGCTGCTCTCGCAAGACGGGCTTTATGCGCATCTCTGGACGCAGCAGGAAAAAGACGCCTAAACGAAAACACCCTCCATCAGTTACGAGGAGGGTGTGAATGTCTTCAGATAATTTGACGTCGGGTTTAGAACTTCCGCGAAACCGCCAATGAAACGGCATCTGAATCAGGGCCGTCAAAATCATAAACTGTGTAGTCTAAGCGAACGGCTGTGCGCGGGTTCACCGCATATTCGAGACCTGATCCATAGGCGAGACCATTTGTAGAATATTCACGGTCGAGCAAGACAGCTGTGTCTGACGATACCTTCTCGTCTAATTCTGTTTGGTGGTAACCTACGCGACTATACCCGCTGAATTTATTGAAAAGCGGGTAACGTAAGACACCGAAAGCTGCGATAGAGTTCTCAACGCCGACTGTCTGTTTTATCGTCGTCGCGCCCAAAGGAGTATCTGTACTATCTTTGGAGAGGCCCAGAGAACCTTCAACTTCGGCTCCGAAGTATTTATTGAGCTGATACCCAAAACGACCTTGAACGCCATATAGATCTTCGCCCGCTTCATAGTTGACGACGCCAAGAGTGCCATATGTGTGGCGTTTGAATGGAGCAGGTCCGCCGCGCAATCCGTGAGGCGCTGCGCCGTAAGTGGATGGTACATAATTCGCGTGTTGTTGCGTTCCATTATGCCCACGCTGACTTTGATGACCCTGAACTGATGTTCCGTAGGCATGTGCGTCGGGAGCAACAGGGTATTGTGTTTTCACCGCGGGTGCGCCGTAATAATGCGGCATTTGTTGGCGTTGTAGATCCGCATATTCATCGGCAAAGAAATCGCCAGTGCCCGCCATTGAACATCCGGTTAGGGCTGTTCCGAGAATAAGAAAGGGTAAATATTTGACTGATGCTCGCATGCGTTCGTTCCCAAATCCAAGACAGGACCAGCTTTACGCCGACCGTAATTTCCCAATCCATAACGTCGTATGTTTAATATCGGGTAAGTTGGCGCTTAACCTTTTGTCAAAACCTTAGGGCCGCGGTCACTATGCAATATAAGGCAGCCCTCCCTGCAATCGCGTGGCTTGCCCCGATAATGCTGGCGGCCTAGGTTTGATAGCAGAACATTGGAGATTTCATGGGACTGAACGGTAAGACGATATTTATGTCAGGCGGCTCTCGCGGTATTGGCTTGGCAATGGCCAAGCGCTGTGCGCGCGATGGTGCCAATGTCGTGATTGCGGCCAAGACAGATACGCCCCACCCTAAGTTGGCGGGCACAATTCACACAGCCGCGGCTGAAATCGAAGCCGCAGGCGGAAATGCGCTTGGCGTGGTGTGCGACATTCGAGACGAAGACGCTGTTAAGTCCGCCGTCGATCAAGCCGTCGCCCGTTTCGGCGGTATCGATATTTGTATCAATAATGCTTCGGCAATCGCTCTGACGCCGACGCTCGTGACGCCGATGAAGCGCTATGATCTGATGAATGGCGTGAATGCGCGTGGAACGTTTCTGGTGAGTCAGACCTGCCTGCCGCATTTGTTGAAAAGCGAAAATCCTCACATCATGAACATTGCACCGCCATTGGATATGAATCCGAAATGGTTCAAACAACACACAGCCTACACGATGGCGAAATATGGCATGTCGATGTGTACTTTGGGTATGGCCGAAGAGTTCCGCGGCAAGGTCGCCGTTAATTCGCTCTGGCCGATGACGGCGATTGATACGGCGGCTGTGCGGAATGTATTGGGCGGTGACGCAATGGCGAAAATGAGCCGTACGCCAGAGATTATGGCCGACGCGGCCTATGCGGTTTTGAACCAAGATGCGAAGACCTTTACGGGGCAATTCGTGATCGATGAATTTATTCTCGCCGATCAGGGTGAGACGGACTTTCTACAATATCAAGTTCCTGGATATGATGGCCCATTGGTCGCAGATTTCTTTGTGCCGCAAGAGATGTTGTCACGATCAAAATCTGAGATCGTCCAAGCGCCTGGATATGACGACGTGAAATCATGAGTGAAATTGCCGTTGATCCGCTCCCTGAGCAAGTGAAAGCCTTTCTCGCCAAACATCCTGAGGGTGAACCCGTCTACATGTTGAACTTGCTAAAGTTCAAAACACGGGCGACCTATAAAGATGGGGAAAATATTTCGGGTGCCGAAGCTTACGGTCGCTATGGCGACGCCTTTGCGAAAATGGTGGCGTCCAAGAACATTGATGGCGCGCATTCTGTCTTTGGTGGAAACATGGGCGCATGGCTGATTGGTCAAGGTGAGGGGCAATGGGACGCGATTGCGATCTTCCGATACCCTGATGCTAAGACCATGTTTGAAACTGTAAGTTCCGACGATTATCGCAAAATTCATAAGCACCGTAAAGCGGGCTTAGAAGGCCAGCTTTTGATTGCCTGTGACAATGGAAATGTTTTCGGTTAAACCTGCCTTTACGTTTAAGATGACACCCCTAAAATAAGAAGAAAACGATATGCAAACTCTACTCGTCAATAAAACAGATTTCGCCGATGTCGCGATTGTGAATTACGATGAAGGTGAATTGCCAGACGGTCAAATACGTGTCGACATTGGCGATTTTGCGCTAACCGCTAATAATGTGACCTATATGGTGACAGGGGACCAAATTGGATATTGGTCCGTCTTTAACCCAATGGCCTATGATCTAACCAAAGATAAAGGGCAGGGACGTATGCCTGTTTGGGGATATGGCGTTGTTCGCGAGTCTAATTATCCAGGTATCGAAGTTGGTCGTAAAATGTATGGCTTTTTTCCTATCGCGAAATCTATGGATATGCAGCCAGGACGCCTAAGCGATCACGGTTTTACCGATATTGCAGAACATCGCTCTGGTCTCCACGGCCTTTATAGCGGGTATAGTTTCACGGATGCCGACCCAAGTTATGCCAAACATGTTGATCTGCAACCCGTTCTGCGTCCGCTCTTTACGACGAGTTTTCTGATTGATGATTTCCTTGAGGATGAAGCGTTCTTTGGGGCCGAGCAAGTTGTCCTCCTCTCCGCGTCTTCGAAAACGGCGCTGGGTACAGCCTATTGTTTAAAAGCCAACGGAAGCCGCCCTGTCGTGGGCTTGACCTCAGAAGGGAATAAAGCCTTCGTTGAGGGAACAGGTTTTTATAGCGAAACTTTCAGCTACGACTCCATCACCGATATGAACCCCGATGTTAAAACGGTCGTGGTCGATATGTCGGGCAATATGGGTGTCATCCGAACGCTTGAAGATCATTTCGAGGAAAACCTGACGTATATCTGCCGTGTTGGGATGTCCCATTGGCAAGAAGCCGCAAAGACTCCACCGAAGCGCACGGCCACACCGACCGCCTTCTTCTTCGCGCCTGATCGCGCGAAGCAACGAATTGGAGATTGGGGGCAGGCTGGCTTTGCGCAAAAGCTTGGCGCAAGCTGGATGCCATTCCTCGACAGTGCCAAAGACTGGCTGCATGTCGAAAAAGCAACAGGCGTTGAAGCCGTTTTAGAAAATTATAAAGCCCTACTCAATGGGCAGAGCGGTCCTGATAAGGGCTATCTCTTCACGCTTTAGGAGTCAGAAATGTCATATAAATGTTTTGATGTCGAAATCGCCGATGGCGTCGCGCATGTAAAAATGAACCGCCCCGAAAAACGCAATGCTATGATTGCGGAGTTCTGGGAGGAGTTGCCGCGGATCGTGCGGGACATCGACGAGAACGCGAAAGCTCGCGTCATTGTTTTGTCGTCAACCGGCCCCGTGTTCAGCGCGGGTATTGATGTCGGTATGTTCCAAGATATTGGCGGAGCGAAAGATAAAAATGCGCCGCAATATGGCGCAAATTTTTACATTGATGTGAAACGTCTGCAGGCGTCATTATCGTCATTGGAAGATTGCCGCATTCCTGTTCTGACCGCGATCCAAGGTGGTTGCTATGGCGGCGGTGTGGATTTAATTACGGCGTGCGATATGCGCTATGGCACCGCCGATAGTTTCATCACGATTTACGAAATCAATGTCGGCATGACCGCAGATGTCGGAACGTTCCCGCGTATCCTCAATCACATGCCAGAAGGTATCGTTCGAGAGCTGGCCTATACGGGTCGCAAGATGGGCGCGGAAGAATGTAAGTCACGCGGTCTGTTCAACGAAGTCTATGCCGATCATGACGCCATGATGACAGCTGTCATGGAGATGGCCCGAGAGATCGCAACGAAGCCACCATTGGCCGTTTATGGCTGCAAACGTGCGATCACATATTCACGCGACCACAGCACCGCTGATGCGCTTGATAATATCGCAGTTTGGAACATGTCCATGTTGATTCCGTCAGAGATGATGGAGGCGATGATAGCTGGAAAGCAAAAACGAGCAGGTGATTTTAAAGACTTACCCGTCGTCGTTACAAAAACCGCGTCGTCATAAGGCTTGAGCTATAAATACAAGAAGGCCGAAACGATGTTGCACCCCGCAACATCGTTTCGGCCTTTGTGTCCACACAGGTCATGACGCGCATTCAGATGTATTCTGAGGTTTGTCACGACCGTATATGTGGTTGCCCCACAACCACCCCCTAAACGAGTTCTTTCAGGATGAATTGTCCCTAGCGTTCATTTCATTTGTCATTTCTGATAATTATGTTTAGAAAAATCTCAACCGTACGAGAGGTTGAGCGTGGGACACTTACACAACAGAATGGCCATACTCGACGTGTTTGAGCCCGTTTCTCTATGAAAATGTCCGTCTCCTACCGCTATCTCAATACCAATTTGGACTTGCTTGAAGGGTTTGGCTTTCCACGGGAAATGTCTTTATCGACGTTAAATTTGACCGAAGGCATGCTTGAAGACCTTAACGGACGGATGTCTGTTGAGCTTTTTCTTAATTTGATGAACCAAGCGGCGAAAACCCTTTCTGACCCACATATTGCTTTGCGTTTGGGGCATAAGTTTCGTGTCGCGACCTTTGCGGAAACAGGCAGTGTGTATGTGTACTGCAAGAACCTCGAAGACGTGATCAAGATGAATGGGAAATATCAGAAACTGGCGATAGACGTTGGAAACGTCGCCAGTGTTAATGACGGACCCGACCGAAACTTCATGACTTTTACCCCCTATTACGAAGATATGGAACGTTATCGACCAATAACGGATATTGTCATGGGGGCCTACTTCACGGCCTATCATTGGTTGTCTTGGGGATCAGGTGAAGAAATGTTGGGGGTGAAGCTACCCTATGCGGCGCCAGATGATTTAAAAACGCATGAGTCTATCTTTCAAATGCCGCTTCACTTTAATGCGAAGCAAATTAGTCTGCAATTCTCAGACGCTGCCATGCGTGGCACGTTGATATCTTATGATCCTGAACGGCTCGCGCGTATTAAAACGAAACTGGATGGTATTTTTAACCAAAATGCCTCCGTTGAGTCTTTCGAGACCTCAGTAGATGCCGCAATACGGGCCGCAATTAAAAATGGGCATATTACGTCTCATGTGGTTGCAGATCGGATGGGATTGACATGGTCAGCATTTCGAACGGCGTTAAAGCGGTCTGGGCCTGTTTTTCGTGACCGTGTTGACGGCATACGTCAGACGCTTTTTCAAGACTATGTCGCGGAGGGTCGGAGCTTCTCTCAAATCGCTATGGCACTCGCCTATAATGATCAGGCCGCTATGAACCGTGCTTTTCGACGGTGGTATGGGATGACGCCAACGCAATGGAAAGCTGCGCATTTCGAAGAGGGCGCACGCGTTTCGAATGAAGTCCCTGTAGAGTCTGATTGAGTTTAGGTGGCACGACCCCAGTAATTATATCCGAGGATTTTTGGTCCAGGAATATAGCCTTGTTTCAGATCGTGAACCGTCAAGTTGGCTTCCGTGAATAGGGCTGGAATATCACGTCCACTGTGGCATCCGCCCGCGATTTTCTTCCACATTGGATCGACGCGTGCTTGCCAACGTGAGACCTTTGGATCGACGGATTGCCCATGTTCACAGAATAGAATTTCTCCGCGGGGACGCAATATCCGCCGCATTTCGCGCAGCGCTGCGACAGGGTCTGGGATCGTGCAAAGACTATAGGTCACGACAACCGTATCCGCAGTATTGTCATCTAATGGGATCGACTCGCCTGATAGTCCGATGCGTTCGACAGGGAAATCTACGGCCGCACGGCGTTTCGTGCTGCGCGCCCAAATATGTTCGTCCGGATCAACGCCAATGACGCCCGTGACCCGAGACGGATCATAATGCGCAAGGTTTAGTCCTGACCCAATGCCGATTTCAAGAACTTGACCTTTGGCTTGCGGGACGATTTTAAGGCGCTGTTTTTCAACTGGACCTACGCCACAGGCCTTGTCCAAACAGATTGGTAGAATATGTCGACTGTAAAACCCCATCGCTAGCGTCTCTCAAATCTAATGGTGTAATTCGCTTCCGTCTCGCGCAGGGTCATTTGTGTTTTCGTCAGGGCCAAAATATCAACAGATGACGGCTCCGCGGTCAATATTGTCTCTGTCATCTGGCGGGCAATCGCGGTGGCTTGTGGCGTTCCACTTGCCGTCGTGACATCGACGTCTGTTATGCTCTCGATCAATTTTGAGTTCTCGATTTTCCATGTGCCTACGCTTTTAACGTCATAGGTGGACAGCGTCTCGGGAACATTTTCAATTTTGAGGCGGGCTGAGCTTTGCAAGGTTCCGTCGGATAAATAGCGTGTTGCAGACTCTGAGATTTTAAGACTCACACCAGCGTCAACAATCGATATGGTTTTGACCTGCGTCCAATCCCCGACAATTAACTCATCGGGAGAACTGGTGACGTTGCATGCGCTGAGCGCAACAGCGCTAAGTAGTCCTATGAAAACCTGTCTTAGATATTGTCTCATGATCGACATTTTCACTCTAGTCATTTTCTACGATACACATCTGTTATACCTCGATCTGTATCTTGCAAGATCAGTTGGGCTTTATCTGCGGCAATAATTATTTTCACAGAGGCCGTTGGTTCTACCGCTTGTTTTTGTAATTCTTGTTTCTGTAATTCCTCTGCCCATTTGACCGACAACGCGTCGGGCGTGCGGGGTGTGATCAAGGTTGTTTCTACGGTTTGGATCAGTTGTCCGTCTTTCAGTTCCCATCGACCGCGTAGATCCACATTCAGATTGACGCCCTCGCGGGGGAGGCCTGCGCTTTGCAAATTTAGAACGCGAGACAGAGTCCCTTCACCGGTTTTCTTTAGTGTTAAAACGGTATCTGTTGTCGTTGTCTGCACCCCTCCAGACGTCATCGACATGGGCGTCCCTTGAATCCAGGTTCCAATGATCACTTTTTCAACGGGCACCTCTCCAGAGCAAGCGGCCAAAGCTAAAGCTGCCGTGAATATCATCACGCGAAAGGCAGAAATAAAGCGATGTGTAGACGAATAGATCATGCTTTCGCCTAACAGGACCTTGGTCTTGGGCAAAGCGGATTCACAAGGTTTCGAACGTGTTCTCAAGCCTTGATTTGGTATTTTTAACAAACGGCTGTATGCGTATATATCACATTGGGGATGCGATGACGGATGAGGCTAAGGTAACGTGTTTCACGCCTGCGGAGGGACGCGATGCAGGTGTGAATATTCCCAAATGGAAATATGACTGTATTCGCCGCGCAATATTGGAATGTTTGGACGACAGAGAGAGCAACTCAATGTTGTTCAAAGACCTAAACGAGGCCGTAACATTACGTTTGACGTCGAACCAACTGGCAAAACTTGGATCTGTCGGATGGCACGTCACCACTGTGAAATTGAATATGGAAGTTGAAGGCGAGCTGGTCCGTATTCACGGGGCTCGCCCTCAGACATTGCGTAAGAGCGTCTAATCTCTACCCTGAACTCTCAGTCCAAGCGCTGAGCTTACATTGCAAGTCGGGAAAAGTTAAGTTTCCCCGCGAGCTCTTTAAATACCTTTTTCACCTCAGCCGCATTTTTCGCATCTTTATATTGATCTGGGCTAGTGGCGCAGGCGGTGAGAAGGCTCTTAGTCGATGCGGAAGAGGCATCCATACGATAGCCAATGGTAAAGATTTGAACGTCATCAGCCTTTGCGGCGTTGCAGAGCGCAAGTGTTTTTTTGGTCTGCGGCGCTTCATCTTGAAGGGGTCTCCATCCCCACATCACGCCAGCTGGCAAATATGTGTTACGCGAGGCCGTCATACTTTGGATGGTCGAGTTGGCTTTGCCCATTGACTTTGTGAGCTCACGGATCTCCGCTCCACAGGTCTTATTCATAAACCCTTTTATTCGGGTGCTGCCGAATGAAGCTTGCTCATCCAATGGCGCAGAGCGTGACCCCACACAGCCGCGCCACGTCTGTGTCGTTGTTTGCATGTTGTAGGTCTGTGTGCCCGTCAGTTCGGTCTGGCCACCTGTACAGTCTTGCTCCTCGTAGGAGCCTTCGCCCCTATACGGACCATCGTTGATGATATCATAGGTAATCGTGCGACCCGTTGCTGTGCAACAATTTGTAGCTCTTCACGCCCCACAATGCCCATGAAGAACGTGTTATATGCGGACGTCCCAGTAACATGAACGTTGTCATCGATGAGCTTCACTTCGAACGAAATCTTACCGTCTTTACCTTTGTTTCCATTATTATGCTCTTGGACAAACTTCTTGACGATGCCTTTGAGTTGATTCTCTTTGGGGGAATTGGGTTTGGTCGCAGCCAAGGTCGCGGAATCAACGATATCTTGGAGGTTTTGTTTCTGGCTTGTCGCGGCATTAAAATCTACCGCCGCTCCAACGCAGACCCGCATCGCTAAGACACTTACCGAAAACACCAGGGCAACATTACCCTCGGTATTCTTACAATATGACTTAAACATTCGAAATTCCTACATGAATTTCTGCTTGATAGATAACAAATAGCGGTTTCTATTTTACTTGGGCTTATGGTGAATATTGGGTTAATGAATCGGCATGACCCAAACCCATTTGACCCAAAAATTAAAACTCGCACTCCCGCAATTGGCTCCGATTTGGCTCTCGAGAGAGGCGGGACTCGCCCAAGTTACTCAAACGATTGCAGCGGCAGCTAAAGAAGAAGCTGACCTCATTGTTTTCTCGGAAAGTTTCGTGCCAGGTTATCCTTTCTGGCTCGACGGGACGGGCGGCGCGCGATTCAACGACCCTATGCAGAAAGAGATCTTTGCGCATTATGCTGACCAATCTGTGACCATAGAAGACGGGCATTTGGATGATGTATGCGCGGCTCTCGCAGCGGCTAAGATGGCGTGTTATCTTGGGATCATCGAACGCCCGCGTGATCGCACAGGGCATTCGCTCTATTGTTCTTATGTTTACATAGACGCGACGGGCACAGTCCAATCTGTCCATCGGAAACTCCAACCCACTTACGAAGAGCGGTTGGTCTGGAGCCCAGGTGATGGTCACGGCCTTGTCACGCATCGTCTTGGCGCGTTCACGGTGGGTGGCTTGAATTGTTGGGAAAATTGGATGCCGCTCGCGCGCGCCGCGCTTTATGGTCAAGGCGAAGATTTGCACGTCATGGGATGGCCTGGGAATGACCGTAATACGCGTGACCTCACGCCAATGCTGGCAAAGGAAGGCCGCAGTTATTGCGTGTCTGTCTCTGCGATTATGCGCCCGCAAGATGTTCGCGATGATACGCCCTACGCCGATGACATCCGCGCCGCGCTGGGTGATATGCCAGCCAATGGCGGATCTTGCGTCGCTGCACCCGATGGGAGTTGGGTGCTAGAGCCTGTCGTCGGAACAGCGGGTTTGCGTTTCTGCGACCTTGATCCTGCTTTTGTTGGTCGTGAGCGCCAGAATTTTGATCCAGCAGGACATTATTCGCGTCCAGACGTCACGCAGCTCACCGTTGACCGTCGCCGTCAAACGACGACGATCTTTAAGGATTGAGCGACCTAGTCGTTCAACGTGCCGACATCGCCAGAACTGGCGAATTCGGCATCTAATGCCCCTAATTTCAGGACGAGCCCTGTTTCCAACGCGTCGAGTTTGGCTTTGCGAATATGCGCTTCAGCCGTCGTAACGGGTAGGCCCGTGTTGCCCGAAAAATGCATCCAGTTTTCACCTGTGTGCTGTGCCCATGCTGGCACGCCCATTTCCACCAAGTTTGTGCCGTTTGGATCACCTGTCTTGGCGAAATTTGTCCAAGCCGCAACCATGACATCCGTTAACGCTTCATCATCCTTAGAGAGTCCCAAAATGGATTCATTGCTGTCAAAGACGAAAGAGATTTCTGCAGCGTGAAATGCGCCTAAAGTCTGTTTCTCCGACGGCGGCGTACGGGAAAAGTGATAGAGCCAATTGGGCGAACCTGCGGCAGTATTGGCTTGCGCGGCATATCTCACGTTCACGCCAAATATATCATCGCCCATCATTTGCGTGCCACCTGCTGTGTAATCAGCGTTGAGCTTATAAACGGTCGCGAGCGTTTCACCTTGGTCGGGATAGTGTTTATTTAGCGTCGCAATCATCTCCGCACCGCCCTCGGGCATATCGGATTCCCAGACTGAGGGTTGCCCATCATCAGGAAAGAAGAGCGTGCCTTCGTCGGAATTATAGCCTGAAATCATTGGGACGGAATGGATGTCGCCGTCGCGGAACGCGTGCCCGACATTTTTCGGAAAGACATAGCCGTCCCGAATGTGGTGAAAGGCTTCTTCGGCTTTCTCTGGCAAGTTCGCCATAATGTCAGCCGCAGGGACAGCGCGCAAATCTGCGGCTGTTGGATCGGTTAAACCGAGGGCGTCAGCGACTTTCTCGCCCATGTTATACCCACTGGGCCAGCCCAATCCCTCGCCGTCCATCTGACCGAGGTGATAGGTTGATGCGCCACTTTGTAAAATGGCTTTGTGGAATTTCCCTTTTGCCAAAGGACTGGCCATCAGTTCAGTCACAGACCAAGCGCCTGCGCTTTCACCGAAGACCGTGATGTTCTCTGGGTCGCCGCCATAGCTGGCAATATTGTCGCGCACCCAATCTAGCGCGGCCATTTGATCGAGTGTGCCATAATTGCCTGACACACCATTTGGGTCTGCTGCAGACAGGGCGGGATGCGCCATGTAGCCAAATGCGCCCAAACGATAATTGATGGTCACAAGCACAACATCTTTTTGGACCAGACCATTGGACTGGTAATAGGAAAAATCACTCGACCCGAATTGATGCCCGCCACCGTGAATCCAAAGCATGACAGGTTGTTTTGTTTCGCCCGCAAGATTGCCCGTTCGCACATTGAGATAGAGACAATCTTCGCTGATAGGCGACGGTTTCTGTGCCGCGACGGCCTTTTTGATTAGGAAGTTCTTTGTCGCGCTTAACCCGTGACCTTCGATGAGGCGTTCGAAAAACCCGCCTTCTGTATCTGCGGGCTGCATGCAACGATCTCCGAATGTGTCAGCAACGCGTGTCTCTGACCATGTTGGCGCAGTGGCAGGCGGAGCCCACCGCAGATCACCCGTCGGTGTGGCAGCAAAGGGCAAGCCTTTGAAGTTATAAATGCCAGCGTCATCTGTGTTCACGCCCTGCACAGGGCCTTGCGGCGTCGAGATCAATGCGGCTTCGCTTACGCTCTCATTCGCGCTGTTGCAGGCTACAAGAGCCAAGGTGGCTGCGGATAACAGGACGGCCCGCATCGGTGAAAGTCGCATGATATATCTTTCTGATTTCAACTAGGCGGGTGTCAGTTTGGGGTTTGCGCCCCAGGTCGCACATGATTGGCCTGAAACCGCAGTGATGACAAGTTTTCTGCCTTTCCGCCCTTCATGCAATTGTGTAGAGCGCGGGCCGTGACTGATGTGCCGCATATCATTGTTATCGGCGCAGGGCTGATCGGGCTTTGCACAGCTGATGAATTGACCCAACGCGGCGCAAAGGTGACCGTCATCGATGGGCGTGCTGGACCGTGTAAGGGCACGAGCTTCTCCAATTCTGGCATGATCCATCCCAGCCAAGCCCGCAGTTGGGACCCTGAAGTGGACGACACAGATGCAGTCCTAGATGCCGCCCGCGTAACAGTGGCCTTAGGGCAGTGTTCGAAAACTTTACTCACTTCAAAAATGAAACGATTTGGAATGCCAGAGCGGCCAGACGGCTGTATTCAACTCCTCCCGAGTTTGGATGCAGCGCGCGCGATGCAACTGACCCAGAATGCTATAGGTGTTCGGACGGATGTATTAATGGATGAGGTCGAGAGCTTTGGTCGACCTGCCTGTCATTTTCCTGATGACAGTTCTGGAAATGCGCATTTATTTGGATGTGCCTTGGCGGATGATTTGGGGGCGCGCGGCGTGACATTCATCTATGAGGCGCGAGGGCTAGATCTGCGTCGATCTGACGAGACGGTTGCTGTGAGAACCTCTGAGCAACATTTTCAATGTGATCATTTAATCGTCGCGGCAGGGGCAGGTTCACCTGATATTCTGGCGAAGCTAGGCGTTAGACTGAACCTAAGCTTGATCAGTGGAGCCGCTGCAGACTTTACCTTGCCAAGAGACCTAAGGGGGCTGCCTTCGCGTCCGATTATGGACAGTGAAAGCCGCTCGGCTTTGACGGTTTTTGCGGATCGGTTACGTGTCTCGGGCGGGTGGAATGTAACGGACCCAACGGCTCTGATCACGCGGTGGCGCGAGATTGCGCCGCAGCTTTTTGAGCAAATCGGACCTCCCATTTCTACGTGGACCTCAAAGCGCCCTATCAGCCCCGCGGGACGACCCTATATTAGTGCGACTTCTGTTCCCGGGCTTTGGGTCAATACGGGACATGGGCATATGGGATGGACGCTCTGCGCGGGATCAGGTGAGCTGTTGGCGGAGATGATCTTAAACGGACGGCAAGACAACCGCTTTGCTTTTGCTGGCTAGTTGAAGACTACCCTTAGGCAATAATATCTGGCGTAATCTGGTTCTCGATGAAGGCGATGCGATCCTTCATAGCCAGCTTGATTTTCTTCATGCGGCGGAGTTTCAACATATCCATTACACCTGTCTCCGCGAGAGCTTTGATTTCATTATCAACGGCACGATGTTCCGTCCGTAGACGGTTTAAGAGCGCTAAAAGGTCTGCGTCTGACAAGCCCTCTGGACTCGTTTCATCGGGCATATCTGGCGTAAAATCGTCCATGCCGAACGTCTAGCCTTGATTGTTGAGGGGCGCAACGTCTCTCGCCTGTAAAGAGCGAGGTACTTGATTCTGAAAAAATTACGTTTATTTTTAAGATGATATTCACCCTTAGTCTTAAATTTTGTTGAGACTTTCAACTTACGCGGGACTCTCCCTCGAAGTTCTGTTAGGCAAAATCATCAGACATTTAGAAGGAGCCTAGGATGGCAGTATCGGCACATTTGGAAACATTGCACAGCAAGCACACCAATTTGGAACAAAAAATCCAAGCCGAACTTCGAAGTCCGCTCCCCGACAACATACGAGTCTCGCAACTCAAAAAAGAAAAGCTTCAGATCAAAGAAACGATTCAGACTTTCTCTCAATCCAGTTAAACACACTCTAAACCCAGTGAAACGGTTGGGCCACATCTGTTGAAGGATACGGCCGGGTTCTATATGGTGCCTCCATTGGCCCTCATCAGGGGCTTGCCAGTGGGGGTTTATTTTTGACCTCATATTCAGTTGAAGGAGGTCATTATGTCTGACCGTGTTTTCATTATTACGGGTGCCGCGCGTGGCATTGGATTTGCCTGTGCGCAGCGTCTTGTCGAAGATGGTCATCGTGTCGTTTTGGCAGATCGTGACACAGATGCAGGTATGGCGGCGGGCAAAGACTTGGCCGCAGGCACAGAACGCGCGATTTTTGTTGAATGTGATGTCGCGGATCCGCTCTCGGTGCATAACCTCATCGCGGAAACACTGGGGGCTTATAATCGCATCGATGGTTTGATTAATAATGCGGGTATCGCCGTCAAAGGTGGCGCGCTGGATATGAGTATTGAGGATTTTGACCGTAACCTCGCTGTTAATTTACGCGGAGCGTTCCTTGTGTCCAAAGCTGTCGCGAAACATATGGTCGCTGAAATCGAAGACCGCTCGGATCGTTCGCGTTTGACTGAACGTCCTTATGCTATCGTCAACATGTCATCAATTAACGACACCGTCGCTATCCCTGATTATCTGGCTTATACGATTTCAAAAGGCGGCATGAAACAAATGACCCGCGCGATGGCGATTGAGCTCGCGCCTTACGGTATTCGCGTCAACGGCATTGGTCCCGGATCGATCAAAACAGAAATGCTGGCCAGCGTTCTGTCTGATGCTAGTGCTATGAAGAAAATCACGCAACGCACACCGCTGGGCCGTCCGGGACTGCCAGACGAAATCGCAGCCGTCGCGGCGTTCCTGCTATCCGAGGAAAGCAGCTATATCACAGGTCAGCATATTTATGCGGACGGCGGACGTTTGGCATTGAACTACACGATGCCCGTGGATGATTAGCGAGGTTTGGCTTAACGGCGTCTGTTTCGCCCAACGCCCAATAAAAAAGCCCGCTCTCAATTGAGAGCGGGCTTTTTTATTCTTCTATTGTGTGAGCCCTAAGAGCCAGAGCTCGGCTTGAATAGGCTTTCCAATGTATGCTCGACCTTTGGCTTGTCGGCTTCAATTGGAGTTGGTGATGCGAGAGGTTCGAGCGGTGCGCCGCCTTCGGCTTCGAGTTTCGCTTGTTCTTTCGCGCGCTTATCTGCCGCCTTTCTGACGAGTGCGTCGAGGTCGATCTGACCACACAAGCCAAGGCTGACAGGGTCAGTTGGGTTGATCGTGTTGATTTTCCAATGTGTCCGATCACGGATAGCTTTGATCGTCGGCTTAGTTGTCCCGATGAGTTTAGAGATTTGCGCATCTGTGATTTCAGCGTGATTACGTACGATCCAAGCAATCGCGTCTGGGCGATCTTGGCGACGTGACAGCGGCGTATAACGCGGGCCTTTTTTCTTCGTCTTTGGCTCTAGCTTGTCCGAGTCAAAGCTGTTTGGCTTCATCGCGTAATTTGGATTGGCTTCAGCTTTCTCGATCTCTTCGCGAGAGATTTGGCCGTTAGCAATCGGGTCCGCGCCGCGGATACCTGCGGCAACGTCGCCATCGGCAATACCTTCAACTTCGAGGATGTGCAGGGCGCAGAATTCGGAAATCTGCTTGAAGGTCATACCGGTGTTGTCAATCAACCAAACGGCGGTCGCCTTGGGCATCAAAATCTGTGTCATGTCTTTCCTCCAAGAGGGCCAGCTCACGTCCAAACAAAACATGTTCAAACAAAAAGCAGGCATTAAAAAACCCCGCTCGGCGGGGTGGTTTTACCAATTTTTGACCTTGTGATCAACTATTCGTGCCTTGCACATAATAGATTAACGTCCGTTTGGCAAGAGAGCCGCTTATTATTAGACGCAATCAGGGCAAGGGGTGTGTTCAATGTCAATTTTTGGGGATGATCTGCCACAATCTGGGACACAACCGCCGTGTCCTGGCGAAGATCTTTATGGCTTATCCGTGGACGAATTAGGGACACGTATCGCGCTCTACCACGCAGAGATTGTAAGGCTGGAGGCTGAACGGGTGAAAAAGCGTGCAGAGACAGACGCAGCTCACGCCATTTTCGGTAAAAAGAGCTGATTATAGTTAGGTTTTGAACCTGTGTGATGCGCTGGGGGTGTTTTTAACTCTGATTTGGCGTGACGCTTGCAAGTTCTTTTCCCACATTGCCTTGCAAAACAGGGCAGCCCCAGACACACTGACTTAAGAGACACTAAACATGGCTGCTTCCCCCTTGAGTATATCGCAACATACAATGACCGACACGTTGACGCCGCAAGCGGAACAGCGCTTGCTCGCGTTCACGAAATCAGAACTTTTTGGTAAGACATTCCGTGAAGGCATGGATTTGGTCGAAGAGACCGCCGCCTATTTGGACGGACCAGGACGTCAGGATTCCAAACAACTGGGTCGCACCGATGCGCTGACCTATGCCAGCCAATCCATGCGTTTGACGACGCGCCTGATGCAGGTTGCGAGTTGGTTGCTGGTGCAACGCGCCCTCAAAGAAAGTGAAATGGAGCTGTCTGAAGCGCGTGCGGATAAATATCGCTTGGTCGCCGAGGAGAAAGCCGAAGGCACGCTGAGTTTCTCTGATCTTGCAAAAGATGCCTATGCCTTGCCCGCACGGTTGCTCGACCTTTTGGCGCGCTCTGAACAATTATATGAGCGCATCATGCGTCTTGATCGTTCGCTTTACGGATCAATTGCGGCGCAGGCTGGCAATACGGTTGCTGATCAAATTAGTCGTTTAGAAGCCGCATTTGGACGTTCCGCTTAAATAACGCGACCTTCTATTTGGGGTTATTTGCCCAATAAAAAAGGCTCCTCGAAGGGAGCCTTTTTCATATTTAAGGTGCGGTAATCGACTAAGCGCCGAAACCTGCAAATTTGTCTTTGAAGCGTGACACGCGTCCACCGCGGTCCATCAATTTAGCGTCGCCGCCTGTCCAAGCTGGATGCGTCTTGGAATCGATGTCGAGGACGAGTGTGTCGCCTTCTTTGCCATATGTTGAACGTGTCTCATATGTAGAGCCGTCCACCATTTGCACATTGATCATGTGATAGTCTGGATGTGTATTCGTTTTCATGGTCTTTGCCTTATTTGGTCACGGGATTTCGTTGGGTGGCAATCCCGCTCGCGAGGGCGCGACATAGACGGGGATGGGAGCTTCGTCAAGTTAGCGATCTCAGGGTCCGATGGACGCGAAATAATTTGGCCACAGATATTGATATTTATCTATATATCTATAATTCCCGATATATGGATAAATATGCTTCACTCTCTGCCTTTTCGGCCCTCTCTAACGCCGCACGATTGGATGCCTTTCGTTTGCTAATTAAAGCAGGGGAGGCGGGTTTGCCGTCGGGTGAAATCGCAGAGCGTTTGGGCGCAAAGCAAAATTCAACCTCGACCAATTTGGCGATCTTGCAATCGGCCGGTCTCATCCACTCTGAGAGAGATGGGCGCAGCGTGAAATACCGCGCCGATATGTCGGGTGTGCGGGGGCTCTTGGAATTTTTGATGGAAGAGTGCTGTGGCGGAAACCCAGAACTCTGTGGTCCCGTTTTAGATAAGGTCGCCTGTTGTGAGTAATATCGACGACATTAAATTCACAGCGGCACAACGTTGGGCGTCTGAGGCGCTCGGGACGGCGTTCTTGCTCGCCACTGTTGTCGGTTCAGGGATCATGGCGGAGACGTTGTCAGGCGGCAATGTGGCTGTAGCACTCTTGGGCAATACGATTGCGACAGGCGCGATCCTCTATGTGTTGATTACAATTTTTGGACCAATCGGCGGCGCGCATTTCAACCCTGCTGTGACTTTCGGGTTCTGGTTAAATAAATCTATCTCTGGCCGCGAAGGACTGGGCTATGTTGTGGCGCAAACTCTGGGCGGTGTGATCGGCGTCTATAGCGCCCATGCCATGTTTAGCGCGCCTGTGTTTCAGACGGGCGTCAAAGAGCGCGCGGGGGCCGCGCAGGGATTCTCTGAATTTATCGCGACCTTTGGATTGATGCTCTGCATCTTTCTGGCTGTGAAGTTTAAACCCAAAGCCGTACCTATGACTGTCGGCCTTTATATCACGGCAGCCTATTGGTTCACGGCCTCCACCAGTTTCGCCAACCCCGCCGTCACTGTCGCGCGTAGCCTCAGCGATAGTTTCGCAGGCATCAGACCCATCGACGCGCCATTGTTTATCATCATGCAAATGATTGGCGCAGCGGTCGCGTTCTGGGCGTATCGGTTTTTTGTTCGTAGGGCGTAAGGGCATCTAACCGTGCGTTTTAAACAATGATCCGCTTTTATAAGAATACCTAAATCCTCACTTTCAATAGCTTACGCCTTATTTCAACAACATGATCCTCGCTATCAAAACCCATGATAGTGTGGACGGGTTCTTTCGGATACGGGACAGGCGGGGCCTCGCTTGCTGGTCCGAGAGACAGTGGGTCTGAGCGTTGGATGGTGAGACATCTGGAGGTGCCGGGGCTTTTAGAGTGAGCGCACGACATTGCGTGTCCGGGTCTGGAAGGCAGGCTCCGACGCGTAACTATGACCAGCTGTTACCGCTTTATCAAAAACCGCTGCTGCGTGGCCAATTTTCGCGTAAAAAACTTTTCTATCTTGGTATTCCATCGCGAATATCGACCACGCGGACTGTCCCGCCTTTTATTTGTCGCCACTGGATTGGCGATGGGAAAAGCCGCTTGCCTATAAGTCAGACGGCTCGATTGCGTCGTTTTCTATTTTCCTCCGTTCCCCAATCGTGCAGGACGTCTACATGTTAAACCTCATCCCACATCCAGAGATATTCAAGAGCGGTACGCGTGTTTTATATTTAGTGTCGCGGAATAAGGGCACGGATGTAAAGTCACGTGGCGCCATGAAAATTTCGCATGATGTGGCGCAATTTGATCGGAAACTGGCCCAGCTCATGGCTTATGCAGGGCCTGACCAACGAGTCTATGCGTCGGCGGAACCGCGCGACATTCAAAAGGCGATACGGTCATTGAAGATGGCGCAGTTGGACGCGGATTATGACGAAGATCCGACCAACTTCTATCGGCGTTTAGACGCGCGATGGGCGTCGGCGCTGATGCAACCTTCACATGCGATGAAGGGCGAGAAGCTCTGGTTGATTGATTGCGATAGTGAGGCGGAGGTCACGCAAGCCCGCGCGGCATTAGGGGAATTCTACACGCAGGATTACATCTATGAATACGCCTCCAAAACGGGACGTCACATTTTGATCAAGCCCTTTAACCTCAGTAAATGCCTGTCGACGTTTCAGAATCTAATTCATAAAAATGCATTGATGCTGTGGGGGTATTAGGGGCAATGATCGCCCCTAATTGGGTATCTAATTAAACAGCTAAACGCTCTTTTAGCATCGGCAGGAGCACGGCGTTTGAGACGATCGGATCACCTGAATAGGCCAGATCATCGGAACCCGACAGGCTCTCAACAATACAGCCCGCTTCTTGGGCGATGAGGAGGCCAGCAGCGACATCCCAAACGGCGAGGTCGCGTTCCCAATAGCCGTCGAAACGACCTGCCGCCGTGGCGACAAGATCAAGACTGGCCGCGCCCATTGTGCGCACGCCATAGCTGGAGCCCATAACTTTATGCAATTCTTTGAGGAATCGCGCATGACCTGTACGGCCAATAAAGGGCGTGCTTGTAGCGAAGAGGCTTTCTTGGAAAATGTCACGTTGGGCAGGACGCAAACGACGGTCTGCGCCGCCGCGCGTGCCGTCATTGACAAAAGCGCCTTTGCCTTTTTCGGCCATGAACATTTCATCCGTGATTGGATTGTAGACCATGCCCGCTACGACTTCCCGTGGGGTCTCATCAATCTCACGTTCCAATGCGATTGAAATCGCGAAATGCGGAATACCATGCGCATAATTCACCTTGCCCTGCATTGGGGCAATGATGAAGCGATGGGTCTTATCAGACCCTATAATTTCTCCGCCTTCTTCGAGAAGGAAACCATAACCGGGACGGCCTTCACCCAGCATTTCAACGAGTGTTCGCTCAGCCTTGATGTGGGCGCGGTTGACGAAATCTTTCGGACCCTTGCGAGCGATTTGTAAGTGCTCGACTTCGTTGAAATCGCGCAGCAAGTTGCGGGACGCTTTACGCGCCGCTTCTTGCATGATGGTCATGATAACTGACATTCCGCTCATGATTTTTCCTTAGTTGCGATATATCGCATTGAAATAAAAAACGTGCTCAAGAGGACACCAATACATAGTCCTAAAGGCAAGAGATTAACTTGAGGGTCGGCTAAATATCGGCCAACCAATGTGAAAACGAGGGGTATGCCTATGGCAAAAATGAGGATCGTTTTGACGTTATCCCTCACTCAGTCGGCTCGTTTCACGTAGCTACCATCATTTGTATTGATGACCAAACGCTCGCCCGCATCTACAAATGGTGGGACGTTGGTACGTGCGCCATTTGACAGGGTTGCGGGTTTGAATGAATTGGCCGAGGTCTGACCTTTGACGACAGGTTCAGTTTCCTCAACCGTGAGGATCACCTGCTCTGGCAACGCAACTGTAATCGCGCGCTCTTCGTAAAATTCGACTTCGACTTCCATACCGTCTGTGAGGTACTGGGCTTGGTCGCCGACGAAGTCAGCTTGCAGATAGATTTGCTCGTAATTTTCAGCGTTCATGAAAACGAGCATATCGCCTTCAGGATAAAGATAAGTGTGTGTCTTTTGGTCTAGACGAATGCGTTCCACAGTTTCCGCAGAGCGAAAGCGCTCATTGAGCTTACGTCCGTCGAGGAGGTTCTTCAATTCGACCTGATTAAAGGCACCGCCCTTACCGGGTTTCACCGCGTTACATTTCACCGCGACCCAAAGTGTGTCTTGGTGCTTGATGATGTTGCCGGGTTTAATTTCATTGCCGTTCATTTTCATGGGTCGGCTCCTTGTAGGCTGTGCGTCGCGCGGGCCTTATCAGCGCAGCGCCACATGAGCAAGGCGCAGTGAACAGATGAGTGAACAGGTGAGGGGAGTCGCGTGCCGTGGCATGTGAAACAGCCGCTTCAAGGACGAAGCGGCTGTTTGAGCTTAGGCGGGTTGCGAGTTTACGGTTTGGACGCCGAGGTCTCACCGATTGTCTTGACGTTATCATCGACATTGCGTTCCAGCATAAGACGACGTGGATCGAGCGCGATGTGGGTCGGTTTTTCTGCGACATTAAATATGAAGGTTTGCTCTGACTTCGTCACGCGAACCGTCTCTAAAGCGCTCCAAGCGCTCCAAAGTTTCTTTGGCACGTCGGTGTAGAGGCCAATTTCGAGCGGTTCATTCAGGACTTCACCGTCCATGTCAGACCAACTTTCGGAGGTCTTCATCTCTTCGGTCTTGATGTCCTTGTCTAAGCTGACATGGATTGTGACCTTCCATGTACCGTCGGCATTCTCGGTGAGAGTTGGGCCGTTATCACCAAAGGCGAACTTCCACCAGACCATGCGGTCCCATTGATCCGTGATGAGCTGATCATATTCAGGACCTGCGGCTTCACGTAGAACATTGGTCAATGTTTTCGTCGTTGGATACGGCGCGCCCTTTAGGCCGTAATCGTCCAAGAAGCCTTTCATCGCGTCGCGCATATTTTGCGGCCCGATATAATTTTTCAGACTCCAGAGTACCCAATCAGCTTTATTGTAAACCAAATATTGTTGGTCACGTGCTTTCGACAGCGGGACTTCCTTTTCACTGTCCATGAACGCCAAACCTTGTAACCCCGCAATGGTCGAGTTTTCCAGGGCGTAATGGGTCTTGTCCCAGCCGTACTTCGCTTCATATGCGTCCATCGTCGCATAGGATGTCAAACCTTCGGAAAGGACATTATATCCACGGCTGAAACCTGGCACGATCTGATGGGCAAACCATTGATGCCCCATCTCGTGCATTGTCGTTTGTGAGGCGTTATCGAGCGTCTTCACATCGTCGGGGTCACCCGAGTCCATAATAAACCCTCGTTCGGAATAAGGAATGGTCCCTGCAAATGCTTGTGCGAAGCCGATGAAAGGGACTTCCATGATGCGGACATAATCATATTGGTAAGGCGAGAAATGCTCCGTGTAATGACTCAGTGAAAATTGTGTCGCCTCGATCATCTCCTGAACTGAAAAATCATGATGTTCTGCGTGATAGATACTGATCGGGATGACCTTGCCGTCAGGGGCTGTCCAACTACCCGTAGTCACGGCGTATTCGCCCGACAACATAGAGAAGAAATTACTGATAGGTTGCGTCGTTTGATAGGTCCGACACGTCCGACCATCCTTCGTTTCCTCCGAGATCAGATTGCCTGGCGCAATCGGAATTTGCGGGGCTTCGGTGCAGATGTGACCTTCAAAATCGATCATATCCGCAGGACCTGTAATCGCCCCGAAGAGACTCATATCTGAACCTTCTGCCAGGGGTTCAGGGAGTTTCTCTAATTCTTCCAATCCCAACTTACGACGTTTCTTAGAACTCTGGATCGAAAAATCAGGTGGACCGAAGACGGGCACGACGCGTGGGCTGCCTCGAAAACCTGCGTAATTATTCATGAAGGTCCCGTTTTTGGAAACCGAGCTTTGATCTGCAAGACGTGGCCCGTGTAAGAAAACTTCGAAGTCCAATTCTACCGTTTTACCAACGGCGAGAGGCGGCGAGAATTTGAACAGACGCACATCATATTCATTGATGGCTTCGATTGTATCGCCCTCCATGTTCTTGCCTGAAGTGACTTCTGTTGCACCTTCAACTGTCAGAACGCGCATGTCTTCTTCATGTCCTGTCGACGGCTGAACATAGAGTTCTGTGATCGGTTCGCCGCTGGAGTTCTGAAGCTGCATCGTTCCAGAAATAAGCGCCTCTTGACGAGACGGGAAAATCTGCGCGTCCACATTTACCGCGCGTGTGTGCGGGCGAGGGAGTTTCATTTCAGTGGCAAAGAGTTTCTCGCCGTCAACTTGACGGGTTTCGCGGTCCTTCTGATTCATCCAATCGACGGCGTCATAGGCTTTGTAAATATAAGTACCTGTGCCGATGAAGCCTGCAATCGCGAGTGCAAATATACCGCCAGAGGTTGGGCTGAAATTCCCGCGAAGGTTTTTCAACCGGATCCATAAGCTCGTCTGTAGTCCACGTCGCGCAAGCCAAACGCCCAGAACGACAAAGGCTAAGACAAACATGGCCCAGTATGTGTTGAACCATTTAAAGGCGATCCAATTATTATATGGCGAAATCTCTGACACACTTCCGGGCGACGTACCGCTGAAACCCATCAGAGGGTGGTAAAAGGGGAGCAGGCCAATGAAAAATGTTGCCGCGAGAACCCCGCCTGCGGCGAGCATACCGACGATGCGGTTAGGTGCGAAAATTTGTATGATCATGGCCAGCGCAGCCAAGAATAGATAATTCGGGAGTCGGCTCAGGAAGGTGTAGCGTAAGTAAAGCCCGAAATCGATGGGCGGACTATCAACTAACGTTTGGATTGCCATGCCGATGAACATCCCGATAACGCAGAGGGTCGTGACGACGCCCATTAACGCAACCCATTTGGAAGTTAGGATAGGCCAATTTCTAACGCCAGTTGAATCAAGCAGTTCATTAAATTTGACACCTTTATCTCTGAATGTGATTTCGGCGGAGAAGAACGCCAAGATCATAATCATTGGGATCAAAAGACTGCCGAACCCAATTGCAGACATGAAGAGGGATGTCGGGACGAGTTTCTGAGGCGAGAAAAATACGGTCACAATAATCAGGAACGCAAAGAGGGCCGCCGCAAGACTCGCGAGGATAATAAAAGGGACTGACTTTACCGTTGTAAGATATTCAAATTTGGTACGCGTCCAAAAGGCAGACACATCAGCCATGAACCCTGAGGATTGTGCAACACCCGTATATGCCTCACCCTTCGCGACCATGCCAGCGTCTCGGTTTAGCTTTGTCTTGCCTGTCAAAAGACCACGTTTAAATCGACCGAAAACTAAGGCTAAGGTACCAATTGAAATGACAGCCCAAACGAGACGGTTCAATCCAACATATCCTGTCAGCGGTAACATCCGCGTATTCCGTTCGTCGGGTGACCAAAAATTTGTATCCAAACTATAGGCCATACTACCGAAGGGATCGGTGACAGCCTGCACCCATTTGGGTGCATCAACTTCTGCTGTTAGGCCGATCATGATCGAATAGAAAAACAACCCAATGGCAGAGACAAGCACGAGAACGCGGTTCTGTGTTAGCCCTGCAATTAAAGTAAAAAATGCCGTGACGAAGAGAGCGTTCACCAGAGTGAAAACCAAAAAGGGCTGGAGGTAATAGAGTGGACGAATTGGTCCTAAGGTTTCAGAATCAAGACTTGGGCTAAATTGCCCTAAAAACTGGGCGACTAAGAAGACAAATGTCGAAAGCACAATCACCATGAAGATGCCAGCCATGCGAGAAAGGGTCATGTCGCGCGTGGTTACGGGCGTGGCGTGAATGATCTCCAGCATGTTGGAGGTTTTATCTCGTAAAATGCCTGTGACCGTGAAAATGCCGCCGAAGAAAATGATTGGGAGATAGGCTGCGGAGATGCCGCCTGCGATCATTTGCGCGCCATTTGCCTTTAGACGGGACCCTGAAAGCCCCGAACCAATGATGTCAGGGAGTAGCGTCGAGGCCGCGCCGTAGATCACCATCACGACCATCACGACCCAGAAGCCGATTTGTTTGGCTTGATAGCCCGTTTCGAATTTGAGCAGTTGCTTAAACATTCCCTATGCTCCGCGTCCGACAAGGCCGTGAAGATGGGCATGATAGGCGTCCTCAAGCATAACGTCAGCCTGATCCCAACCTGCACCTGGTGAGGCTGTGTCCAAAACAGACACGATAACACCGCCCGAGAGGTGGCGAGAGGATAGGAAATTACCCTGCGCTTTGACCACCAAAGCCTCGTCTTTACTCACCCGCTTGCGCCAAACCTGACCTTCAATTTTTGCGATCAAGGTTTCAGGTGCGCCACGCGCCACGATTTCTCCTGCGCCCATAACGGCCATATCTGTACAAAGGTCTCGGACATCTTCGATGATATGTGTCGAAAGAATGATGACCTTAGTTTCGGCTTGCTCTGAGAGTAAATCGAGGAAACGTTGACGTTCCGTCGGGTCAAGACCCGCTGTCGGTTCGTCCACGATCAAGACTTTCGGATCTCCCAATAACGCTTGAGCTACGCCAAATCGCTGACGCATACCGCCAGAATAGGTCGCCACATTCGCCGACGAATGGGTCAGTAAATTCACATGTTCAAGAAGTGAGCGAATTTGGGACTCTCGCGCGGCCTTATTCGTCACGCCCTTCAATACCGCGATATGATCTAGGAGGGCTTTCGCGCTCATCTTTGGGTAAACCCCAAAATCTTGTGGGAGGTACCCAAGCACCGACCGCATGGACATCGGGTTGGCGATAATGTCGACGCCGTTTAATTTGATCTCGCCGCTATCTGGTTTCTGAAGGGTTGCCAGGGTTCGCATGAGCGTGGATTTACCAGCGCCGTTCGGCCCGAGGAGGCCAAAAAGACCCGGTTTCAAATCCAGAGACACATTTTTCAATGCGTGAACGTCCCCAAAACTCTTAGAGATATTTTGAATCGACAACATGGCATTCCCCCGAACGCTAACGAATTTATTTTATGAGGTCTCTCTAAGCACGAACCATATCGAAAAACAACAATAAATATCGATTAACGATAAGTTTCCGTGGGATTTAAGTGTCATAAGTGCCGCGAAGCTGTGCACTTAAAAGTCTCCGATTTGTCACCTAGATATGCTTCCCTGCATCGGTTCAACGCGCTAGGCTCTAAATGATATGAAAGCTGAAACATCCCTCACTCCGCCTGTTGCGCCGCCCTTGTCTTACGCCTTTGCGCGTTTGCATGGTGTTATTGTTGCGGAAGGTGACGCAGGTGTTCCTGTTCTCGCACATCGGCCAGGTGTTGCACGAGAAGCATTGCTGGAAGCGCGCCGTGTTTTTGGCCGACCTATTCGGCCTGAACCTCTAGACGCGACGGCGTTTACACATTTAATTGCGAAGACATATGCGCAGTCTGATCTGAATAGTTCAGCCGACGCCGCCATTGGCAATCCTGAAGACTTGTCATTGCTTGCATCTGGCCTGCCGAAATCATCAGACTTGTTAGATGACGCGGATGATGCCCCTGTTATTCGCTTGATCAATGGTATCCTGCAGGAAGCCATCCGTTCGCGCGCGTCCGACGTTCACGTAGAGCCATATGAAGAGCGCCTGTCTGTCCGTTTTCGGATTGATGGAACGTTGACGGAAAAGCTATCACTTCCCGCGCGCCTTGCACCCGTCTTGGTTAGCCGTGTCAAAGTTATGGCGCGTCTGGATATTGCCAATAAACGAATTCCGCAGGATGGACGGTTCTCCTTTAATTTGGGCGAGCGTCAGATTGATGTGCGCGTGTCCACATTGCCCGCGCGCCATGGCGAACGGCTCGTGATGCGGATTTTGGAAAAAGATAGTCAAGGCATCGGCCTTTCAGAACTAGGTATGGACGCTGAGATGCTAATCGATTTTCAAGCAATGTTGGCGCGACCCAATGGGATCATCCTCGTCACGGGTCCGACGGGTTCAGGTAAAACAACGACACTTTATGGTGCGCTATCGCGGCTGAACGATGGCACTCGGAATGTGCTGACAGTTGAAGACCCTGTTGAATATGCATTGGACGGGATTGGTCAAACCCAAGTGAACGATAAAGTAGGCATGAGTTTTGCGGCGGGATTGCGCGCCATTCTGCGCCAGGACCCCGATGTCGTGATGGTTGGTGAGATCCGTGATCCCGAGACAGCAGAGATTGCTGTGCAAGCGGCTCTCACGGGGCATCTTGTTTTATCAACGGTGCATACAAATTCCGCCGTCGCGGCGATTGCGCGTTTACGGGATATGGGTGTGGAACCGTTCCTGCTGTCCTCAACAATTACGGCCTTGGTTGCGCAACGATTAGTGCGCAAGCTCTGCGATCACTGCAAGCAACCCTATCAACCCAACGCATCCGAATGCGCAGAACTAGGTGTGAAATCGGGCTCGGCATTTTACAAATCAACGGGCTGTATGAAGTGCCAAAATATCGGTTATCAGGGGCGTCTTGGCTTATATGAGATGGTCATCAATGATGATGCCTTGCGACAGATGATTCATGATGGTGCATCGGAAACGGACATGGCCGCCTATGCCTTCAAGGCACGTATGACGCTCTTGCAGAGCGGTGCGGATGCTGTTCTTGCGGGGAGCACGAGTTTCGAAGAAGTCCTGCGTGTCTGCTCTGCTAATGTTGCGGATGCACATTAGGCATGGACGCGTTCGATTACAGCGCAATTGATGCGGGCGGTGTTAAACGCTCTGGCACATTAATGGCGGGCAGCGCGCGTGAAGCGCGGGATCTATTACGGTCCCGGGCGCTGACGCCACTGGAATTAAATCAATCCAGAAAAAGAGGTGTCAAAAAAGGCGAAATGTCGGCCTCCAACAGTTTTGGGCAAAGCTTTGGGGCAGGAAAGATCAAGCATAAAGAACTGACCCGCGCGACCCGGCAGCTCGCGATTTTGATAGATGCGGCAACCCCCATTGAAGACGCGCTACGCGTGACGGCGCTACAATTTGAAAAGTCACCAATGAAGGGCGTCTTGCTTTCTATCCGTTCGCAAGTCGTGGAGGGCGCGACGCTCTCGCAAGCTCTGCGGAGTCAGCCGCAAGCCTTTTCCGATCTTTATACGGCGATGGTGTCATCGGGCGAAACTTCAGGAAAGTTACCAGAAGTTCTGCTGCGGCTTGCCGATGATCTAGAATCTGCCCAAGCTATCCGTCGTAAAATTGCAGGCGCGACGGCGTATCCCTTGGTGCTAACCGTCGTGGCGCTGGTTGTGATCGTTGTTCTGATGATTTTTGTCGTCCCAAAAGTCGTTGAGCAATTTGATACATTTGGACAGCAACTGCCGCCATTAACGCGGGCGACGATTTGGCTGTCAGAGTTCCTGCAAAATTATGGTCTGATCTTATTGGGCCTATTGATTGCACTGTTTGTGGGTTTGCGGTTCGCATTGAAAACGCCACGTATTCGCCGTCGCTGGGATGGGTTTAAATTGCGTATACCTATGACAGGACGTTTGCATCGCGACGTAAATGCGGCTCGATTTTCACGGACAATGGCGGGTCTTGTGAGCGCGGGGACACCCGCTTTGGCCGCAATGGATACGGCGCAGCACACATTGCGAAATACTGTGATGCAGGACGCCATGACGGGAGCAGTAGAACGGGTTCGTTCAGGTGCGCCAATGTCGGCAGCTTTGAAGGAAACGGGTGTGTTCCCGCCACTCGTGACGCAAATGGTTATGGGCGGAGAGGCATCTGGCGATATGGGTAAAATGTTCGCAAAATCCGCAGATTATTTGGAAGACGAGTTTAACGCGCAAACAACCGTTTTTCTGACGCTTTTGGAGCCTGCAATAATCATTATGTTGGCGGGAGTTGTGCTGATGGTCGTAGCGGCTATCTTTCTCCCGATCCTGCAACTCAACACTTTAGCGTATTAAGGGGTTTAAACACCATGACACACAAAACCGATGAAGACGGATTTACACTTGTTGAAGTGATGGTGACGCTGGTTATCATCGGCTTGCTGACGACATTCGTTGTACTCAATGTTTTGCCCGCGCAGGGCAAAGCGCAGGTGCAAAAAGCGCGCGGTGATATCTCTGCAATCGAAACTGCATTGGAAATGTTTCACTTAGATATGAACCAATATCCAACAGAGCAGCAAGGATTAGAGGCGCTCACAACACCACCGTCTGGCGCGAATGAAGCGGCGTACCGCACGGGCGGATACATCAAGAAAATGTCACTCGACCCATGGGGTAACCCGTATGAGTATCGCAATCCAGGTGAACGCTCACAGATCGATATTTACTCGCTCGGCGCGGATGGTGAACCGGGGGGCGAAGAACAAAATGCGGATATCGGGAATTGGCAATAGCTGCGCAGAAGACATCTCGTCGCGCGTGTGACGCGGGCTTTACGCTCGTCGAAATCCTTTGCGTATTGGCGCTATTGGGTTTGACCGCGGGGCTTGTCGTTTTGAACTTGCCCAAGCCCAAGCCGCCCATCCAGTCGGAAGTGCAAATACTGGCGACGACCCTAAATGTTGCCGTGCGTAAAAGCGTAATTGATGGAAAAGTGCGCGCCATTGACGTCGACGTCGGTGGGATTGAATTATTTCTTTATGATGGCGAATGGGAATCTGAAACCCGTCGGGACTTCTCTGAAATAGCACGGATTGATTTGGAGGTTGAAGACCATCGTGTCGACCTCAAAGCACGCGCGAAATCCAAAGTCGAATTGCCGCCTTTGATCCAATTTGAACCTACGGGAAATGTGACACCCTTCACGCTGTCTATGTCAGGGCGAGGTGGCAGTTTTGTTCTGTCTCCTGATCTGCGCGGAAACATCACAGTCGAGTTTCAACCATGAAGGACGCAGGGTTTACACTCGTCGAAGTTATGGCAGCGCTGCTGATTTTCTCGGTAGCTATCGTTGGCCTGTCCCGTGTGGGCACGCAATCCGTGGCCCATACGCAACGCTTGACGGATAAAACCTATGCTGGGGTCGTCGCGGACAATCAACTCATTCGCGCGCGCATGCAGCGTCCACAAATCGGGACGACATCAGGTGAAGAAACCGCGGGCGGGCAGATCTATCGGTGGCAAATTGTAACGACTGAAACACCGCAAGCGGGGCTATTGGAATTACAGGTCGAAGTCTCGCAAGGCGATGCTGTGTTCATCACTCGCCGCGCTTGGTTAAGTGCTGCAGTTACATCAACGACGGTTCAGCGATGACATTCGGAGGTAGTCGAACACGATCAGAGGCAGGCTTTACATTGGTTGAAGTCCTCGTCTCGCTCTTTATTTTTGCCGTTATCAGCGCGGGAACGATGACGGCAATGATGCAGACATTTTCTGCCAAAGACCGCTTGGATCAGGCGTCCACTGAACTCGCAGATTTAGCTCTGTTCCGATCTATCTTGCGGGCAGATATGGCAGCCTTTGATTTACGCCCTAGTCGCGACGGTTTCGGTGGGCGGGAACGTACACTTGTGACAACGGATGGTGATCCGCTTCTGACTTTTACGCGATTGGGTCGATCCAATGCGATGGGCGCGCAGCGTGGGCAGGCGGAACGTGTACGCTATGTGTTTCGTGATGGTCAATTCATTCGCGAAAGCTTGCCGCATGAAAACCCAGCAGAACTCGGCTTGTGGCGCGGGCGTGTCATTATGGAAGGTTTGCAAAATGTGGAACTGCAATATTTAACTCGTACAGCCAATATTGATTTGAAGCTCTCAAGTTGGACTGTTCCCAATACGCTCACTGAGGCACCCGTTTTCACGACGTCAGCCATCGAACTTATGGTCACCGACAGTCGCGGCAATGAAACCTCGCATTTATTTGAGTTAGGTCTGTGAGCATCACGCGTAAAAACGAGACAGGCACAGTCCTGCTGACGACGCTGCTCGTCATGGCGGTCATGGCGGCTCTGACTGTGGCGCTCATGGATGATATTCGTTTCGCGGTAAAACGCATGATAAATGTGAACGCCTATACCCAAGCAGATTGGCAGGCGAGGGGCGCGGAAGATTTCATTCTGGCATTTCTTCAAAATGATTTTCGCGAAATTGATCCCGCAGCCAAGGCGATTTTGCTGCAGTCCCGCGAACCTCTCATCCTCCCGACGCCAGAGGGGGCGATTACTTTGACCCTGAAAGATGCGAGCCATTGCTTTAATATCAGCAGCGTCGTGACCCAAGCAGGCGGGCAAAATAGTCTTGCCGCGGCAGAGTTTGCAAATGTTGCGCAACTTCTCGGTCTACCGCGAAATCAGGCAAGCGCCTTATCCAGCACTCTCATTGATTGGCAAGATAAAGATCAACAGATGAGGTCTGGCGGAGCGGAAGATGGTACATATCTTCGCCGAGACCCGCCCTATCGCACTGCCGATACCGCGATGCGCAGTCCTGAGGAGATGCGGGCTTTAAACGGGATGGACGAAGATTTGTGGGTGCTTTTCAAACCATTTGTGTGCACCGGTGGGGCAACGGTTAATCCGCAAGAACCTGAGGCGATTAATGTGAATGGTCTGCCCCCTGAGCGATTGATCCTTTTAGCGGCGGCTATGGCAGGACTAGGTTCGGCGGACGACGCAATTTCCGCAGCAGAAACATTGCTACGAGACAGGCCGATGACGGGCTACGAAAGCACTGATGCCCTCAATGCCAAATTGACAGAAATTGGTTTTAAAATGGATACCCCTGCGCGCCTTGGTGTTGATGTTACAGCTGTCTTCGTTGAGGTCGTGACACAAGTGGGTCCTGCTGAACGTGTGCGGACATACCGATATGATGGACTGGACAAAGGGGTGCCGCAACTGACATATCGCGGGTGGGGGCGTGAAACCTTCAGGCCCGAGATCGAAATTGAATTGGACGCGCGTTAATGGCGGCACCGACTTTACTTATTCTGCCCGGATTAGATGGCGGCGAAGCGATTGTCGCGACAGTGTCGGGACAAGGTTACACCACGTCTCGTGTTACGGTGGCTGATATTCCAACCCTCGGACTATCTGAACCTACGGTCATTTTACCGGGCCAATGGGTTCGTGTTTTCGAGACGGAGTTGCCAAAAACGGGTCGGGCCCAACAGTTAAAAATGGCGCGATTTGCGCGCGAAGACGATATCGCTAATGCTACGGATGAGCTGCACTTTGCGCTCTCTGAGGCCCAGCCGCCTGAGCTTGCGGTCGTGGATAAACAGGTTTTAGATCACGTGTTTGAAGTTCTCGGTGCGATGCGTCCTAAGGCCATTCACGCAGATTATACCTTGTTAATGGGCGACGCAGCGGTTCGCGTCATTGATCGTGCGGTAGAGCCCCAACGCGCTGCAATTGATTTAGATTGGACCGATGAAACGTTGGTCACGCTGGAGGACCCGCAACTGGCGACAGCTTTCGCTGAGGGATTATATGCAGGTCGTGGATTGAATTTGATGCAGGGCGATTATCGTGCGCGTTCCAATCTGAACCTGCCGCGTGTACCCCTGATACGCTTCGGCGCTTTGGCGGCGTCGGCGGCGCTCGTACTTTTCATATGGAATGGCATTCAAGATCGGTCAGCGGCGGCGCAAGCCAAAGATTTACGGACGCAAACGGCGGCGGAGTATTTGTCACTGACGGGCGATCGTGCTCCATCTAATCCTGGACGGGCGGCGGCTAAGTCGGTTCAATCTGGTCCGGTAAAACCCACTGGGTTTTTGGACCTTTCCTCTATTTTATTTACAGGGCTCTCCGCATTTGACGACCTGCGCGTTGATCAATTGAGATATAATGCCAAAGACGGCGTCCTTGCTCTGCGCCTTGTGTATCCCAGTTTCGACGCTGCGACCCGCGCAGAAGCAGCCATTGCTCAAGCCGGTGGTGTTTTGACAACAGGCGGTGTGCGGGAACAGAATGGTGCTTTTGTTGGCGAGGCAACGCTTAGCCTGGGAGACCCGTCATGATGTCTTGGTTTCAATCTCGCGAGCCTCGCGAACGCGTTCTACTGATGATTATGAGCGCCATGCTTGCGCTCTTCGTGGCGTGGTTCTTGGTCAATCGCGAGTCAGGTCCAACAGGGCACTCCGAATTGGAAGCGGCGCAAATAGACCGCGAGCTCTTGGTGCGTGCCGCCCCCAAAATGAGTTCGACAGGCGCAATTGGCGAACGTGCTGCGTTCACGCGTGGAGCCTTGATCGATGTAGCTGGCAAACGTGGCGTCGAGCTATCGCGCATGCAGCCTCAATCGGGTGGAGGACTAACAGTCTGGATCGAAGATGTTGGGACCGCAGCCTTTTACGGTGTCATCAATGATTTGGTCTCGGGTTACACCGTCGATGTCGAGAATGTTGTGATCAGCACGACCCCCAATGGGGTTTTGAATGCACAATTCACACTGGTTGAAATTTAAGCGCAGCTTTAATAATCTGTCTTTGTTGACTTGGTTTCTAAATCCAACAAATCACGTTTACGCTTTAGCCCACCCGCATAACCGCCCAAACCGCCATCTTTCGCAATCACGCGATGGCAGGGTATAATTAGCGCCAGACCATTATTTGCATTGGCTGAAGCGACAGCTCTTATCGCAGCAGGCTTCCCTATCATTTCTGCCAATTGCGCATAGGAACGTGTTTGTCCATGCGGAATGGTCTGAAGTGCCGCCCATGTTTCGCGTTGGAAATCCGTGCCAGATGTCGCGAGAGGAGTTTTGAAATCTAGTAATTCGCCCTTGAAATAATCCGTCAATTCACGCTCAATCTGAGCCGTAATGTCAGTGCGACCCGGTAGAACAGGACGGCCTTGGACTTTTCGCAGGCGTTCAAATTGTCTGCGCATATTTTTACGGTTCGTGAATTCTAGCAAATATAGCGCGACGTCATCCGCAATCACGATCATGCGTCCCAGAGGCGTTTCGATCCAATCAATGGAAAGCGGCGTGGGTTGGCCTTTAGCGGGGGCTGTCCCAAATATTTTGGCGTAGGCTGTTCGGAATCCTGATGGGCTATCAAATCCCGCGTCTAATTGCGCGTCCAACACGGAGCCACCTTTTGCGAGTGTTTGTGCGGCTCGTCCAAGACGTCGAGCGCGCGCGTAATCGGCAAAGCTCATGCCGAAACGTGATAGAAACTGCCGTCGCGCTGTTGAGGCATCAATTCCACGTTTAGCTAAGGTCGCTTGCGTGACCTTTAGCTCGGGTTCGTCTTCGACTAAGGTGATGAGCTGTTTGATCAGCACCGTATCACCGCCCGCAGGGTGACAGCGTTTGCAGGCCCGATACCCCGCAGAGAGCGCCGCATCTGCCGTCGGGTAAAAACTGCAATTCTCAGGTTTAGGCAATCGGGCAGGGCAGCCAGGTCGACAGAATATTCCTGTTGATGAAACGCCAACGAAAAGATGCCCGTCATAGGACAGGTCTTTCTCTCGGAAGATTTCATAACGGGCGTCATCTGTTGCGGGTTGTGGCGGCGAAAGTAGGTCCATCTGCTCACCCTAGCAGGGGATTGCAGCTGACGTCGCCGAAAATCTAGCAAGACAGTCGAAAAGCGCGCGCGAAACTTGCAACACGACGGCGTCCCGCCTAGAGACCTTATTCGACACGAAAGACCAAATTATGACTGTGTATCTACATAAACATGACATTCCTGACGGACTGGATTTCGGAAAATCCGTGGCCGTTGATACGGAAACTCAGGGACTTTCTTTGGTGCGAGACAAGCTCTGCCTTGTTCAACTCTCCTCAGGTGATGGTGATGCCCATATCGTGCAAATGGATCGCGAAAATTATGATGCGCCCAACTTAAGCAAATTGATGACCGATCCTGACGTCGTGAAGATTTTTCACTTCGCGCGGTTTGATGTTGCCATGATGATGCGCGATATGAAAATCACAGTCGCGCCCGTGTTTTGTACAAAGATCGCATCGGGCCTCGTGCGGACCTATACGGATCGTCACGGTTTGAAAGATTTGACCAAAGAACTGATCAATGTTGATTTGTCCAAACAACAGCAATCTTCAGACTGGGCTGCGGATGAGCTCACCGAAGCGCAGCTCAATTATGCTGCGTCTGACGTGCTTTATTTGCATCAGCTAAAGACGATTTTGTCTGGACGTCTCATGCGGGAAAATCGTTGGGATATTGCGCAAGGCTGTTTTGAATTTCTACCGACCCGCGCCATGTTGGATTTGAATGGTTGGGCTGATGTAGATATCTTCTCTCACCGTATGCGTCGACCCGATTAATGAGCGACATGGGGCGCATTACGAATAGGTTATGCCTGCATATTATGTGTCGCGCCCTCGTGCGTGAGGCGCTATAGCTCGAACGTATTATGTCTACTGCTTCCACCATATCACAAAGTCCCGATCGTCGGGTCTCCGAGGGTCTAGGCCTCTGGGAGCCTAAGCGTGCCCTTACGCTTGAGGCAGCCCGTGCACATACGCAGCGTATCAAGCTCATGCGCTATGTCTTGATTGGCTTGTCCGTGGTGCTGGTCGGCATTTTGATTTGGCAGTTTTTATCGGACCGTGGCGGTTTTGATCCGATCAGTGACCCGACCGAAAGTGTGAAGATGGTCAATCCACGATATTCCGGGCGTACAGGCGACGGACTTCCGTTTTACCTCACGGCGGATACGGCTGTGCGACGTATGGAAGATCGGAATACTGTCTTGCTGCAAAAGCCTGTTCTGGAATTCATTCGCACCCGCGGCGCAGAAAGTAGTGCCGTCATCGCGAAGACAGGCTCCTATAATGATATGGATAAAGTCCTCGAGCTAAACACTGACGTGAATTTACAAACAGATGACGGTAATAGCTGCGACACGACACATGCGCGAATTTTTAACGTTGAAAAGCGGATCGAGGGCGATGAGCCGATTGATTGTACGGGCGGCTTTGGTCAAGTGTCGGGCCAGACCTATGAAATCCAAGATGATTACAAAACCTTCGTTTTCAAAAACGGTATGGTCGCGAGACTAGAACGCGGTTCTGATGTAGCGGATTCAACGCCGATCGACACGGATGCTGAATTCGATTTTAGCTTTGGCGGCTCTGGCCCCGTCGACATTGTTGCGACGACAGGTATCTACAAAGGCAATTTCACCGACCTCGAAGGCAATGTTCGCATTGACCAAGAAGGGTCTATTATTACCGCCGACCAAATGGATATTTTTCGTGTCCAACAAGACGGCGCGGTCGAAGGCAGTGTCAAATTAGGCGCTATTCAAAAGATCGATGCCGAAGGTAACTTCCGCTACATCACCGCAGAGAATGATATTCGGGGTAGTAAAGGCGTTTACGAACGCGAGAAAAGCCTTATGACCGTCACTGGGGATGTGATTGTTGTTCAACCTGGCGGGAACCGCTATGAAGCGCAAAAGCTAACCTACAACACGAAGAGTGGCGCTGTTCGGTTCTCGGGCAAATGTCTCGGACAGAATTGCGATGCAGGCGAACGGGTCGCTATTATTATTCCCGGCAAGAACTAGGATTTGATTTCATGCGCAGTTTTCTAACCTTAATATCCGCAGCTCTTGTTGGGCTTGTTCCCGCACAGGCCTTTGCACAATTTTCCCCTGACTCATCGGCGGACACAGTTCTTTATGCAGATGATACGGTTTCATCTAATGGAGTTATTACCCTGACGGGGCAGGCGGATATCCGTCAAGGTGATGTCAGGCTGCTCGCCGATAAAATCCAAATTTATACTGAAGGAACAGGCGGCGGTTTGGTCTCGACGGATGGCTTTACCCGTATGATCGCAACCGGTAATTTTTACTATATCACACCAGAGCAAGAGGTTCGTGGTGACAAGGGTGTTTACACACGCGACACTGAGAGCTTTATCGTGACGGGTGACGTCGTTTTACTTCAGGACGATAGCGTCGTGACAGGTAGCCGCTTGGATTACAATTTGTCGACACGTGCAGCTAAGGTTAAAGGCGACTGCAAAGGGCGCAGTTGCGCTAAAGAACAGCGCGTCGCGATTTTGATCAGGTCAAATAATTCCGCTCAAGGTACAAATTAATGGCCGAAGCTGATCCACGTCTGAAACCTAAAATTATTACGCCACCTGCCACGGGCTTGGCGGCCAATAATATTGGCAAAGCCTATCGTGGACGCGTTGTTGTTAAAGACATCACGCTGACAGTTCAGCGCGGTGAAGTTGTTGCCCTTATGGGGCCGAACGGCGCAGGAAAGACAACCAGCTTCTATATGATCATGGGTTTGATTGAAGCTGACCGCGGTTCAATATCATTGGACGGTCAAGACATCACAAAACTCCCGATGTATCAGCGCGCCCGCTTGGGTGTTGGCTACCTTCCGCAAGAACAATCTATTTTTCGCGGTCTCACTGTCGAAGAGAACATCAAAGCTGTTGTTCAGCTGACCGAAAAAGATCGTTCAAAATGGGACGATAATGTTTCGGCCTTGTTGGACGAGTTAAATATCGGGCACATCCGTAAATCGCCAGCATTGGCACTATCCGGTGGTGAACGCCGCCGTGTTGAAATCGCGCGTGCGTTGGCATCGCGTCCAAGCTTCATTCTTTTGGATGAGCCGTTCACAGGGATCGACCCAATCGCGATTGCAGATATCTCCGAACTTGTGCTGTATCTTAAAAAGCGCGGTATCGGCATCTTGATTACGGATCATCGCGTGCGCGAGACACTAGATATCGTAGATCGTGCGTCGATCCTTTTCCAAGGCGAAGCTTTGTTCGAAGGTACACCAGATGAAATTCGCGCAAACCCAGACGTGCGACGTGTCTATCTAGGCGACAAATACGCGTAACGTGAAAGTCGATCTGGGAGATCGATTTTCAGTTACGCCGATGCGTTTACGCATCAGCTAGAGCCTCACCTGTGGTAATTCGCCCAAACGTGGATGCGTTCCTCATTTTCGAGGAAAACGAATAGGTCGTCACAGTCTTTTATCCCTTCCTCTAGGTGGGTGCTTTTCGGGAATAACTCTGTTCGTTTCGATGGTCTGTTGGGCGCGTTTGCATCTTGACAAACTAATGTCTTTATAAATAATTCTGCATTTGTATCGAGGTTTTGAACTTCATGAATGTTGGTGGCCGTTTCAGGCACCCAATTTGGAATCCACCCTCTTGCTATAGCTCGATCTTCTATTACGTCCGAAAGCGTGTCGTAGGTGACATACATATGCTGCTCTGGCCCGTCGCAAGCCGTCAATAAGAACATAGGCGCGCAAATAATGGCGAGAGTTTTGGATGTCATATCAAAGACCAAGATTTAACCTTACATATAACGCGAACTATCCCAGACTTGATCGAACGGTTTCGATCGTCCTGACGCTTGGACGATCAACAGATGTTCGCGTTGCATTTGGCGTGGCTCATCTACGCCACAGGCATGGGCGATAATTTCGACTTCTTTGATAATATTCTTGATATAATTATGGACCCGAACCGCTTTATTGGCCGGGTCGAGGCCCTTTTGTAATCTTGGATTATGGGTTGTGATGCCGGTAGGGCAGGTATTTTTATCGCACTTTAGGGCTTGGATGCAGCCGAGTGCGAACATGAATCCGCGCGCATTATTGACCATATCTGCGCCGGCGCAGAACGCCCAAGCGACATCCGCAGACGTTACCAATTTGCCCGAGGCAATA
>CALHXF010000048.1 GCA_938040095.1 uncultured Caulobacterales bacterium
TAACGACAGGATATAAATTCCGGCCGCCTTTCGCGAGCACCGCCGCAGGACGTGCAATTGGCTTATAGCCAAGTGCACACCGACCTTGCGTAAAACAAACTTTTCCTTCGGTACTCCGTCGCGAGTGTCGATCCTGCGGGCTGTCCCGTTAAAAAAAGAGTTCGCGCCGCACCCTAGATGGGCGGCAGGCATTCCTGCTTGTTTTGTACTCTAACGAGAGAGTAACGTTGGTTGGGCCTCCATTCATACACATTCTGATATGAGACCTACACCTTCTGCTCAGGTCTGTTATCACAGGTGCATATGTCCGAACCGTTCCATATTATTCCGTCCACATCTGATGCGGCATTGTTCCTGTTTGGGGATCATGCGTCGCGCCATATCCCTAAGCGCTACGCCGACCTTGGCCTCAGCGGAGATAATCTCATGCGGCACATTGCGTGGGATATTGGCACGGAAGCCGTTATTCGCGGGCTGTGCAGCCGCTTTGGTTGCGGTGGCATTGTGGCAGGTTTCTCTCGGCTGTTGATCGATCCGAACCGCAATAAGCGAATGGATAGTTTGATCCCGAAAGACTCGGACGGCACCGTCATCCCAGGCAACCAAGATGTAGACGCTAGCGCGCGCCAAGAACGAATTGATACGCTCTATCAACCCTATCACGATGCTCTGGCCGCGGAACTCAGCAAAGCCTCTGGACCACTCACGATCTCTGTGCATTCCTTCACGCCGAAACCGCATTTGGGCGATCGCCGCCGTCTCGATCTAGGTTTGCTCGTGAAACATGACACGAAGAGCGCGGACCGTTTTAAGTTGCTGATCCATCAATTGGCGCGTGAGTACGCCGTTGGCATAAATAAACCTTATTCCGCGATGGACCTTAATCACACAGTTGACCGTCACCTAGCGCCGCGCGCTTTGCCGCATCTTGCAATCGAGATACGCCAAGACCACATCGATACCGAAGCGGGCGTCGCGCGCATTGTGAAGTTACTTGGCGATGCCTTAAAAGAGATGCTGTCAACATAAGAGACAATTATGAGCCGTATGGATTTGAGCCTGTGTGAAAACCACAAACACTATATCAATGGCAAAGATATGTTCGCCGATATTCCTGTTGGGTTCGAACAAGTCCAACTCGGCTTTGGCTGTTTCTGGGGGGCGGAACGTATCCTCTGGAAACTTGATGGCGTGCATGTGACCAATGTTGGCTACTCTGGCGGTCATACACCAAACCCTGATTATCGTTTGGTCTGTACGGGGACAACAGGACATGCTGAAATGTGCCATGTCGTCTTTGATCCTGCCGCTGTCCGCTTTGAAGAAATCCTAAAAGTGTTCTTCGAACATCACGATCCGACTCAAGGCAATCGTCAAGGTAATGATGTTGGGCCTCAATATCGCAGTGCAGTGTTCACCTATTCAGACACGCAGATGGAGCAAACGAAAGCGGCTATGGCGCGTTATGCCGAAGCCTATGGTCGACCACTCACGACGGAACTGCGTCCTGCGCCCGACGTCTATCATGCCGCCGAAGACTATCATCAGCAATATCTAGCCAAAAACCCGCAGGGCTATTGTATGCATGGTCCAACGGGTATTTTCTGCGCGCTCCCTGAAACGGTCGTGCCCGCGGAATAATTAATTGTGTTTGTGGCGTTGATATTATGACCTTGGGAAAACCCCTTTTTGGCATTTTTGCCGTTCTCGGAAATTGGCCGAATTGGGAAGGGTATTTTGACCTTTCTCGAAAGGGATTGAAGACATCCTTCGTCGCATTACTCGCCAGCCTTGCCCCACTTTGGCTCGTTGTCTATGGCGTCGAGGCGGAACGCGCGCGATTGGTCGAAGCGCCAGTCACACTGCCCGATGCCGTTCCCTTCATATTGATCGCCGTCCTATGGCTGTTTTCCTTCCCCGCGCTAGCTTATTTAATTGGGATGATATTTGAAAAAATGGACCGTGTGCGACCGTGGATCATCACGCGAAATTGGACTCTACTTGCTTTGGCAAGCGTTGCAGGGGGCATGTTCGGATTGGTCGGGATCGGCCTTGTGCCGTTGATTGTTGCCAGCGGTGTCGGGTTTGCAGCCTATTTGGGCTTAATGGTTGCAGACATTCGATTGGCGCAGAAGGTTGTCGAGTTTAACTGGTGGTCGTCTGCGTTGACGGGATGTGGCATTGTCGCGGTCGGTCTCACATTCGTGCAGCTCGCCCTTAGCACATAAGTCGGTCCCCGATATGGAAATCGGGGTTAAGGTGGCTCAGTAAACAACTTTAACTAAATACAACCCATCGGGAGGTGAGACGGGACCACATTCAGTTCTTTTTTTGGCGTCTAGTGCGGCCTTCATATCCTCAGCGTCCCATTTGCCAAGACCAACTTCGACTAGGCTGCCTGTGAAGCTACGGACTTGTTTGTGCAGGAAGGACCGTGCGCGATAGTGCAAATGGATTTCATGACCCGCGCGTAGAACAGTAATTTCATCGAGCGTTTTAATAGGACTCTTGGCTTGGCACTGGCCGTCGCGAAATGTCGTGAAATCATGCTGACCGATCAGAACTTGCGCGGCTTCATGCATGGCGTCGACATCGAGTTTAACTGGTATCCGCCAAACACGGCCACGATCCAACGCCAGGCGCGCACGACGGTCAACAATGCGGTAAAGATACTGACGCTCAGTCGCATCGAAACGCGCGTGAAACTCATCATCAACTGCTTCTGCTGCCAGCACAGAAATAGGATGGTTTTTGAGGTGAAAATTCAACGCGTCGCGAACTTGATCCGCGCGCAGGGCTTTGTCGAAATCAACATGGGCGATCTGTGCAAGGCCGTGCACACCGCTATCCGTGCGACCCGACCCGTAAATGGTGGCAGGCGAACCATTCAGACGTGTCGCTGCCGTTTCCATCGCGCCTTGAACCGTCTCGGCGTGGTCCTGACGTTGCCATCCTTGAAACGGTCCACCGTCATATTCAATCGTCAGTTTGAAGCGGGCCATCAGACAAAGCCAGTATCGGAGCCTTGCAGGTAGCCCCGCACAAAATCACTTGCCGACATTGGACCTTTTCCAGCAGGTTGAACGCGCAGCAGCCGCAGAAGCGTTTCACCTCCTGGCCCGCAAGAGACATCGAGTGTTTCGTCATGTCTTTTGAAGGTTTGACCGGGGTGATAGTCGCCAGGTTTATTGCTGCGATTCATGACGCGTTCGCAAAGCAAAATTTTTACACGTGTCTCATCCAGCATCGTCCAAGCCCCAGGGAAGGGCGACAGGCCTCTGATGTGGTGATCAAGATCAGCCGCTGGGCGGGCCCAATCAATGCGCGCTTCGGCTTTGTCGATTTTATGGGCGTAAGTTGGCTCACCCGATTGCGGGGTTGAAGTCAGGGCTTCGCGTTCTACCGCGCCCAAAGCGCGCGGCCAAATTTGTGCGCCGAGGCGGGAAAGGCGTTGGGACAAAGTTTCTGCTGTGTCTGTCGCGCGAATATCCGTCGACTCAGAGAGAAGGATATCTCCAGTATCAAGACCCTTTGCCATTTGCATGATTTGAACTCCGGTTTCGGTGTCACCTGCCATGATCGCGCGTTGCACCGGCGCAGCACCGCGCCAGCGTGGCAGCAGAGACCCATGCAAGTTCAAACATCCATAGGTTGGCGCATCCAGCGCGCGCTGCGGCAGTATTTGCCCATAGGCGACAACGCAGGCGACATCGACATTTAATGCCTCCAACCCATCAATGACTTTGGATTTGCGGAAACTCTCAGGCGTTTCGACGGGAATACCCATCAGCTCTGCGAATTGGTGGACAGCCGATTTGGTCACTTTCTTGCCCCGTCCAGAACGACGCGGAGGTTGCGTATAGACACGCACGACGTTGTGACCCGAGGCCACGATTTCTGCGAGGGATGGGACGGCAAAATCTGGGGTGCCCATGAAGGCGATATTGAGGGTCACGCTAAATTTAATCCTAAAAATTATAAATTTGGAGAGCGTTGAGAGGGTTTGTAATCACGAGACCAAACACAAGGAGGCTGAAGTATAAAAACAGTCTACGCGTTTTGGTCTTAATCACTATTCCGCCGCCTTAAGCTTCTCACCCTTAACAACCTTCTTAACCGCGCGGTCGCGCTTCAGACGAGAGAGGTAATCAATAAAGACGACACCTTTGAGGTGATCCATTTCGTGCTGAATACAAACGGCGTAAAGGCCTTCTGCCCATTCCGTCACACGCTTCCCGTTATAATCCAAATATGTGATCTGTACGCGCTCGGAACGGTCCACATCGTCATAGACGTCGGGGACGGAGAGGCAGCCTTCTTGATAAGGTTTCACGTCTTCGACGGATTCGAGGATTTCAGGATTCACAAAATACTTTGGTAGCGGGGCTTCGTCTTCGCGAGCAAGGTCCATGACGATCACATTAACAGGTTCACCGATTTGTACGGCGGCCAAGCCAATACCTGGCGCCGCATACATGGTTTCCAACATGTCATCCATGAGCTTGCGCGTTGCGTCTGTCACCTCCGCAACAGGGGTCGAAACCTCTTTCAAGATCGGGTTGGGAACGGTCAATATAGGTCGAATTGTCATGGCCACCAGATAGGGGCGCACAAGCGAGTGGTCAAGACATGCGGCCAGCTAGTGATTGAAAATGGGTCGACCAAAGCTGTCCATATCTGTATGGCACCGCGCACAGGTCCAACCGCCAGAAAAGAACTGACGCAATGTACGAGGCATACGGAATTTCGGCTGACGCGTCTTACAACGCGGGCAGTTCACCGCATTCAAGTTAAGGGCAATTGCAGATTTTGTACGATCTCTCATACTCAATATGTGGGTAGATGGAGGTCGGAGGTCAAGGTGCAGGATGCCGCAGTTATTTGCGGTTCATCCGTTTATGTGTGCGCTTCTAACCACCCAGCTAAATCATTCGATACGTAATCGACGAAGTCAGCTTTCATATGTGCGTTGGCGGGGCGGGCTTCTTCGGGTTCGTGGCTCCAGTCTTCATCTGATATGAGGAGGACTGTGCGCATACCGAGTTTTTTTGGCACTTCGAGGTTTCGTAAATTATCTTCAAAAAAGATCGCTTTCTTAGGATCGACATCGAAAACTTCGAGAAACACATCATAAGCATGGGCCTTGGGTTTCGGAATATAACCTGTGTCTTCGACACCGAAATGCCCGTCGAAGAGATCAAAGAGCTGCAGATGTGTTGCCACATTGCGCGCGTGACCTTTTGAGCCATTTGTGAAGATGTATTTCTTACCTGGTAGAGCTTCGATTGCGGTGCGTAAGGCTGGATTGGGCTTTAGGAAATCGAGGTCAACGTCGTGGACATAGTCCAAAAATGCAGCTGGATCCATGCCGTGAACGGCCATCATACCCGATAGTGTCGTTCCATATTCGGTTAAATATTCTTTTTGTAAATGCAGCGCCGCCACGGGTTCCAACGAGAGGTAGCGCGCAACGTAATTTTCAATTTTGGTGACAATCTGACTGAAAAACGCCACGTCAGCAGGATATAGTGTGTTGTCTAGATCGAAAATCCAGCTGTCGATATGGGCGAGGTCGGGAGACATGGGTTTAGGAGAACAAGACATAGCGCGGCCTTAATAGAATTGATTAGCGACGCAAACCATCGCCACCGCCATCTACGAAATCTGCGTCAGTTAAGCGCAAAATTTGTCCATCTGCTTCGGTTGGCACAGGGCGGAAGGCGACGGCGGCGTAACCTTGTTCAAGGCATTTTTCTTGACCGAGAGCGGCAAAGCGCGATTCTGCGATACAGAACTGAGTTGGCGTTACGGTTTCGGACCGAAGGCGCTTATCAGGTACAGGTTGTCCGCTTTCATTTGTGGCTTCTTGCAGCGCAAACACATGAGCTTGTGACCCAACAAGGGTGCGATCGTAAGGTTTAACGCAGGCGCCTGGTTCGATGGGCCACCATCCTCGCGATGTCCAGTTGCCGTCACTTTGTACAGCTATGGCCCCAAACAAGCGGGACGTGCTGTCATTGCAAATATCGAGGCCAACTGTTTCTCGTGCTGTCTCAGCCGCAGGGATTAATGCGGCCATGAGGTCTTGGTTACTAGCGGCTTTCTCGAGCGACAAATCGGCTTTAGCTTCGTTAATGGTTCGAATCGTTCGGCGTCCAGACAGTCCGTCGACGCGCGTTATTCTGTAGCCTGTATCTTGTAGCAAACGTTGTAGTCCAGCGACGTCTGCGCTCTCGCCAAAGTCATTGGGTTCAATAAAGGCCGTGCGCATCTCGGTAGGATCGACGGCGAAATAATTTCGCGTCTCCATATTCTTGAGTTGGCAATTATCCGTGGCCTCAGAGGTAAAATCATCCTCCGTTGCGCATAATTTTACGCTACCTTTCCACTCACGTACGCCACCGCGATGGATCGGAAGGCTTTCTGCGAAGAGGAAGCGAGGGCTGTTTTTAGGGGTCACAATTAAAGTGCAGGCCCCAGGTTGGATGCTAGACCAACCCGCTGTCTGGAGTCTGTCTGATCGAATATAAGCAGAGGCGAAGCGTAAAACGTAACTGGTTTCGTTACAGACATCCCAACTATTTGTCGTGCTGGAGACCGCAGCGTCCGCATTTTGCGGGAAAGGCGTATCTATCACAGGCACTTGTGCCAGGGCAAAGGTGGAACTGACGAAACCCACGAAACATGAAAATAGAACGCGCATCACCGAATGAGTGTTCCTGCGCCCATATCGGTGAAAAGTTCGACCAACAAACCATGTGCCCTACGGCCGTCTAATATAACTACGGCTTCTACGCCGCCTTCGACGGCATCAATGGCCGTCGTCAATTTGGGGATCATTCCGCCTTTGGCTGTACCATTCGCGATCAATCCACGGGCATCGTCGCAGGTTAGATCTGTTAGAAGGTTACCTTCATTATCCATGACGCCCTCAATATCTGTAAGCAACATGAGACGGCTCGCGCCCAGAGCTGAGGCGATAACGCCTGCGGCTGTATCCGCGTTGATATTATAGCCGTGACCTGCGTCATCGGCACTGATCGGTGAAATGACTGGAATAAAGCCAGCTTCTTTATCTGCGAGGGTTTCGATGAGGCTTACATCTGTTGCGACGGGCTCGCCCGTGAAACCAAGATCTGCATTGACCGCTTTGGCAGTAATCAGGCGGGCATCCCGTCCCGATATGCCGACGGCTTTGCCGCCTGCGACATTGATGGCACTGACGATGGATTTATTAATTGCCCCAGACAGCACCATTTCGGCGACACCCACTGTTTCCATGTCAGACACACGTAAGCCATCTTTGAACTTAGTCTTGATCTCTAGTCGTTCCAGCATGGATCCGATCTGCGGGCCACCGCCGTGAACGACAACTGGCCGTAGTCCACATTGACGTAGCAGAACGACATCTTTTGCAAACTCAGCCGTTAGCTCAGCGCTCCCCATTGCGTTTCCGCCAAATTTAACAACGATCCAACGGCCTGTATGGCGTTGGATAAAGGGGAGGGCTTCGGAGAGAACCTGAGCGCTGGTCCAACCTGATTCGTTTTTTCGACGTTGCATGGGAGCTGTTATAGCGGCTGACGCGGCAGGGCCAAGGTCGCGATTTCAGCGCGCAAATCATCAATACCGGTCTTCTTCTCTGAGGATGTGACCATCAATTCGGGATGAGCGGCAGGACGCTTACCTATTGTTCGGGAGGTCCGACGCATGACCTTGTCGAGTTCAGACTTTTTGATCTTGTCTGTTTTTGTCAAAACGAGCTGATAGGTCACAGCCGCATCATCGAGCATTTCCATAAGCTCAAGATCAGAGTCTTTCACACCATGACGGCTATCGATCAACAAAAAGACCCGACGTAAACCTGGGCGCCCCCGTAAGAATGCGCGTGTGAGTTTCGTCCAAGTCGAAATGGCTGTCTTGGGTGCGCGCGCATACCCATAGCCCGGCAAGTCGACGAGGTTGAGGCGATCATCAACATTGAAATAGTTCAATTCGCGTGTGCGGCCCGGTGTGTTGGACGCGCGAGCGATACCTTTGCGATTGGTCAGCGCATTAATCAGGGAAGATTTCCCGACGTTGGAGCGTCCTGCAAAGCAAACTTCTGGACGATCTGGCGGTGGAAGCTGTGCGAGTTGCACAACAGACAACATGAAGGTGACATCGCGAGAAAACAGCAGGCGACCATTTTCTAGTTGAATTTTAGTGAACTCTGGCGTTGTTGCCAGAGGCCCTAAAGGTTCAGATTGTTCAATGTCGTCCTGACTGTTTTCGGTCATTTCTTCGGCTTCTTAGATTTTTTCGTCACAGCGTTGGGTTCCACAACAACAGCTTCACCTTCAACAATAGGTTCAGGTCTGCCTGTGAGACGACGGAAGAATTTATCGACGGGAGTGTCGACACCGTTTTTGCGTGTGATCCAATATTGCTGTGCGAAAGACAGGATGTTGTTCCAGATCCAGTAAAGCAGCAAGCCAGCCGGGAAACCTGCGAGGATGAACATGAACATCCAAGGCATCCATTTCATCATCTTCGCCATCATGGCGGCTTGATCGCCACCCGCTCCACCTGCGCCCATAGTTGGCGTTGCTTGCAGCGTATACATGAGGCTCATCGATGCACCGTAAAGGATCGCGAGGGGCCCAATCGTGAGAAGTGCTGGAATGAACTCGGGCATACCCGACCACGGGAACAGGCCAAAACCGTTGATGATCGACAAAGGATCACGCGCGGATAGATCTTGGATATATCCCAAGAAGCTCTCATGGCGCAGGTCAATATTGATAAACACAGCTTTATAGAGCGCAAAGAAGACGAAGATCGTCGGGATGATTGGCAAACAACCTGCCGCTGGATTGGCACCTTCGCGTTTATAAAGGGCCATCATCTCTTGCTGCAGTTTCATACGGTCGTCTTTATACCGTTCCTGCAGCTTCTTGAGCATAGGCTGGACCTTTTTCATCTTGGCCTGTGATGCATATTGCTTTGAGTACAAAGGATACATCAGTAGTTTGATGAGGAGTGTAAGGGCCAAAATGCCAAGGCCGAGACTACCAAGTCGGTCGCCTAACCATGACAACGCACGAGTAATCGGCTTGACCAAAATTTTCATTTTGCCCCAACCAATCGCATTTGTCAGATTTCCGATACCTGCTTCTTCATAGGTATTCAGCATTTTATAGTCTTTGGGTGCGGCCATCATATGACCAACGGATGTAATCGTTGCGCCAGGTGTCAGGGTGAGCGCCGATGTGGTGTATGATGTTTCGTAAACATCCTTGTCATTGATCAGTTTGAAATCATATTCGGCTTTGACGGCTTTGCCTTGCGGCGCGATCGCGGCCTGTAACCAATATTTATCGGTTAGACCAACCCAGCCGCCTTCACCTGTGATGGACCAGCCACCTTGTTTGCGTAGCTTTTTGTATTTTTGCTCGTGATATTTGCCGTCAATGACAGAAATCGGACCTTCTTGGATGATGAAGAAGTTCGTCAGGTCATCGGAGAGCCCGACTTGGCGTGCAACGCCTTTACGCTCCACATTTGCGTCCGTTGAGCCTGTATTTGTCAGCGTATCTGTAAGGGTGATGAGATAGGAGTCATCAACACTTAATTCGCGTTGAATACGGACGTCACCGACCTGCTTTTGCAAAACAACGAGAGAGTTGGGCGTAATTTTCTCGCCTGAAATAACTGTCCAAGCTGAACCTGTGCCTGAACCGCCATCTACAGTTGTCCAATTATCTGCGATATAGGCTTCGCGTTCGCTGCCTTCGGGATTGAGAAGTTGGACGAGACCGTCTTCTTCATTGAGCGTCGCGTTGTAGTCTTTGAGGGATAAATCATCGACGCGAGAGCCTGTCGTTAGGAAAGACCCGGTCAGAGCGGGTGTATCGATCTCAATGCGTGTGGCCACGCCTTGCGCGATGATTTCTTCGCGTGTTCTGGGGTCTTCAATAATGGATCGTGTCGGTTCATCCGCGCGTTGGGCCTCTACCGCTGCGACTTCTCGTTCAGCATCTAGACGCGCGCGTTGTTGCATTGGGCCTTCCACGAATGTGAAATACATCATCACAACGATGGCCGAGAGGATCATAGCCCAAATGAGGTTTTTTTGTTCGTTCATGCGGACTGGCTCTTAGGCTGAGTGTTATCTTCCCCTGTCGGCCCGGAGGCACGACGCGAGAGGGTTATGAGGGCTTTACGCGTGTCGTCAAGGAGGTCCGTCCATTGCCGCGCAGTCGTGGAGTCGCGTGCGATGAAGACATAATCGTAACCCACTAGACCGAATTCAGGTAAAAGGGCGCGGGCCGTCTCACGTAGACGCCGTTTGGCGCGGTTACGAATGACGGCATTTCCGATTTTTTTGGTCGCCGTAAAGCCGATTCCAATTCCATCACGATCTGTATTTTTTCGCATCTGGACAACGACGCCACCTTTGGCGGAATAAAGCCCATTGCGGACATACAAAAACTCGGAACGCTTTTTCAGCCCTCCGAGTTTGAATTTCATGTCTGTCATAGCGGCTTTCACCGCGCCGGACCGTCTTAGACAGTCAAACTATGCTGAAAGGACCTTGCGGCCTTTAGCACGGCGACGAGCCAAGATAGCGCGGCCGTTTTTAGTTGCCATGCGAGCACGGAAACCGTGACGACGGGCGCGGACAAGGTTTGATGGCTGGAACGTACGTTTCATCGGATTTCTCTTTATCGGTTCGTCATGGCAGAAACACAGATGTCTATTGCCAGTTATCTCAAGGGCCGCGACCTACGCGCGTATCGGGTGACTGTCAAGACGTGCGTTCACGCTTGAATGTAACCTTTTCGTACAATTATAAACAGGCTGTTTCACAGGTCAGGCACAGAAACGTGACGTCGCGTGACCCAACTGTTCACTGACTCTTTGCACTCATTAGCCTAACAGGCTGCCAACGTAGCGCAATATATAGGATTTTTCATGCGCCTGAATTTATTTACAAAGACTTTATTGACGATGTCCGCATTGGCGGCTCCAGCTTTGGTCCTGCCAAGCGCGGCTTGGGGGACGCCTGATTGCGGAGACGCAACGGTAAAAACCGCAGACGCTACCTATACGATTAAGACGCCTGAGCAATTCGTAGCGGCCGAGAAGGTGCAAGTTGCGCCTGTACTGGAACAGGTGTCTCAGCCTAACATCTCCAATTCGGTGCCTGTCCTCCTTCAGGTTGCGCAAGTCACACAAGTTGCAGAGCCAAAAACTATGGAACCTCTCATGAGCGATTTGAAACTTGACGCCCCTGTTCAGGCTTATGCAGATATTTTGCAACGTCGTATTTCCCGCGGTGAGGGTGGGTTGAACCTCTTTGATTATGCTGGCGCGACCGCTGCAGGTGAAATAGGGGGTATCACAGCATATACGGACCATTTGGCCGCGCAAAATCCAGATACTATGGCTGAAGCTGACCAAATCGCATATTGGGCGAACTTGTATAATGCGCTAACGGTGAAAGTTATTCTTGAGAACTATCCTGTGAAGTCTATTCGTAAGATTAAGTCTGGTGCGCTTTCAATCGGCCCTTGGAAACGTGACGCCGTAACCGTGAAGGGTAAGGTTCTCACACTGAACGATATTGAGCATGAAATTCTGCGTAAGAATTACGCAAATCCAGCCTTGGTACATTACATGGTCAATTGTGCATCGATCGGGTGTCCAAATTTAGGTGGTAAGCTCTGGAATGGGGCGACCTTAGATGCTGACCGCGACCAAGCCGCTCGAGATTTTATCAACTCCCCGCGTGGTGTTGCTATTAATGGTAACAAGTTGAAAGCGTCTTCCATCTATAATTGGTTTAAAGTCGATTTCGGCGGGTCTAAATCTGCAACATTGGACCATTTCCGTAAATACGCCGGACCAGAGTTGAAAGCGGCCCTAGACGCGGGTGCGAAAATTGACGGCTATGACTATGATTGGTCATTGAACGAATAGAGACTTGCGAAAGAATTGGCGGAGCGATTGTTGCACCGAAAATAAGAGATTTTAGAATGACTGATACACAAACACCTGAAAAGCCATCTAAACCGATTTGGATCAAACTCTGGCCCATTTATATCATTTTGGCTGGATTGGGATTTGCCATCTCCCAAGGGTGGCATACGCAACTCAGTCCGTCCTCATTGGGCGAGAATGCTGTCTATTTAGACTCGCTCGTCAAAGAGAATTTCTGGCTCGTGCTGCTGGCCTTCATTGGCATTTATATCGCAGCCACAGTCTTTATGGTTCCCGCCAGCGCACTAACAATTGGCGGCGGATTTCTCTTTGGATTAGCTGTCGGCGCGCCCGCAACGATTGTTGGCGCGACAATTGGTGCGTGTGGTTTGTTTTTGGCTGCGAAAACTTCACTCGGCGAGACCCTTAAAGGTATTGCAGGCCCCTTCATCGGTAAGATGGAAGCTGGGTTTAATGAGAATGCACTGTCCTATCTCTTCACCTTGCGACTAATCCCGATCTTCCCTTTTGCTGTGTCTAATATTGCACCTGCAATTTTGGGTGCGAAATTCCGTGACTATTTCATCTCGACGGCTTTAGGCATCATTCCTGGTACAATTGCCTATACGTTGATTGGCGCAGGTCTTCGTAAGACATTACTGGCCGCGGCAGAGGCTGGGGACAAAGTTGACGTTGGGGCTCTTGTGGGTGAGGCAACCGCCGCCTTTATCCCTGCGTTTTTCGCGCTAGCATTCGTTGCGATGATCCCTGCGATTTATAAGAAATTCTTCAAGAAGACGGCAACTAATCTGGAAGCCTCATAGCGTTATTTAACGACCCTAATTAAATGAATATTCAGCGGTCCACTTTATGTGGGTGGCGACTAAATTACAGCGAGAGAGAACGCTTACATGTCTACTGATAAAATTGAATATGATGTTGACCTTTGCGTCATTGGTGCGGGGTCTGCAGGACTTTCCATGACTGCGGGGGCTGCGATGCTCGACCGTAATGTCCTTCTATTTGAGGGTGCGGAAATGGGGGGTGATTGCTTAAACCATGGGTGTGTACCGTCGAAAGCTATTCTGAAAGCGGGTAAGATCGCTCAAGCGCAGCGGTCTGGTACTGAATTTGGGATTGCGCCTGTCGAACCCAAAGTCGATTGGAATGCGGTAAAAGCACACATCCAAGACGTGATTGCCACAATCGCACCTGTTGATTCCGTCGAAAGATTTGAAGGTCTTGGCGCGACTGTCATCACGGAATACGCAAAATTTGTCGATGCCAATACGGTTGAGTCAGAGACGACACGGGTTCGGGCGAAACGTTTCGTTGTCGCTGTCGGTAGCCGAGCGTCCGCACCGCCGATCCCTGGCTTGGATAGTGTAGATTATGCGACGAATGAGAATATTTTCAGTCTCGATACATTTCCTTCCCACCTATTGGTCGTCGGCGCGGGGCCGATTGGCCTCGAAATGGGTCAAACATTCCGTCGTTTAGGCGCGGAAGTGACAATCATTGATATCGCAGCCCCGCTGGGTCGCAATGAACCAGAACATGCTCAGGTTCTCGTCGAGGCTATTGCATCTGAGGGTGTCACTTTCCACGCACCAGCCGTGACCAAGGAAGTTCGTAAGACGAAAACTGGTGTTGAAGTCGAACTGGAAGACGGCACGATTATCAAAGGGTCTCATTTGCTTGTGGCTGCGGGCCGCGCCCCTGTTGTTGAAGGCCTAGGCCTCGAGTCTGCAGGTATCAAGTTTGATCGTCGAGGCATTGATGTCGATGACAACCTCCGGACGTCCAACAAAAAAGTATATGCTGCTGGCGATGTCGCTAAAGGCAAAGGCGGTTTGACACATATTGCAGGCCATCACGCGAGCTCTCTGTTCAAGAATTTTTTCCTTTTACCGCAAGGCCTTAATAAGGGCTTCTCGACGGCCGAAACAAACCGAATGCCCGCTGCTGTCTACACAGATCCTGAGCTGGCAAATATTGGCTTGAGCGAAGCGCAGGCCCGTGAGAAATTTGGAGATGTCGTGCAAGTCGCAGAGTTCCACTTTGACGAAAACGATCGCGCCATTGCAGAACGTTCAACCAAGGGCGGCGTAAAAATTATCGTTGGGAAGAAGGGCGTGATTTTGGGAGGTTCCATTGTAGGTGCACATGCCGGCGAAATGATCCATATGCTCTCGGTTGCGATGACAGGTAAAATGAAGCTGTCTCAATTAGCTCAAATTATTTCTCCGTATCCGTCACGATCCGAGGCAGTCAAACGCGCTGCGTCTAGTACGTTTACAGAGGCTCTATTTGGACCAAAATCTAAGATCAGAACGACAGCTTCTTTTTGGGCTAAGTTTCAGTAGGCGTAAGTTCCACTAGGCAAAACGGTCGCTGCGACCTAAGTACCGAACATGATCGATGGGTTCATATCACGGCGATTATCGTCAAAGCTTCTGCTGCTGACGATTGGTTTCGTTATGCTGGCTGAGATGCTGCTGTTCGTGCCGTCGGCGGCTTTGTTTCGCCAAGACTGGCTCTCAGAGCGGACACAGCAAGCGGGTTTGCTTGCGCAAGCTTTGACGGGCGTGCCAGACTATGAGGCGTCAACGATTCTCACAAATCAATTTATGGTCGACACAGACGTCTTACTCATGGCGGCGAAACGCGACGGTATGACCGAGTTGATGTTGGGGGAACCGCCTGAAGTGACAGGGGCAGTTGTTACATTAGACTTGATGGATACGCCTCGGTTCCCGTCACTCATTCAACCTTTCCGTGATTTGTTTTCGGACGGAGAAGAAGTCCTTCGGGTGATCGCGATGAGTCCTGTTGCGGGGCAAGACTCCCTTGAGCTTCTTATCCCGAGAGATAAATTGCGATTAGCCTTGCGAGACTATTTGCAGCGTATTTTTTGGCTCTCCTTAATTATCGCCATCATTACAGGTGGCCTGATTTACTGGTCAATGTCAGCTATGATTATTCGTCCTGTCCAGCAACTGGCTGAGGATATGACCGCGTTTCGAGAAGACCCTGCATTGCGTCGTTCCATTCGAACGCGGTCGAAACGTCAAGATGAAATTGGACAGCTACAACGAGAATTTACGGATGTGAAGCAGTCCCTTCGGGCTTCGTTCCATCAACGTGAACGTCTGGCAGGACTCGGCTTGGCTGTGGCGAAAATCAACCACGACCTACGCAATGTGTTGGCCTCTGCTCTCTTGATTTCAGATCGCCTCTCAATGAACCCAGAGCCTAAAATGGCGGAAATGGGCGAGCGATTGACCCGCACTGTTGAGCGAGGCATTGGTCTCACCGACGATGTTTTATCCTATTCCAAGGCTGAAAGCGCAGATCCGCAAGTTCAAGATACCCGCGTTGCATTTGTAATCGGTGAGGCGGCAGCTGACGTCATCGCACAATTTCCGGGAACGCAATTCCGCAACACGGTGCCGACGGATTTGATGGTGCGCACGGACCCAGATCACGCTTACCGTATTTTTCACAATCTGTTCCGCAATGCGGTGCAGGCGATGATCGCGCATAAATCGCCGCAATGTCGATTACTTGTTGGGGTGGAAATACGCGAAGGCTTGGCCGAGTTTCGTATTTCAGACACAGGGCCAGGGTTGCCAGAACGCGCCCGAGAAAATTTGTTTCAAGCGTTCTCTGGGGGGCAAGCCCATAGTGCGGGCACACGCTCTACGGGGTTGGGGCTGTCCATTTCCAAGGAACTCGCCAAGGCCCAAGGTGGAGATTTGAACCTGATGTCATCGGATGACACAGGGACTCGGTTCCTGCTGACGCTCCCGCTTTCCAGCTAATTATTGCGAGCCAGCTGTACCTTCGCGGCGGGGGTCTGCGCCGCCCGTTAGGGTTCCGTCCTGCTGACGATAAATAATATGTAGCCCTGAAATCTCACCTCGTGAGCGGCGAACATCGTGACCCATGTTTTCTAAGGCTAAGACAGTTGCTTCCTCCATCCCAAACTCTTTCGCACCTGCGCCACGATCAATTTCTGACGTTTCCGCATCGCGCAGATTTTGGGCTTCCAAACGCAATGATCCATTTCGCGCAATGACATTGGGTAATTCAATCGCCTCTTGCGGTGACAGGCTCCAATCCAACACGCCGACGATCGTTTTTGCCGTATAAGCAATGATCGAATTGCCACCGGGTGAACCCGTCGTGAAGAGAAATTCGCCATTCGGTGCGAACACAATATGCGGGCTCATGGAGCTGCGGGGGCGTTTGCCTGCCGTTACGCGATTGGCGATTAAGACGCCGTCAGCATCTTTCTCGAGCGCGGAAAAATCTGTCAGCTGATTATTTAACAAGAACCCGCGCACCATACGTTGGCTGCCAAAAGCGCCTTCGACGGTGGTGGTCATGGACACGGTCAGGCCGTCTTTATCGACGACTGTAAAATGGGACGTCCCAGGATTATCTGGTGTCGCATCCTTCCCGCGCGCGAAAGCGACGGGGTTTCCAGCCGTAACATTTTCTATGACGGCAGTCTCAGAGATCAAATTAGCGCGTGACTTGAGGTAAGCTTTATCCAGCATTTCCGTTACGGGAACGTCGACGAATTTCGGGTCGGCGACATATTTATCGCGGTCAGCGTAAGCCAGAAAGCTCGCCTCTGCAAAGGTATGCCAGCCTTGAGCTGTTTCGCCAATTTCCGTCATATCGAAATTTTCCAAAATACCGAGAATGGACTGGACTGCGACGCCGCCACTGGCGGGTGGTTGCGCACCGCAAATTGCGTGGCCGCGATAATCTGAGCAGAGCGCTTCGGCTTTGCGCGGTTGATAGGTCGCCATATCGGAGAGGCTCAACGTGCCCGGAAAAGGTTCCATCCGTGTCGCGGCGATGATGTCTTCTGCGATAGGACCTTCGAGGAGAGCGCGTGGGTTTTCTGCCAGTGCCCGCAAGGTCTCGGCATAAGGTTTGTTATCGCGGAGGAAGCCTTCAGGAATCGGCGCGCCTTCTTCCGTGAAGAAATAATCGCGTGTATTGGGGTCATTCTTGAGGATGTATCCGCCGAAGCGTGTGATCAATCCTGCAAGGCGAGGACTGACGCGGAAACCGTCTTCTGCTAACTTGATAGCACTGTCGAATTGTGTGCCCCATTCGTTTGAGCCGTAGTCCTGATGAGCCTTATGCAGCATGACAATCGCGCCAGGTGCGCCTGTGGCTTGTCCAGACCCGACGCGTTCAAAATAGCTGCGGGGTTTACCCGTTGTCGCGTCTTGGAACATCGTGGCCGTTGCCCCCTTTGGCGCTTCTTCGCGTCCATCATAGGCCCAGACTTTCACCGTCTTCGGATCATAGAGCACCATGAATGCACCACCCCCGAGGCCAGAAGATTGCGGCTCGACCAGACCTAATGTGGCTTGTACGGCAATCGCGGCATCAACGGCTGATCCGCCTGCGCGCAGAACTTTCAATCCCGCTTCTGTCGCGAGTGGGTTGGCCGCGGCGACCATGCCTGTTTTTGGCGCAGCGGTTGTGGCGATTTTTGGGGCCTCCATTTGCGCGGATGAGGGCGCAAGGGCAACGCTTTTGCAGGCCCCCAAGAGAAGAGCGGATGTTGTGAGGAGGAGCAATGTACGTGTCATATCGGAGGTGTAGATGATTTTGTCTTTACATTCGAGAGGCAAGTCGCATTTAACTGGCATGAATATCTTTAGAAAATTAGGTCTCATCTGCGGCGGTCTTGTTACGCTTTCGGCCTGTCAAATGCAGGCCGAGCAATCACCGCCGAGCATCATTCAATCCATTCAGACATTCGAAACTAACCGCCAGTCTTATGCGTCGTTCGACGGTCAATCGATCAGCTATCTTGAGCGCGGGAACGGGCCTGTGCTTCTGTTGCTGCATGGGTTTTCTTCCTCGGCCCAGCACAACTTTGTCGACACAGGCATCGTGGAGTCATTTGCGGATGCGGGGTATCGCGTGATTGCACCCGACCTACGTGGACATGGGGCGTCGCAAGTCAGGGATGACGCGCGCTCTTGGCCAAGGGACGCGGTGGCGCGTGATCAGGTCGCGTTGATGACGCATTTACAGGCGGAACCTCATGCTGTGATTGGCTATTCATTCGGGTCACTCACCGCGCTTCGTTATCATCTTTTAAC
>CALHXF010000049.1 GCA_938040095.1 uncultured Caulobacterales bacterium
ATGCATGATATATCCGCGTTGATTTCGGTATTTGTTCCGTGAAGAAACCGAGATGCCGCCAAGAGATCCAGCTTTGTGATGCGTTAAGTCACCCCCAAGAGACTGCGGCGTGAAGGTCCGTCCTCGCTTAAGGCGCCCGCGATCCCCCACGAAATCGCACTTTAAAACAACATGATCCACACTCTCGATTTGTGCCCTATGTTTAAATGGTTCCGATGACATGGACAGGCAATCGATCGTGGTTTGTTGGTCAGAGGACGGTGGGGTTGAGCATTCAGGGTACGAACCTGAACTGTGCCGGGCCTTTTGAATCGAGCGCACGACATTGCGTGTCCGGGTCTGGAAGGCAGACTCCGACGCGTAACTATGACCAGCCGTTACCGTTTCAACAAAAACCGCTGCCGCGAGGTTAACGCCTGCGTAAAATAACTTTTCTATTTCGGTACTCCATCGCGAGTGCTGACCTTGCGGACAGTCCTATTAGCAGGATGTTATCGCCTCGGCTGGTTCTCATTGAGAAAATGAGGGCAGTGGGACGAAACGGCTGCGCCACTTTCTCCCATCCTCAAATATATGGACCTGCCATGACACGCCCCTCGCATTTTTTAAATAGTTCCTGCCTCAAAGGGAAGGTTCCAACAAAAACCTCAACCCAATCCTTACAAGACCAATTGCTGGAAACGCGCTTGCGGATTGAACGGGCGAAGCTCGTGAAAATTGAAGCGGAAATTCCCGATAAAAACCCTAAATATACGCGTTATGAGGATATGCCGCCCCCAACCCCAGAAGATGAAGCGCGGTTTTATGCGCGATTTCGGGAACTGATTGCGGGCATAGATGACGCACAAATTGAAGCGAACCTAGACAGGTTTCGCGGTCCAGATCAGGCTGCCGCGCGCAAGGTCTTACTGGCGGGCCGTGCTGAAATTGCGAGCGTCTATGACGTGACCTTATAACGGTTCAAAATTTGGCCTTTGCATTCCTGCGAGGGCCGCATAACTATGGCGGGGATGACGACCCATTTCAGGAGCTTTCCCCGCCATGACATTTACCCTCAAATTTAAGCCCGTAACCCTCGGCCTAACGACGGCGCTTCTCCTCTCGGCCTGTGGTCCAAAGACACTAACGCCCGCCGATGTCCCCGCCGTGCATGACCGTACGCTAACGCTCGACACGCATATCGACATTCCCTTGACCTATATGAAAGAGATCGACCCGTCGGGCGAAACAGAGCTGCAAGTTGATCTGCCGAAGCTCGCGGAGGGTAAACTCGATAGCGGCTTCTGGATTGTTTACACGCCGCAGGGCCCGTTGACGGATGAAGGTTACAAAGCCGCCTTTGACATTGCCTCCACGCGAATTGGTGCAATTCGGTATATGGCTGATCAAAACAAAGAGAATGTAGGGTTAGCGACAACTGCTGCTGACGTTCGTAAGTTGGTTAAGGCAGGCAAACATGCGGTCCTAGTTGGGATGGAAAATGCCTATCCTCTCGGTTTAACGGCTGAAATGGTAGGAATGCAGGACAAGGCGGGTGCCGCGGAATTCAATAATGTGGCGATGTGGCAAGCCTTAGGTGTTCGTTATATGGGCCTTACCCATTTTGGACATAACCAATTCGGCGATAGCTCCAATCCGCATCCTGAACGCGACAGTGGACCGAAATGGAATGGCCTTTCGCCTGCGGGACGGGATCTCGTCGATCAACTAAATAAAGCGGGGATCATGGTTGACGTCTCGCACACGGGCAAAGAGACGATGATGCAGGCGGCGGACCTCTCCCGCGCGCCAATCATCGCGTCCCATTCTGGCGTGAAAGCCGTTGCGGAAAGCGCGCGAAATTTGGACGATGAACAGCTCCGCAAAATCGCTGAGGTGAATGGCGTGGCCCAAATGGTCGCCTTGGGAGCCTATGTAAAAGTCCCAACCGCAGAACAGGCCGCCGCTCGCAAAACCTTGGATGCAGAATACCTGAACCAAGACCGCAATGATCCCGTTATCGGAGCGGCCTATACAGCGCGTCGCGCATTGATCACGGCGATGGCACCCGAAGCCACCGTTGCAGATTTCGTCGACCATATTGACCATGCTGTGAAAATTGCCGGTATCAATCATGTAGGCATCGCCTCAGATTTTGACGGCGGCGGCGGTGTCGCGGGCTGGCAGGATGCGTCCGAAACGCAGAACGTCACAGCGGAACTCGTCGCGCGCGGATATTCCGAAGCCGAGATCGGAAAAATATGGGGCGGAAACCTGTTGCGCGTCATGGAAGCGGTAGAAGCCGAAGCCGCAAAGTAGACTGCCGAGATAGCTTTTAAATGCGCCTTGCAGACGATGTCATGCGAGGCGCATTAAATTTAAACATAAAAAAAGCCGCTCAATCACTTGAGCGGCTTTTCTAATTAGCGTGGTTGAAAGCCTAGCATTTGTAATACATGTCGAATTCAACTGGATGCGGATGCATCGCGAGGCGGTGAACCTCTTCCATTTTCAATTCGATATAGGCATCGATTTGGTCATCATCAAACACGTTGCCAGCCTTGAGGAAGCCACGGTCTGCATCAAGGGATTCTAGAGCTTCGCGTAGGGAACCACAGACTTGTGGAACTTTGGACGCTTCTGCAGGAGACAGCTCATAGAGGTCCATATCCATTGGGTCGCCAGGATGGATCTTGTTCTTAATACCGTCGAGGCCCGCCATGAGGAGCGCCGTATATGTGAGGTACGGGTTACCCGCTGGGTCAGGGTAACGGACTTCGAGGCGCTTACCATTTGGTGACGCTGTCCAAGGAATACGAATCGAAGCAGAGCGGTTACGAGCAGAATAGGCGAGCATAACAGGGGCTTCGAAACCCGGGACCAAACGCTTGTAGGAGTTTGTGGACGCATTTGCGAAGGCATTGATCGCTTTGGAATGTTTGATGATGCCGCCGATGTAGTGGAGGCAATTTTCAGAGAGACCTGCATATTGGTCACCCGCGAAAAGAGGCTTCTTGTCTTTCCAGATTGACATATGCACGTGCATGCCTGTGCCGTTGTCATTGTGCATCGGCTTCGGCATGAAGGTCGCTGTCTTGCCATAGGCGTGTGCTACATTGTGCACGATGTATTTATAAAGCTGCATGTTGTCAGCCATCGTTAGAAGCGTATCGAACTGCATTCCTAATTCGTGCTGCGCGGGTGCGACTTCATGATGATGCTTTTCAGGGCGAAGGCCAAGCTCGTCCATGATCGACAGCATTTCGCCGCGCATGTCTTGGGCCGTATCAACAGGCGGGACAGGGAAGTAACCGCCTTTTGGACCCGGGCGATGACCCATGTTACCGCCAGCATATTCTGTGCCGGTGTTCTGATCCATTTCGGAGGAGTCGATGGAGTAACCCGTCACGTTCTGGGCTGTGTCCCAACGGACATCATCAAAGACAAAGAACTCAGCTTCTGGGCCGAAATAAACTTCGTCGCCAACTTTGGCAGAGCGCATATAATTTTCGGCAGCTTTGGCCGTGCCACGTGGGTCACGGTTGTAGGCTTCACCTGTGTCTGGCTCGAGGACGTCACAGAAGACGGCAAGTGTGTCTTGCTGAAAGAACGGGTCCATTTTGGCTGTGCTGGCTTCTGGTAAAAGGACCATGTCAGACTCATTGATGTCTTTCCAACCGCCGATGGACGAGCCATCAAACATAGTGCCGTCTTGAAACAAGTCTTCGTCGACAAGATCGGAATGGAAGGTCACATGCTGCATTTTACCTTTGGGATCGGTAAAGCGCAGATCGACGAACTTTATATCTTCGTCCTTAATTTTTTTGAGAAGCTGAGTAGTAGCGTCTGACATATCGGTTTTCCCTATGTGCATTGGTGGTCAGATATTATGATTTAAAGTGCTGTATCGCCTGTTTCACCTGTACGAATACGGATGGCTTGTTCGACTGTAGACACAAAGATTTTGCCGTCGCCGATTTTCCCGGTCTTGGCGGCTGTTTGAATGGCTTCCAGTGCGGCTTCGACTTGTTCGTCGGCCACAACGAGTTCGAGCTTTAGCTTTGGAAGGAAGTCTACGACATATTCTGCGCCACGGTAGAGTTCAGTGTGGCCCTTCTGACGTCCAAAGCCTTTGGCTTCGACGACGGTCATGCCTTGCAGGCCGACACCTTGGAGGGCTTCTTTGACTTCGTCCAACTTGAACGGCTTAATAATGGCTTCGATCTTTTTCATGGCAAACTCCGCTATGTTGCATGGTGCTGTTCCTGATCTGAATGCCTTTGGCGTTGAAGAGAGTCGAGAGAGTCACGAACGAGTTCGGGTCTAGACAGTGAAAAGCTGTGAATATGCACATTTTTTGGTCATTGCCGCTGCAGTGCGGTGCAAGGGCGGGCGATTTTTGATCTCAATGCTGTCTAACCATATCGAGAGGGCGTTTGATTTAACGTTGAAGAAGCCTCTTAAAAGGTTAAACACCCTTCGAGCCATCTCGGCTTTTCAATCAGCCTGTGTTCGCGACTGCAGTTCACATGCGAAGAAAAGAGACGGTTATCAGCACGACATTATGTCGAAACGCGCGCTCGCTATGGCGTGTGAAAAACAATCACAAACCGGCTGTTCGCGACTGCAGTTCACCCGGCGGAGATCATCATGAAAAAGCTTACACCTCGCCCACCTAAAAAGTCATTTATCACGGATGAACAAGCGCTTCGCTTTCATTCCCATCCGACCCCTGGCAAACTAGCCCTACAACCCACCAAACCAATGGCCACGCAACGCGATCTTTCACTCGCTTACAGTCCTGGCGTTGCTGTTCCAGTTGAAGCTATCGCCAAAGATCCAGACACAGTTTACGACTATACCTCCAAAGGGAACATGGTCGCGGTGATCTCCAACGGCACGGCAATTTTGGGCCTTGGGAATTTGGGCGCGATGGCATCAAAGCCGGTCATGGAAGGTAAATCTGTCCTGTTCAAACGCTTCGCCGATATCGATAGTTTCGATATTGAAGTTGAAGAAGAAGGTGCGGAAGCCTTTATCGAATGCGTAAAACGCTTCGGGAATACATTCGGCGGGATTAACCTCGAGGATATTGGTTCTCCAGAGTGCTTTATTATTGAATCGCAATTACGCGATTTGCTCGACATTCCTGTTTTTCATGATGACCAACACGGCACAGCGATTATCGCAACGGCTGGCTTGATCAATGCTTGTCACCTTACAGGTCGGAAATTTGAAGACATTAAACTCGTCTTGTCTGGCGCTGGCGCAGCGGGTCTCTCTGTGCTGAACCTCGTCAAGCATCTTGGTGTCAAAGATGAAAACGCAATCGTGCTCGATAGCCGTGGTGTGATCTACAAGGGCCGCACGGAATATATGGATCAGTGGAAAGCTCCACATGCCATCGATACCGAGTTGAGAACACTCGAAGAAGCCATGGTCGGCGCGGACGTCTTCTTTGGCCTGTCCGCCGCTGGGATCGTGTCGCAAGACATGGTCAAGTCGATGGCCCCAAACCCGATCATCTTTGCGATGGCTAACCCCGATCCGGAGATTCTACCCGAAGACATTAAAGCCGTGCGTGATGATGCGATTATTGCGACAGGGCGATCTGACTATCCCAACCAAGTCAATAATGTGCTGGGTTTCCCATATATTTTCCGCGGCGCGCTCGATGTACGGGCCCGCAATGTGAATGAAGAAATGAAACTCGCATGCGCGCATGCGCTAGCTGATTTGGCCCGCCAAGATGTTCCAGAAGAAGTCGCGGCGGCCTATCACGGCAATCGCCCAAAATATGGCCCTGAGTATATTATCCCAGCGCCATTCGATCCACGTTTGATTTCTGAAATTCCGCCCTATGTCGCGCAAGCCGCGATGGACACAGGTGTCGCGCGGAAGCCAATCGAAGACATGGATGCGTATAAGAAATCGCTCGCCCGTCGTCAGGACCCGACTGCGGCCATCCTGCAAGGCATTTCGGCGTCTGTCCAAGAAGAACCTAAAACAATTGTCTTTGCCGAAGGCGAAGAACCTGCCGTTATCCGTGCCGCCCAAAGCTTCCAGCAACGGGGTCTTGGTAAAGCTATTCTTATCGGTCGTGAAAAGCCAATCTATGATAATATGAAATTGTTGGGCGTCGAAAACCCAGAAAGCTTGACGGTTTTGAACGCACGCTTGTTCGATCGAAATGCAGAATTTACGGAATATCTCTATAACAAATTACAGCGTAAAGGCTTCCTACGTCGGGACGCGCAACGTCTTGTCAATAATGACCGGAACGTCTTCTCGGCCTTGTTGCTGCAACATGGTTTGGCCGATGGGATGGTTTCGGGTGTCACGCGATCCTACGATGTGGTTCTGCGTGATGTGCGCCTTGTCTTGGATCACCGTCCAGAAGAGCGGACGATGGGCGTTTCGGTTGTTGTGAATAAAGGGCAAACGCTCTTTATCGCAGATACAAATGTGACCGAGCTTCCCGATGCTTGGGATCTCGCTAATATCGCAGAATCCACGGCGAATTTTGCCCGTGAATTTGGCTTTGAGCCTCGCGTGGCTTTCTTGTCTTATTCCACATTCGGCAACCCTGTTGGGGAACGGATGCAGAAGGTCCGCGATGCGGTGAAAATCCTTGATGAGCGAGATGTCGATTTTGAATATGAAGGCGACATTGCTGCGGATGTAGCGCTCGATCCGATGCATATGCTGACCTATCCGTTCTCGCGCTTGACTGACTCTGCGAATGTTCTGGTGATGCCTGCAATCCATAGTGCGTCTATTGCAACGAAATTGTTGGATTCCGTGGGAGGGGAGACCGTATTGGGGCCATTCC
>CALHXF010000050.1 GCA_938040095.1 uncultured Caulobacterales bacterium
CCCCAATAATTGTCACCAACCCGGCGTCGCGTGATGAGTAGCGCTTCGATCAACATCAAGAAGAAGAAGGCAACACCGGCGAGTGTAATAAATGCACCAAATGATGAGACTTGGTTCCAGATCGCAAATTCTTCAGGATAATCTATGTAGCGACGTGGCATACCGTTCAGACCCAAGAAATGCTGAGGGAATAAGATGACGTTCACGCCGATAAAGAACAGCCAGAAGTGAGCGCCAGCCAACCATTTGTTGTACTGAACACCGAACATCTTGCCGAACCAATAGTAGAAGCCCGCAAAGATACCAAAGACCGCACCCATCGAAAGAACGTAATGGAAATGGGCCACGACATAATATGTATCATGGAGATAAGCGTCCACACCCGCATTAGCGAGCATAACACCCGTTACACCACCAACAACGAAGAGGAAGATGAAAGCCAAAGCCCACTGCATCGGGATTGAGTAACGGATTGAACCGCCCCACATCGTCGCTAGCCATGAGAAGATTTTTACCCCAGTCGGCACCGCAATCACGAGCGTTGCGGCAAGGAAGTAAGCCTTCAAGTTCACATCCATACCAACGGTATACATGTGATGCGCCCAAACGACGAAGCCAACGACGCCAATCGCGACCATCGCATAGGCCATTCCGAGATAACCAAAGATTGGCTTCTTCGAGAAGGTCGAGATGATGTGTGACACGATACCGAAGGCAGGCAAGATCATGATGTAGACTTCTGGATGACCAAAGAACCAAAACAGATGCTGGAACATTTGTGGGTCACCGCCACGCGCAGGATCAAAGAATCCAGTTCCGCCGTCAATACGGTCCGTGAAGAGCATGAATAAAGCCGCTGCAAGAACAGGCAGAGCCAATAGCAGTAAGAATGCCGTGACAAGCATCGCCCAAGCGAACAACGGCATCTTATGCAATGTCATGCCAGGGGCACGCATATTCAGGATAGTCGTGATGAAGTTAATCGCACCAAAGATAGAGGAGAAACCTGCAGCTAGAAGGCCAATAATAATGAAGTCAAACGCGGGTCCCGGGGACCCGGTGGTCGAGAGCGGCGGGTACATAACCCAGCTCCCCCCAAAGCCATTTCCGCTCGCGCTCCCTGGCACCACAAAACTTATCAACAAACAAATCAACGCTGTCGGCAAGAGCCAGAAAGACAAGTTATTCATACGTGGGAAGGCCATATCTGGCGATCCGACCATAATCGGGACGAACCAGTTACCAAACCCACCGATCAAGGCAGGCATAACCATGAAGAAAATCATAATCAGACCATGCATTGAGACATAGACGAGATACTGATGCTCGCTTGAGAACCACTGAATGCCAGGTTCAGCCAACTCCATACGCATCATAAAGGACAGGAAACCGCCTATGAGGCCTGCGATGATACCAAAGATCAGGTAAAGTGTACCGATGTCTTTATGGTTGGTTGAATAGAACCAACGCGCAAAGAACTTAGGCTTATCATCATCCGCGTAGCCAGAAGCTTCAGCAGGAATGTTATCTCCGGGGAGTGCAACCATTGTTCTCTCTCCTATTTCTGAGCCGCGGTTTGACCGCTGCCCATATTGATTTGTGCAACTGACGTCGTGAAGGCGCCGTCATTGGCAACCCAGCGCGCATATTCGGCTTTGGACACGACATTGACTTCGATTGGCATATAATAATGTTTGATGCCGCAAATTTCAGAACACTGACCGTAGAAGACACCTTCGCGTGTCGCGCGGAACCATGTTTCGTTGATGATGCCTGGAACGGCGTCCATCTTGATACCAAAGCTTGGAACCGTCCAACTGTGCATATTGTTGATGGATGTCACGAGGACTTTCACATTGGTATCGACAGGAACAACAAGTTGCCCATCGGTGCCCAAGAGATAAGGCTTACCTTGTGCAGCGGCTTGAACCTTATCCAGCGGGTTCGAGATAATTTCTTCGATGTTTTCGAGGTCGGGGTAAGTGTACGACCAGTTCCATGTGTTCCCAACAGCTTTAATCGTCATTTCTGTCTCAGGCAGTTTATCTTGGAAATAGAGGAGTTGCATGGACGGAACCGCAATGAACAACAGGACCAAAACAGGAGCGATTGTCCAGACGACTTCTAGGCCGACATGATGCGTTGTTTTGGAAGGAACTGGGTTCGCTTTTTCACGGAAACGGATCATAATGAAGACCATCAACGCCATCACCAAGGCTGTGATACCAGAAATCCAGTAGAACACCATGTTATGAACCGTCGTCAGGTCTTCCATAACGGGTGTCGCCGCAGCTTGCAGGAAATACCCACCTTCTACTGGCATGCCCATACCGCGCTCACCGCCGAGACCGACCGTGACGAGACCTATGAAGGTCACTAAAGCGATCACAATCGCTGCAACTGCAGCAATGATCGTCGTGTTGTTACGTGGAGACTTCATCCGGCCCTCTTACTCATTTTCTGGCGGTGGTAGGACCCACGCGCCTATGTCAAACTCATATATGCGGCTGACGCCAAGATGTCTCGAAAGTAATCCAGCACGAATTGTCGCATTTGGGCGGTTGTCTATAGCGAGAGAGCGCTTAGATAAAGTCCTATAACAGTGAATCCCGCATTGTTTTGCGCAAGATTTACAAACTCGGAAAGTTTGCATGACTGATTTCGTATTTGATGACAGTGCTCTCGACGCTAGAAAAGCCCAAGATCAGCTAAATGAAGCGCTTCGAGGTGCAGATGACGGAGAGCTCTTCGTCGAACGCTCCGCCTCCGAATCGCTCACCTTCGATGACGGACGGTTGAAAACTGCAAGTTTTGATACGTCACGCGGCTTTGGACTACGTTGCGTTGCAGGCGAAACATCAGGTTTCGCGCAATCCACCGAACTTTCAGATGGATCTTTATCACGGGCCGTTAAAGCTGTGAGCCTGTCCAAACAAGGTTATGACGGCACAGCCGCGCCCTCACCGCGTCGGACGAATACGGCGCTTTACCCCGACATTGACCCCGTTGCCGCACCAGGTTTTGGTGTTAAGGTTGAACTGTTGCAGGAAATCGACGCGTTCTGCCGCGCACTGGACTCTCAAGTCGTGCAAGTCACGGCCTCCATGAGCGCCAATCGTCGTGCGATCTCAATCCTGCGCGCGGGCGGTGAACGCTATGACGATGTCAGGCCTCTCGTTCGCCTGAACATTATGATCACGGCAGAAAAAGACGGCCGCCGCGAAACAGGATTTGCTGGGGCTGGCGGACGCGAACCCTATGACGGCTATATTAATCCAGAGTTCTGGAAGCCTTTGGCCCGCGAAGCGCTGCGACAAGCCCAAGTCAACTTGGAGGCCGTTCCCGCACCCGCAGGTCAAATGGACGTCGTACTTGGCCCAGGTTGGCCGGGCATTCTCTTGCACGAAGCCATGGGCCACGGATTAGAAGGCGACTTCATCCGTAAAGGCACCTCCGCATTTGCGGGCATGCTCGGTGAACGAGTCGCCTCCCCCGGCGTTACAGTTGTCGACGATGGGTCGATCGCAGGACGTCGCGGCAGCCTAACAATAGATGACGAAGGCACACCAACAGGCCGCACGACGCTAATTGAGGACGGCATTTTAGTTGGCTTCATGCAAGATCGCCAGAATGCACGTCTCATGGGGGTGGAACCCACTGGCAATGGACGCCGCGAGAGTTTCGCGCATTCCATCATGCCTCGCATGACCAATACATTTATGTTGGGCGGCGAGCGTGATCCTGCCGAAATGTTGGCCGAACTTGATGATGGTATTTACGCCACCAACTTTGGTGGCGGACAGGTCGACATCACCAGCGGAAAATTCGTCTTCCAATGCACAGAAGCCTACCGCGTCAGAAATGGTAAGGTCGGAGAACCTCTCAAAGGCGTCACTTTAATTGGTGATGGACCCACGGTTCTAACGCAAATCCGCCACGTCGGAAATGATATGGCCCTCGACCCAGGCATCGGTGTTTGCGGTAAAGCAGGCCAAGGCGTCCCCGTCGGCGTTGGACAACCTAGCCTTTATGTTGAAAACCTAACCGTCGGCGGAAGTGCGGTTTAAAGCATAATTTGCAGCCGAAAGGCTTCATACCCATATCTTAAGGATGACAGTCTAGCCTATTTATCGCTGGGATATCCGACGCGCTACGAGAGAACGCAGATCAATTCATAGTCGCTCGGTTTCGACGCATGACATGGTCCTACTCACGATCCTCTTTGCTATGCTTCTCATTGTCCTTCGATTTGTTCTGATCTTTGGGATCACGCAAGGCATGCAACTTGGGCCATTTGTTACAGATATTGAAGCTATGCCATATAGGCCTTCAGCCTATGTAAATCTCACCTCAGTGAATGAGAGCTTTGCGTATCTTTCGTCCATCAGTTTGGCATTGGGGGCGTATTGGGCGCTCACCTCATGGCAAAGTCTTGCATCGAAAACCGTAGGCTTCGGAACAAAGTTCTTTAAAGCGCTGATTGGTGTGAGCATCGCCCTCTTGTGGATTTGTAGTAAGCTACCAGAATACGCCATGTACTTCGTGTGATCGTCTGAACTGTCGCAACACCGCACTCTTCAATCATGAACACAAACTAAACGCTATTTCATAAAATCCAGAATCTTACTCGCGCGCGTCCAATCTTTCCTACATAGAGTGGGCAAACCACGAAACCGATAGGAGTACGGACATGGGTATGAACATGATGGAAATGATTATGAGCGCAGCAGGCGGCCAAGCCCCGCAGCAGCTCGGAAGTCAATTTGGGTTGAACGAACAGCAAAGCCAAAGCGCCCTTGCCGCTCTTTTGCCAGCGATCTCATCAGGCTTGAAACAAAACTCAGCCTCACCACAAGGCCTTGCGGGTCTTCTTGGTGCGTTGCAAAATGGATCACATGACCAATATTTGGAAAACCCAGCCAACCTAGGTCGCCCTGAAGCGGTTGCTGAAGGTAACGGAATCTTGGGCCATTTGTTTGGCTCGAAGGACGTAAGCCGTGCAGTCGCAGGACGAGCATCCGAACAATCTGGTGTCCCAGTAGATATCTTGAAGAAAATGCTGCCGATGGTTGCGATGATGGCGATGGGCTCTCTTGGGAAACAAACACAAGGCGCAGGCATGTTTAATCAAGCCCAAGGCCAAAGCGGCGGTGGCCTGCAAGGCATGATCGCGCAAATGGCGATGCAACAGCTTACAGGTGGCGGTCAATCTAAAGGCGGCCTCGGCGGTCTTCTTGGCGGACTCCTCGGCGGTGGCGGCGCACGTCGTCAGCAACAGCAAATGCAACAACAAGCTAGCCAAGCCCATCAATCAGGTCTCGGCATGTTAGGCAAAATGCTCGACGCCGACGGCGACGGCAGTTCGATGGACGACATCCTTGGGATGTTGATGAAGCGCTAATCGTAAAAACACCCGTTTCGACCGTAAGGGAGGGGCTGTAGCGGTGTTTTTACTCACTGCGCATAAGCGCAGGCGGACCAACTGGCCCGCACCCTAAACCAAATAATAAAAAAGCCCGCTCAATTGAGCGGGCTTTTTCTTTTTCTATTTAGCTAAACTTTAGCCCTCGGAGGAAGCTTTTGCATTCGCAACTTCAACGTCCCGTTCCCAACCCTTGGTGAACATTCCGACGAGGAGCACCACAGCACCTACGCCAATCGCAAATGTCGCGATCATTGTGAAGAGAGCTGGCATTTCAGCAACGTTTTCTGGATCGAAACCACCAGCCAACAGGCCAGCCACGATATTACCCATAGAATACGTTAGAACGAACAATCCCATCATTTGACCCAAGAAACGCGGTGGAGACAGCTTACTGACAGCCGACAACGAAATCGGGCTAAGAACCAGTTCGCCAACGGTATGTAGGAAATAGGTTAGAACCAACCAGAAGATTGCGACTTTACCTCCTGCCGCGGCGTGCGCAGCAAAAATCATGACGACAAATCCAAGCCCCATTATGATAAGACCAACGCCGCACTTAAGACCATAACCTGGCGTAATCATCCTCTTACCAAGCCATATCCAGAATAACGCGAACAAAGGAGTCAGCGTGATAATGAAGAACGGGTTTGCATTTTGCAGCCAAGTCGTCGGTATTTCAAATCCGCCGATTGAACGATCTGTAAAATCTTGACCGAACAAGTTCAGAGACGACCCTGCTTGCTCAAACCCTGACCAGAACATCGTGGATGCGACACAGATCAGAAGGAAGGCCAACATGCCCTTTTTCTCGACAGAGTTTAAGTTCCCAAGCAAATAAACCCAAAGGAAGTAGACGACAAATGTCATGAGAAAGAAAACTGCAACAAATTTAGACGCAGCAATTGGATCAAAACTAACCGTTCCACTCATCAGGAGGGCCGTGACAGCAGCCACTGTAATCAAAAACAGACCGATAACAGACCAACTTGATTTCTGAGCTTTTTCGGAAAGAGGCGCCGCTGGTGCGTCTCCCGCTCCGTGTAAACTAGCTTGCGTCTTCCAGAAATAGAGCAAGCCCAGCGCCATACCGATAGCCGACGCCCCAAAGGCCCAGTGAATGCCATTACTTTCATAAAGGTACCCACAAACTGTGTAGCCAATAAATGAGCCTATGTTGATACCCATGTAATAAAGTGCGTAACCACTATCGCGGCGTTTATCCTCAGACTTGTAGAGCTGACCAACCACAGCGGAGATGTTTGGCTTTAAGAGGCCTGTGCCGAGAACAACGATGATTAGTCCGAGGAAAAATGTTTTATCATTCGGTATCGCGAGTACGATATGACCGCACATAATAACGATACCACCATACCAAATGGCTTTTTGACTACCGATAAGACGGTCAGCAATCCACCCCCCTGGAAGACCCATGAAATAAACCGAAGCTGTGTAGAGACCATAAATCGCAACGGCGGTTGCCGTGCCGATACCAAGCCCACCCTCAGCGATCGCTGCCGTCATAAAGAGAACAAGTAATCCCCGCATGCCGTAATAGCTCATGCGTTCCCACATCTCCGTCAAGAAAAGGGTCTGCAGACCCTTTGGATGACCGAAAAAGGCTTTATCACCAGCCCCCACTGTCGTTAAATTCGGCGCTTCAGCCATTGAAATCCCCTTTTAATTTTTCATGCCCGCCTGAAAACTCTAGGTCCTAGCAGCGCTTTGATCGACACTTCGCACAGCCGCCGTCTCGACGCAACGCGGTGCATGTTTTCTTAACCAAAAAATATCCCACGAGAATGTGAAGGGTTGAGCTAATCGCGCAGGTAGACTAGATCGCAACGCTGGGCCATTTGGGTGGCTAAACTGGGGTAAAGTCTTGAGTCGTATTCTTCCGATATCTTTGGTGTTTTCATCTGCATTTTTTGCGGTAACGCCTGCCTTTGGACAAATTTCATCCCCAGTCGTGGATTCTGTCAACTCAGACGCGCTTCCCGTTTCGACAACTGATGAAACGCCGCGTGAAGTTTATGCCCCTGATTACTTTACCAAATTCGCGCCTCTTACGGCTGCAGATATGGTGTCACTTTTGCCTGGATTTGAAATTCGAGGTGGAGACGGTGGCGAACGTGGGTTTGGGCAAGCCTCATTAAACATCCTGATCAATGGACGTCGCCCGTCATCCAAATCATCGGGTGCGAACCAAATTCTGAGACGCATCCCAGCAGATAATGTCATTCAAATCGAAATCGTTGATGGCGCAACATTAGATATTCCGGGGCTCTCTGGCCAAGTCGCAAATATTGTTGCCAAAACAGGTGAGCTCTCAGGCAGCTGGAACTACGCGTTGCGCTTTGAAGAAGGTTCGCAACCCCAACTGGGGGATGGTGGATTCAGTTTCTCTGCCAAGCGCGGACAGCTAGAAGCTGTTGCCAGTGTGAACTTTGGACAATTCGTTTTCACAGAAGATGGTGACGAAACATTTTTCGACGCAAATGGCGATGTCTCGCAAGACCGTGTTGAAAAAGTAGGCTTTAACACGCAACGTCCTAGCCTCGCCGTCAACCTCACCCTCTTGCGTGAAAATGGACATGTTGGGAATTTGAACCTTTCAGGGAACAGACGGAATGAAAACATTCTTCTCCAAGAAACCTTTTCTGATCGAACATCTGACGCTCTCTCTGGCGCATCGGTTGTCGAAAATGGTGAAGATCGTGCCGGATATGAAATCAGCGGTGATTATAGCTTTGATATACCGACAATCGGGCGCAACGGCCGATTGAAACTTATCGGCCTGCACGGTTTACAAAGCCGAAATGAAAAGAGTGCCTTTACATTCGACGATGGAGCCCCAGGACAAATCACGCAATTATTCCTTCGAGATGACACTGGAACCGAATATATCTCCCGCGCCGAATATTCATGGAAGACAGGCGAGAGTTCGGACTGGGCCCTTTCTTTGGAAGGTGCCGTAAATGTACTGGAATCTGAGACTGAACTTTCAGAGAATGATGGCGAGGTTTCAGAAACTGCCGTTCAAGTCGAGGAAGACCGCCTACAAGGCAACCTGTCCCGCAGTTGGGCTTTGAACGATAAAACAAACCTACAAGCGTCAATTGGTGCAGAATACTCCAAGATTGATGATGTTCTAGATGATCAATCGGCAAGCACATTTTTTCGCCCCAAGGGCCTATTCAGTGCCTCATATGTTTTGAATGAGCAATGGACATTGCGAGGGGAGATTGAACGCAGCGTCGGGCAACTTGACTTCGGAACATTTGTCTCAACCGTCAGCCTCGCCGAAGGCACCGCTAGTCGTGGCAATCGCACATCCCCCGAGCAGAGCTGGGAAAGTGAGCTTGAAATTCAACGACAAAATCCAACAGGACTGTCAGGACGCGCCAGCGTGTTCTACAACATTATTGAAGACCCCATCGAACAATTGCTCTTTGAAGACGGCACACAAGGCCCCGGAAATTTAGACACGAATGCCGAAGTCTATGGCATTGAGGGGTCGCTCACTTGGGTGCTGGATGACATGTTAAAAGGCTTACGCTTATCGGTTGATGGCAAACTCGCAGATAGTTCTATCGAAGACACCATCACGCAAGAAACACGCGCTAGGAACCGACAGACGTTATGGGAATATGATATTCAGGCCCGTTGGGATATTGATGGCACACCCTTCGCAATTGAAGGCGAATTAGAGCAAAGTAGAGAATCCGATGTCCTTCGTATTGATGAAATTCGACGAAAGGATCTCATCCGCCCAGAAGCCGAACTTGCCTTTATTCATAAAGATTTGTTGGGCATGCAATGGTCGGTGAAGCTACAAAATGTTTTAGATTTCGAGTTCAAGCGCCAACGTTTCGTATTCGATGGAACGCGTAATGGCGCGTTTTTACGCCGCGAGTTGACGCGACGCAAACGCGGTCGACGTATCTCGATTGCGGTCACAGATACATTTTAAAGCATCAATTCAGTCGTTCGAACGCGCTTAATCCTATCGGCCAATTTTCACCGGTTTAAAAAACGCACTCTTTGTAAGCCCGTGAAATATCACCTGACCATTCGCGATTGAATTTTGTAATCAATCGATCTGCATTTGATCGTTTTGCTGCAACCATCGCATCTAGGTCTTGCAAGAAGATGGTTTCATTTTCACCATGTGCATTCAACATTGCACGGCTATTCAAACCTGCCCTAGAAATTTCTAGTGTTTGTTTAGCAAGATCGTTAATTGTCATACCGCGAAATTTGGTTTGTAATCCATGCATCGGCACTTCATCGCGTAAAGCTTGGCGTTCTTCGGCAGTCCAATCTTTGACCATATCCCATGCGGCGTCCAAGGCAGACTGATCATACAGCAGGCCCGTCCAATAGGCAGGCATAGAGCAAAGCTCGTCCCAATGTCCCGTATCACAGCCGCGCATTTCCAAAAATTGTTTGAGACGCACTTCAGGGAAAATGACAGATAAATGATCTTCAAAGTCCTGCATTGTAGCGATTTCGCCTGGAAGGATGTCTAATTTCCCATTGATAAAATTGCGGAAACTCTTGCCTGCTGCGTTCAAATACTCACCGCCTCGGTTCACGAAATACATCGGCACATCCAGCGCGTAATCGACATATTGTTCAAAGCCGAAACCTTCATCAAAGACGAAGGGCAACATTCCTGTGCGATCTGGGTCCGTATCCATCCAAATGCGAGAGCGGAACGATTTATACCCATTCAACTTCCCGTCTGTGAACGGGGAGTTCGCAAAAAGCGCTGTCGCGATAGGTTGTAGCGCGAGACTAACGCGGAATTTCTTGACCATGTCTGACTCGGACCCGAAGTCCAAATTCGCCTGAACCGTGCAGGTACGGAACATCATTTCACGACCCATCGTGCCGACCTTCTGCATGTAGTCGCGCATGATTTTATATCGGCCCTTTGGCATGATAGGCACGTCTTCAAGTTTCGTATCAGGGCGGAAGCCGAGCGAAAGAAATGCCGCTCCCATTTCATCCGCAACTTCGCGGACTTCGCGCATGTGACGGCTCACCTCGGCACAGGTCTGATGAACATGTTCAAGGGGCGCACCAGATAATTCGAACTGGCCGCCAGGTTCTAGGGATACAGACGCCCCGTCACGTTTCAGAGCAATGAGATTTCCGCTCTCGAAGACAGGTTCCCAATCAAAGCGCTGCAATCCTTCGAGCATCGCTTTAATCGAACATGGACCTTCATAGGGAAGCGGGAGGTTATCCTTAGTCGAGAAGCCGATTTTCTCATGCTCTGTACCAATGCGCCAGTCAGTTTTCGGCTTTGATCCTGCGGCCAAATAATCGACCATTTGGGATTTTGAACAAATGATTTCAGGTTTTGATTTAGAAGGTTCAGACATGGCGACGCTTTACGCCCCGCACTTGCTTTGGACAAGTCGGAAAACAGCAGGTCTATCAAACGAAAATGTGAGGACCAAAGACATTTTTGGATCAAATCTGCGTGTGGATAGGTGCAACGGGATCAATTGCGGTGACGGTCTTCGCCCGCTAGAGGGGGCGCATTCTATGATTGCCGCTTCACGAGACTTGCTATGAAACTCCTACTTATCGGATCTGGTGGACGCGAACATGCGTTGGCTTGGAAATTGGTACAGTCGCCAGACGTTAAAACACTACATTGCGCCCCTGGAAACGCAGGCATCGCAGAGGTCGCAGATATTGTCGACGTGGCCGCCGATGACATGATCGGCCTACTCGCCCTCATCCAACGCGAAACCTATGATCTGGTCGTTGTAGGGCCAGAGCAACCGCTCGCGATGGGTCTTGTTGACGCGCTTGAAGATATAGGTGTCCCTGTTTTCGGACCAACGCAAGCTGCCGCCCAATTGGAAAGCTCCAAAGCCTTCACCAAAGCCTTCTGCGATCGGTATGAAATCCCAACGGCAGGATACGGTGTTTTCACAGATGTTAAATCCGCCAAAGCTCATCTCAAGACAATGAACCCGCCCTATGTGCTTAAGGCCGATGGCTTGGCCGCAGGTAAAGGCGTCGTAATTCCCGAGACACTCAAAGAAGCAGAAACTGAATTGGACGAGTTTTTCTCTGGTAAATTTGGTGATGCGTCCGAAACGGTTGTCATTGAAGATTTCATGCGCGGACAAGAAGCCAGTTTCTTTGCTATTTCCGACGGCAAAACTGCTCTCCCTCTCATCGCGGCGCAAGATCACAAACGCGCCTTTGACGGCGATAAAGGCCCAAATACAGGTGGCATGGGTGCGTATTCCCCTGCCCCTGTCTTCACGGATGAAGTCCTGACGACAGTCATGGAGAAAATCATTCAACCCACTGTTTATGGCATGGCGAAAGATGGCCACCCGTTCAAAGGCGTCCTTTTCGCAGGGTTGATGATCACGGAAGAAGGTCCGAAGTTGATAGAATATAATGCCCGCTTCGGTGATCCAGAATGCCAAGTCATCATGCGCCGGCTGCAATCTGACCTATTGCCGATCCTACTCGCAACGGATGCAGGTACATTAGATACAGTCGAGGCCCCTGCGTGGTTCAACGAACCTGTCGCCAATGTTGTACTGGCGGCCGAGGGATATCCAGGCGCCTATAAAAAAGGAACCGTCATCTCTGGTGTCGAGACCGCCAATGAACGCGACGGCGTCGTTGTCTTTCAAGCTGGTACGCGGCGCGGGAAAAACTGTGGTAAGTTAAAAGCCAATGGTGGCCGCGTGCTGAATGTCACCGCGTCTGGCGAAACGCTTCGCGAAGCCGTCGACGCAGCCTACGCTGCGGTGGACGACATCAAATGGTCAGCTAAACAATATCGGACAGATATCGGACATCACGCGCTAAAAGAAATCTAGGCGGCGAAACTTAAGCTAAAAAATAAGTTTCTCTTTTTGCGCGAGTCCTCTTCCAAGGTCTTAACAATGTGTTAACAGCGGTCATGACCTATCGCACCCTCCTGACCTCTGCTCTTTATACATCACTCGCCATTGGCGCCCTCGGCGTCGGCTTTTCAGCCTTCGCGCAGAATGCGGCTGCGGGCAAAATGGACAAGCCTAAAGACTTTACGCTCATCCACGCAGGGCACGTCATGCCGGTTCCGGGTGAACCTGTTTTGTCCGATCACACAATTATCATCCACGATGGTAAAATTGTTGGAGTTGAATCAGGTTTTGTTGAAGATGACGAAGCCACAATCATTAATGGTAAGGATATGTTCTTCCTGCCCGGCTTGATCGACAGCCATGTGCATTTGCGCGGCGAGTGGAATCCAAACGGACGGTTAGAGACCTTTACTAAAGAACCCGGAGACGTCGCGTTTGACGCAGCAGATAATGCGCGCAAAACACTCATGGCAGGCTTTACGGCTGTGCAAGATGTAGGCGGGCCACCAGAGATCAAAGCTCTCGCCCGTGCCGTAGCCGCAGGCAAAGTTCCGGGACCGCATATCCGGGCTTCAGGCAATGTGAGCATTACTGGCGGACATGGCGAAATGAACGGCTTCCGTGCCGACATCCTCGAACATTTCCAACGCCCGACAAATTGCGACGGTGCAGACGATTGCCGCCGCGCGACACGCCTTGCCATTAAAAATGGTGCGGATCTGATCAAGATCGCGGCAACGGGCGGCGTATTGTCCAATACAAATGCGGGCACAGGCCAGCAGATGAGCGATGACGAACTCGTCGCCATCGTCGAAGCTGCCACATCAATGGGTCGCACAGTTACGGCCCATGCCCACGGTAAAGACGGAATTGACGCTGCCTTGAAAGCTGGCGTAAAATCTATCGAACACGGCACCTATATGGACGCCGAGACAGCCCGTTTATTTAAGAAAAACAATGCCGTCTTGGTCCCAACTGTTTTGGCGGGGATGACAGTGAAGGAGTGGGACTTCCTTCCCCCTGCAAGTTATCAAAAGGCTCAAGAAGTGGGTCCGAAAATGCTAGATATGCTTTCGCTCGCCCATCGTAGCGGCGTAACTATTGCCTTTGGCACCGATACGGGCGTATCCAAACATGGCAATAACGCCAAAGAATTCGAATATATGGTCCAAGCTGGTATGAGCGAGACCCAAGCCATTCGCGCAGCCACAGTTGTCGCGTCAAAACACATTCAATTAGATGACGTGATCGGCACGCTAGAAGCTGGAAAATTTGCCGACCTTATCGGTGTTGACGGCGACCCTCGCAAAGATATTCGCGAGTTGATGGACGTCGATTTTGTGATGAAAGGCGGGGTCGTTTACAAAACTCCGTAAGCACAGTTTTCGAGAGCCTTGCATGTGTTGCTTTTGCAGCACGTCGGCTTATCTCAGGCTTTCAGTTGTTCAATGAACTGGGTTTCTTGCTCACATTTTTCGTCATCCGCAATCGCGATCATTTCCATGACGTGAACTATGGCGCCCGCTTCAGCCTGTTTCTCGATACGTTTTAGCAAAATGTCTAACCACACATCAAAATCGGCGCGCGGCTTGTTTGCAATCGATCGCAGATAAATATGTTTCTCTTTGAACCATGCCAAAGCGGCACGCTCTGACGGAAGCGGTAACTCTAGGTGTGAAATTTTTATACGAGAGACGGCTTTGCTAAAGATATCGACTTCGCATTCCGCAACTTTACTATCGACAAGAACGGTCATCGCCAACAGCGTCATCAGATCTTTATATTCATCCATATTCCAATCCCCCCATTCAAAGTTTTGAATATTCCAACCCGTAGATGAATTCGGTATGAGTTTAAGTTAACGCAGGTCGCTGTCGGAACTTGCTTTCGACCAAGACACGTAGAGCTTTCTCGCTCACATGTAGTTCACCGTCAGCCAAGGATATTCGGTGTAAAAGATCAGTCAGAAACGCTTGATCGGAGAAGTCTGAGAGATCAGACATCACGGATTCAAACCACCGCTTAAACCCAATAGGACCCAACCGAAGTTTATCTTCCAAACGCATCCGATTGGTTTCAAACCACATCAACAACTTTGCTTCAGTGATCGGGAGAGAACTATCCACCCGCCTATCAATATCTTCGGCAGATTTGATAAAGGCTGAAATCTCGCTGGACAGAACGCGCTTATCCGCAAAAATTGATAAGGCAAAAATTGTCAGCAACGCTTCGACTTGTCGATTAAACACAGATTTCATCCCCAATATGCCCACACTCGCTGACCCTTAGATGAGGAAACTAAATAAAGGCTGAAAGTGAGCCCTCTAAAACTAGCATTCCGAGGATTGCGGCATTCCCAAAATCGCCCGTGCCCCCAGCGCGTCCTTCGCGATTTGATCTTTCAATGCATCAAAGCTCTCAAATTTCTTTTCAGCCCGAATGAAGCTGCGGAACCTGACGTCGATCAACTGACCATATAAATCACGATCAAAATCCAAGAGATGAACTTCGAGGCGCGCCTCTTCCCCGTCAACCGTGGGGCGACTGCCTGTATTGGCAACGCCTGGACGCCAATCACTTTCACCTTCAATGCGGACCTCAACGACATAGACTCCGTATTTCGGACGAACGAGATCGCCAAATTCAAGGTTGGCCGTCGGGAAACTAATCGTGCGTCCGCGTTGCTGACCTTGCTGGACAACACCGTCGACTTGCCACGGACGTGACAACATGTGCTGGGCGTGAAACACGTCACCCGACTGTAACGCTTTGCGAATTTCGGTTGACCCATATTTGCCATAGAGACGATGCAGCCCGATGGGGGAAATGGCAGTGACACCAATGCCGCGTTCTACGCAGAGGCGCTTCAAGCTTTCAACATCACCGCAGCGGTTCTTGCCGAACCCGTAATCTTCACCGACCACGACATGACGAATTCCAAGTCCTTTATGCAGGACTGTTTCAACAAAATGCGTATCATCCATATCGCGTAAAATTTCATCGAATGGAATTTCGTAGAGAAAATTAACGCCTAATTCGGCCATAACTTGCGCACGAATACGTGGGCTCATCAGACGAAAGGGCTCGGCGTCTGGTTTAAAATAGCGATAGGGATGCGGACGAAAGAGACCAATGCCTAACGGCGCGTCAATTTCTTCCGCGATAGTCTGCGCTTGGGAGATAACAGCCTGATGACCGCGATGCAAACCATCGAAGTTCCCAAGCGCGATAACCGCGCCCTGATCATCCGCTGACAATCCAGAATAAGTTTGAAGCGTTTTCACGCGAAGCTACGCCTCAGCTGAGTCTTCAATCGGGCGCTTTTGAACAAAGACACCTGCGTCACCGCGACAGATTTTCTTGCCGTCAACTTCACAATGACATTTCATCTTCACGCGACCTGTTCGCGCGTTAATTTCGGCAACTTCAGCCACTGCCATAATTTCGTCGCCGATGAAGGCGGGTTTACGGAACCGAAGGTTCAACTCGACGAATACAGCGCCCGGTCCTGGAAGGTCATTCCCCAAAATGGCAGAGATAAAACTAGCTGAAAGCGCGCCATGCGCGATACGTTGGCCAAAATCTGTCGTCGCGGCATATTCGGCGTCGACATGAATAGGGTTATGATCGCCGGTGATGTCGGCGAAGGTGTTAATCATCTCCTCGGTGATGGTGGCGTGCGTTTCGGAACGCATGCCAACTTCGAGGTCTTCAAGGTAGTATTTTACGGTCATGGCAGCGTCCTAGCAAAGCGAAGCGGCATTGACCACGAAAAATCGTGGTCGCGAGGTTCAATTTACCAACTCAGTTTTGGTGCAACATAGCGGGCCTGAATACCGTGATCCCCGAGTAAGGTTTTGAACTTATGCTCCATGTCCCCGTTCAGGCCATCTTGAATGAACAGGCAATCCATATTCTGACGTCGCGCCCCGATCAAGTCGGTGAAAATATTGTCACCAATACAAAGGATGCGCTCGGGTGGTGGGACATATCCTGTGACTTCGTCCAACCATGCCCGACAGAGGCGATAGATCGGATCATGTGGTTTACCCGCATAGATCACCTCGCCGCCCATATCCTCATAGACTTTTCCCAGCGCGCCACCGCACCAGATAATGTCGTCCCCGACTTTGACTTTCATATCGGGGTTCGCACAAACCATTGGAATGCCACGCTCTCGGGCTGTGCCTAACAACTCGGTGTAATCATCGGGATGTTCGTCGTCTTCATACATGCCGGTACAGCTGATGAACGTCGCGTCATCCAGATCAGAGAAATTCATCTCCAACCCTTCATAAAGCCTGTCATCACGCTCTGGACCGATCTTAAACGCAGGACCGGGCGCACGGCGGGCCAGCGCATCAATCGTCGCATCCCCCGCGGTCACAACCGCATCGTAAAACTCACCAGGCACGCCGATCTTCATGAAGCTTTCGGGGATCGTAATGCTCGGGTTTGGCGCGTTAGTAATCAGGACAACAGGGCCACGCTCTCGGAACCTTTCCAGCGCATCACACGCCTCATGAAATGGCTCTTTCCCATTATGGATGACGCCCCAAATGTCGCAAAACACGGCATCATAATCATCAGCGACTTGGCCAAGGCCAGAGAGAGTTTGGAATGGAGTGTTCATGCGCGGGGATTAAGGGCTGACGGGTTCGCTGGCAAGTAGGAATACGTCAAGAGCAGAGCGACTTAACCCGCCCAAAATAGGGCAGCTCGGTTATTTCTGCTCAGGGGGCAAAACGGACATTGGACGAGTGGCTTAAGTTGCCCAAAAACGGCCGCTGGGCATGATGTTAAATCACTTGAGGGCGCATTAATCTTCAGCTGGAGGCTGTCCATCTAG
>CALHXF010000051.1 GCA_938040095.1 uncultured Caulobacterales bacterium
ATCTCGTGCCAGCGTTGCTCGTCTGCATCGGCGCATATGTCTCGCCGCTGTCGGGCAACCTTACGGCTATCTGTATCGAGGGAACGGTATATCAATATGCGGTCGTCTATGTGGCTGACGGCCTTGGGCACCCGCCGCACATAATGCCATATATCACCGCGTAGCCGTAGGTATTGGTCGGGCCTCTTAATCGCCTTCATCCTGCCATCTCCTGTGTAGCCTTTTGTAAGGCAAGAAGTTAGGCAAATCGCGCGAGTTACCGTGTGGAAAGTACAGGAAAGAGGGCTTTCCCGAGACTTTTCAGAGGCTTACGCGACTTGCTATGTTAGGAAAATGGTGCCCCCACACAGCACAATGCTATGTAGAAAAATACATGTAAAACAATTACTTACGACTATCAAATTTGATTTTGCAGCACAGTCTCAGATGCAGTTTGTGGTACATGGAAATGATCAAGTGCCATAATTGAAATTTCGTTGCGAATAAATTCAGCTGTTGCGTATTTCTACTCGGCGGCAGATACTTTCGCCGTTGCGGACTGCGGTAATTTATAGGCGCGCCGGACTAGATTTATTGACAGATCTTGGATGATTTCATCTGCATCATCCTGGTCGATGCGGCCTTCACTGACGAGTTCAGCCAGAAAACGGCAATCCATGCGGCGGGCGAGGTCATGACGGGCGGGGATTGAGAGTAGGGCGCGTGTGTCATCATTAAACCCGGCCGTGTTGTAAAATCCGGCGGTTTCCGTGACCTGGCTGCGGAAGCGAATCATACCTTCCGGGCTGTCATGAAACCACCACGGCGGGCCGAGCAGCAGGCAGGGGTAATGACCCGCAAGAGGGGCTAACTCTCGGGCGTAATTGCTTTCGTCTAGTGTAAATAAGATGAGTTTGAAATTCGTATCATTGCCAACAACATCGAGAAGCGGTTTCAGGTGTTCAGTATAACTCACTCGTTTCGGAATGTCGGCGCCCTTATCTGCACCGAAAGCTTCGAAGAGCGCTTGATTATGATTGCGGCAACTGCCGGGATGGAGTTGCATGACGAGCCCGTCATCGAGACTCATTTTCGCCATTTCAGTCAGCATATGCCCGCGAAAGTCTTCGCACTCAGAGGCGGTGGCGTCGCCCGCTAAACATTTTTGAAAGAGGCTTTCGGCTTCGGTGTTAGAAAAATTTCGAGTTGCAGGGCTTGGGTGTCCATGATCCGTCGCCGTCGCACCGCGTGCTTTGAAATATGCGCGTCTCTCGCGCAGCGCCGCAAGATATCCTGTCCAAGATAAACTATCATGACCGGTCAGATCGCCTATTCTTTCGATGTTATTTTTAAAGCCATGATGATCGGGGTCGAGAACATCATCCGGGCGGAAGGTTGTCACGACGCGGTGTCCCCAGCCTTCTCGGATAATTTTGTCATGGTGGCTAAGCGTATTAGTTGCGCCCTCTGTCGTAGCGATGAACTCCACATTAAAGGTGTCCAAAATAGAGCGAGGGCGGAAGGCTTCTGTTTGAAGGGCCTCGGTAATAGTGTCGTAATATAAGTCAGCTGTGTTGGCGTTGAACTTGACAGTCATCCCGAAAATCTCAAAAAACACAGTATTTAGCCATAGATGAGAGGGTGTTCCTCTGAACAAATAGTAGTTTTGAGCAAAGAGACGCCAGCTTTCTCTTGGGTCTTCCGAGGCCTTACCGCCTCTTGGTTTTACGCCTAATTGTTCCAGCGAAATGCCCTGACTATAAAGCATACGCAGGACATAATGGTCCGGCGTCAAAATTAATTCTGATGCATTTGTGAAACTTTGGTTGTCTGCAAACCATTTCGGGTCTGTGTGACCATGCGGTGATATAATCGGGAGGCTCTTTACCGATTCATATAGTCGCCGCGCAATTTGCCGCTTAGCGCCATCGACCGGAAATAACCTATCAGGATCAAGTTTTAGAGCGTTGGATGACAATTTATTCGTCACCCTTGCTATCGGCGTCGTGGTTTGCGTAGAAATCACGTAAGACAGAGAAGGCCAATTTACGTTCGCCTTTTTCGTTTACCAGGCCCTTGCGGATATAATTTCCTTGTATGTGTCCTGCCTCCGTAAAGTGGATGGATAAACCTCATCGCACGACCGTATCTCGGAACGAATACCAAAAGCATTCGTACATGTCAGCCCAAAAATGATATGATGTTCTTTTAACTGGACTAAATCTTTGGTATGACACTTTATGCAAATGAAAATTAGAGACAGGTAAGGCTAAACAATATGACTTTCGACGCATCATATTATTGTGGAAACAAGGCATTCACTCTTAAACAAAAAACAGCATCGATGCCGTCCGCTGGAGAGGTTCAAATTGATGTGGCTTATTGTGGATTATGCGGAACGGACATTCATATTTTTCATGGCCATATGGATAAGCGTACAGGTGATCATCGTATTATCGGGCATGAAATGTCAGGTGTTATAGCCCGCTTGGGGCCAGAAGTGGAAGAGTTTGAAGTGGGTCAAAATGTTGTCGTCCGTCCACTCATTCATTGCGGAAACTGCCCCACATGCCGTCGCGGATATGAGCACATCTGTCAAAATCTTAAGTTTATCGGAATTGATACGGATGGAGCCTTACAAGAAAAATGGAATGTTCCCGCCCATACAGTCCACATCATACCCGATGGCGTGTCATTGAAACATGCAGCATTGGCCGAGCCATTGGCCGTGGCGTGCCATGACGTCCGGCGCGCTCGCGTGACCAAGGGAGAAGATGTTTTAATTATCGGTGGGGGACCGATTGGCATATTGATCGGAATGGTCGCCCGTAATTCTGGTGCTCATGTTGTCATTTCAGAGATTAACGAGGCGCGTATAGAGATTGCTAAAAAACTGGGATTTAAAACTGTCAATCCAAAGGAAATCGATATCAGCAGTGACCTTCGTGGTATCACAGAAACGAAAGGGATGGACGTTATTTTCGAAGTATCCGGAGTGCAGGCCGGTATTGATCTAATGACTGAGGTGGCCGCGACCCGCGCACGGATCTGTATGGTTGCAATCCACGCTACCAAGCCTGAAGTTGACCTATTTCAGTTTTTTTGGAAGGAACTGGAGATGTTGGGAGCACGTGTTTACGAAGCTGCCGACTATGAGATGGCATTAAACCTTTTGTCCGATGGCAAAATACCTGCAGAAATGATTATCACTGACTTAAGAGATCTTGAAGAGGTTGAAGATGCTCTCGGTAGCCTGACCTCAGATCCCACTATGCTGAAAACTCTAATTCGTGTCGGACATCACTAAACTCAATATTGGTGATTATCCAAAGAACTTTACTTCAAATTGTTTCTTTAAGTAACCATTGATGAATTTCTTTGTTCGTCAATGATTAGTTGTTATGTTTTTTAAATATTGCTGTAGCGTCCGTATCTCTCCTGAGATATCAGTTATTGTTTTTTTGAGCTTGGCATTCTCTTTCTTAAGTTCCCGGTTTTCCCTTATAACAGCTGGGCGCAGATGTCGATATTTTCTAGTCCAATTATAATAAGTGCTATCGGTGATACCAGCTGCATGACAGGCGTTTGCTAAAGCAATGCCTGAACTTATTTTGTCGTCGATTTGAAGCAATAATTGAAAAGCTTCCTCATCGGAATATCTTTTATTTTTCATAAAAAGACTCCATAAGATTGGCTACTTAGATTCCAATGTACGAATGTTTAGGTGTGAGGGCGATTTTGCACTTCTCCGCAAACCTACCCCAATTGAAAGTGTTGCTATCGCGCAAATTAGAAATACCAGACGTCCCCATAACGGGTTCGGTATTAATGTCATCAATAAGAGGCCGGTTCCCATATAGGTGACCATTGCTCCTAATTTGCGCCGTTGTTGTAAGTCATATTCATCTTGATCATTGCCGGCAATAACGGGTGTCTTCAAGTCCTCGAAAAACGCCTTTTTGGACACTAAATAGGCATCCGTTTCTTCTCGATAAAACAGCGTTGTGGCACAGAAGAATCCGCCTGTGATAAAGATATGAGCGAAGATCGACATGATCAGGTTCATGTCCGCTGCCTCGCGCGCGGTAAACGGCGGAAGCCCGACGAGTTCCGCAAACACGGCAGGCGTAAAGATGTTAAGGATGAACCATGATATAAACAGCCCAAGTAGCACCGTCACCCATGGTGCCCAGCGGGGTGTACGCTTGATGAAGATGGCCAGTACAAGCGGTATAAAGATTGGCACCTGCACCATCGCCGAGAGCGCCATTAGCAAATCAAACAGGCTTAATTCTTTGAGCGATTTGAAATAGAGCGCGATGGCAATAACCAGAACGCCACTGAAAAAGCTCAGCGCCATACTGAATTTAACAAGAAAGGCATCGCTGACCTGAATTTTACGCTTTGCTAAAAAGGGCTGGAAAACACTTCGCACAAAAATACCGGAGTTTTTGTTAAGCGCTGAATCCATAGACGACATGGAGGCTGCGAATAATCCGGCCAAAAGCAGGCCCACAGTTCCGACCGGCATGGCATTACGGGCAAAGACCAAGTAAACCGCATCAGACGCCTTACTGCCGAGTTCAGGGTAAGCCATCGCCGCATCCGGATAAAGAATTGCAGAGGCCCAAGGCGGAATAAACCAAATAATACTGCCGACTCCCATCAAGGCCATAGCGAGAAGAGAGGCCTTTTTTGCATTGATAGAATCTTTAGCGTTCAGGAAACGAAAGGAGTCGTGCAAGTTCATAATAGTAACGACCTGCTTGGCGAGAAAGAAGATAAATGTCCCGACCAGCAGGAGCGGGTAGTTCATATTTGGGCCAATGACAAAGTCTCCCGGGAAGTCCGTCACGAGGTTGACTGGCCCACCGACTTTAACCAGCGCAACAGCGGCGCAAGCAACTGAAATGATCGCGACCACGAGGGTCTGAACGAAGTCTGACGCGACAACGCCCCATGCGCCGGCCAGTACCGAGACAATGACCACGGCCATACCGATGATTATAATGCTGAGATTAACATCCGCTTCAAATACGGCGCTCGAAAAAATACCCAGTGCATTTAGCCAGACACCTGCATTAATGAGTGTGAAGACGATTAGCGCGCAGGAGAAGAAAAGCTCATTCCCAACGCCGTAACGCCGCCGTATCGCCTCGGTAGGTGTATCAACTCGCATTTGACGGAACCGTTGTGCGAAATAAGCCCAGCCGCAAAAGTATGCGAAAGTGTTGGCAAAGAAGATAAGACAGACCGCAAAACCGTCAGTGAAGGCCTTTCCGGCTGCGCCCGTAAAGGTCCAAGCTGAGAATTGCATCATAAAGGCGGTGGACCCCACCATCCACCACAACATTTTACCGCCGCCGCGAAAATAATCGCTTGTGGAATTAGAGGCCAGCTTTTTGAAAGCAAAGCCGATGCCCAATATCAAACAAAAATAAGCGGCGATGACCAGGTAATCATAATTCATCAGTTTTTCTTTGCCCGGCGAAGTTAGCGCCACGAAGTTACACTTTAATCGCTTTGGACATTTCCCCTCTTATCCGACGTCAAATCGCGCTACGATCTAAACAAACACTGGCCAGACACTAATTGGTATGATTTATTGGTCTGAAACAATTGTCTTACTATGGAGTTATGCTGTGAAAATTACAAGTGCTGAAGTTTTTGTTGGCGGCCCGGGCAAAAATTACGTCACTTTAAAAATAATGACGGATCAGGGTATCTACGGAGTGGGTGATGCGTCAATTAACGGTCGCGGGCTTATACCGGCAACCTATTTAAAAGAATATTTGATCCCCTGCCTAATCGGTATGGACCCTCGCAAAACTGAGGATATCTGGCAATATTTCTACCGTGGTGCATATTTTCGCCGTGGCCCCGTAACAATGGCTGCAATTGGCGCGATAGATATGGCGCTTTGGGATATCAAAGGTAAAATCGCAGGACTACCGGTCTACCAGCTGCTCGGCGGGCCGAGTCGAGATGCTTGCCTGGTTTATGCTCATGCGACGGGGGGCGATGTGGAAGAGCTCCTCGACAGCATTGCTCACTACCAAGCAGAAGGTTACAGAGCCATCCGCATTCAATGCGGTATTCCGGGAATGCACGAAGGCTATGGTGTGGCCGGCGAAGGCGAAGACACGAAGCACTTTATTACGGATTTCACGGGGCTGCCCAAGACAGAAATTTGGGACACAGAAAAATACTTGCAATTCATGCCGGGTGTATTTGAGAAGATTCGGGAGCGCTTTGGGTTTGATCTTAAAATACTGCATGATGTGCACCATAGACTGCGTCCGCGCGAAGCGGCAGCCTTCGCCAAAGAGGTCGAGCAATATAGGCTGTTCTGGCTTGAAGACCCCACGCCGGCCGATGATCAGAATGCACTAAGTTTGATCCGAGAGCATTCAACCACGCCAATTGCTATTGGAGAAGTGTTCAATTCAATCTGGGACTGTAAGGAGATGATGGAGCAGGAGCTGTTTGACTTCATCCGCGTTTCCGCCACCATTGCCGGCGGGATTACGCATTTGCGGCGTATAACTGATCTTGCGGACATGCATAACATACGCACTGGCTTTCATGGCCCACCAAGCCACTCCCCTATTTCAATGGCTGCTCAGGCTCATTTGAATGTCTGGGCGCCGAATTTTGGCATTCAGGAATATCTCGTTTTGGGTACGCCGGAATGCGACGCATTATTTCCGTCTGAGCACGTTATGGAAAAAGGTCTATTTCATGTTAGTGACGCGCCGGGTTTAGGTATCGATTTCGATGAAAAGGAAGCTAAGCGCTATTCTCACAACCCGCATTACCATCCCATTGTAAGATTGGAAGACGGCACAATGTGGAACTATTAAAGGGCTAACCTTCGGGCAGGAAGCGCGATCTATTCTCGGACGCCTTGCGCTCAGCCTCTTGATGTGCGTGTTTTTCAGAGGCAACGAGGAGTGTTCTCAACATCCTTTTAAAATGAGCTTTCATTGCAAGGCGGGCGGTTTCCGGGTTACGTGTTCTCAGCGCATCAAGAATAGCGCGATGTTCTTTTTCCAATGATACGCCATCATTCTTACAGACGGTGCGGTACAGTGTCGGTACTTTCATCGCCTCAGAGCGCATTTTCCATAAGTTGTTGATCGTGAATATGAGTGCAGCGTTATTGGTGACTTCCGCAATCGTCGTGTGAAACGCTCGGTCCGCCTCTTCCTGCTCTGGCCCGCCCATGCCCCCGTCGCCAAGCATGATGTCGACAAAGCCTTCAAGCTTATCAAGCGTGTCATCCGTTATCATAGGGGCGGCTAGTGCGGCAGCTTCTGACTCAATGATGGAGCGCGCTTCGGTGAGCTCAAGAGGGCCCACTTTCGGCATAGCGGTCCGCATCAGGAGTTTATTTTCGTCTAAGACATATGCGCCCGATCCCATTTTAATCTCTATGCGGCCTTGCGCCTCTAAAGAGATGAGGGCTTCCCGGATTGAAACTCGGCTGGTCCCGAACTTTTCTCCCAACTCTCTTTCACCGGGCAGCCGAACACCCGGCGGGAAAATACCGGCATCAATTGCCTCCAAAATTTGGTAGGAAATTTTATGGTACAATCGCTCTTTAGCCATTTTTTCTAACCTGCTATAAACATTGTCATACCAATATCTTTCTCTTCTTAATATCCATAATGGAGATAAAGGTTCAGTCCAGACATATCTACTATGTGGCTACATGTCTTACATCTTATGGCGATCTGTTTAGGGCGATCTGTATTGAGTGATTTTCACCTCCTTAGTTTGGGTTCCTCATTTTCTCTGTAAAAAACCTGGCATTTAACTGGCTGAGCGACGGTCGAGCTTTTCGTATTCTGAGTCTTTTTTGAGCCTTGACATATACCCTTGAGTAATTATCAAATATAATCATAAAGATGCACAAACGCGCAATTGCGGTTAGAAATCATCATAAACTTGATGTTCAGTCAAATATGATGGGGAGTTCTACTAGGTAAAATTTAATGCGGTATTTAGTCTGACTGAATATAGTTGTAGTCCAAAAATACAAATTGGTATTACATTAAGGTTGACAATTGGTCTAAACTTAGGTTTGTGAACACAAGAATAAAAATTTCATAAACTCTCAAAGGGGAAAAATTATGGCTCAGGGAAAGACT
>CALHXF010000052.1 GCA_938040095.1 uncultured Caulobacterales bacterium
ACTGCATGGGTGTTCGCTGAGTTGACATTGACAAGTCGTGAGGTGACCCATTTATGGGCCCCCTTGAGGCTATGGCCCTAAGTTGGGGAGCTTGTTTCAATACTCAACTCGTTTAGGCAACGTCGATAAAACTAAGTATTATCATGATGTTGCAAGTTGTTTTAAAGTTGCGACTTGGGGGTTGACGGTTTGTTTCTTCGGTTGAGGGAACAAACGATAAAGTCGACGTAACCTCTGCACTCTCATAGGCATGCGTGGGAAAAACTGTCGTCCACGCTCATAGGAACGATCCCACCAAAGTGTCAGCCTAGGGCGTTCGCGCGAAAACCACCGCTATTAAGTGCTTCACTTTACGGGAGTAATCGATCCTGCGGCGCGCTTTCATGCGTCCCGAAACTTGTCTTGTCCTCTGTGAGGCGTTCATAGACTGGGGCGAAGTCTTGCTGTGTTGCATCGAAGAGCTGTTCATAGCTATCGATGACGAAGTAACTCTTCTGGAAAATATCGATTTCATATTCTGTGCGCATGATACGTTCCATGTTGAACCGAATGCGTTGCGGTTCATCGTCCTCAAGCGAATATCGACTTTCACCCGCAGAGGAGACAATGCCTGCGCCGTAAATACGAAGGCCGTCAGGTGTTTCAATCAAACCGAATTCAACCGTGTACCAATAGAGTCTGGCAAGATTGTGGAGCGTGCCCAAGTTAAGCGCGCGTAATCCACCTTGACCATAGGCTTGCATATAATCCGCAAAGACAGGGTTCGCCAACATGGGAACATGGCCGAATATGTCGTGGAACACGTCAGGTTCTTGTAAGTAGTCCAACTGTTCACGACTGCGAATGAAACGCCCCGCAGGAAAGCGACGATTCGCCAAATGCGTGAAAAAGACGTCATCAGGCACGAGGTGAGGGACCATAATGATCTCCCAGCCTGTCAGCGCTTTCAGCGCAGGATTAATGCTGTCGAGATTTGGAATGCCTGATTGACTGAGTGAGAGAAGGTCTAACCCTGCCAAAAATTCTGGTGCCGCACGCCCTTCGAGCAACGCGACTTGCCGTTCGTAGAGTAAATCCCAAATGGCATGTTCATCGGCCGTATATTCATCCCAACATTGATCGATAGAAAAATCAGGCCTTGGGGTTTGACGGGCGACGACAGGGTCATGTATTGTTATATCAGACATAAAAGCCTCATAAGGCGTATATATTGATAAGTCTTTGCGTTATAGAGTTCTGCCTTAGCGATCCTTGCTTCCAAATAGACCGTTTAAGCGTTTTAGGACCTCTTCTTCCGGCTTGATATCCTCTACGTCTGAAGCGGCATCTTCTGCGTCTGTGGCCTCGGATTTAGGGGGCTCTGTTTCAGAGGTTTTGGGGGTTTCAGATGATTCAGGCGTATCTGAAATTGGTGTATCTGACTGGCCGCCGATCACACCGCCTAAGATACTCCCAAGCGTCCCACCCACGCGATCCTTTACGGCGTCGCCTGCCGATTTTCTGGCTTTGGCTTGAGCGATTTGACCCAACATATCTGTGTCCAACCCGGGTCTAGCTTGCCCAAATGCTCCACTAAATCGAAGCGGAACACCAAAACTCGCGACATCACTTCCGCTGTTCAACTTGGGGCGAATACCAACGTCCAGCGTTTGATTGCCGAGATCGATTTCACCCGCGCCTTCCATAAAGAGGGCACCCGATTGGAGCTGGAACGTTCGCAGCGAGACACGTCCCTCCGATATTGAAAACCCACCAATAACGTCGCGGAAGTCGGTTGTTTGCCCTAGCCCTAACCCAGCAGGGAGTGCGCGGTTGGTAATTGCGCCATCAATTCCCGTCAGGAGCGTTTCTGCATTTATCCCGAGAAGTTGACCATTTATCGCTTGGAATTCGCCCGCACCCGTTAAAGATTTCATGATGGCGGCTTGGCTGTTTCCGCCACCCGTGATTTCCACGTTGAAGTCAGATGTGCCTGTAACTTTATCAAACCCACCCATCGCCATCATAAAGTCTAACGCCTTCACGTCGCGAATGTCCGTTTGGAGGCGAATATTTGCTCCGCTGTCAGATGCATCTAGCGAGAAAACACCAGTGGCTGTCCCGCCATAAAGGTCGGCATTCGTAATACGGCTTTCCAAGGTGCCATTTTTCAATGTCACGACAGCCCGCGTCTGCCCCAAAGCTAAACGGGTCATATTGATAGAGGGGGCCGAAATTGTGACGTTCGCATCCATCGCGTTCAGGCCAGACACATTGATTGGGGCTGTTGACCACGGAATGATTTGTCCTTGAGGTTTTTGCGCTGACCACGCTGCCATATAGGGCTGGAGGTCCAAGTTTGAGAACAAAATGTCTCCTGTTAGGGTCGGTCTGGACGATTGCAGAGAGAGCCTGAAATCACCTTTGCCTGACAGTCCATCCAGAGATATCTGACCTGCTGTGAAGTCTAACAGATCAGGCGCGCCCGAAACTTGTCCTGACAGGGCAAAGGCTTCGAAAATATCGCCAGAGTCGGTATTGGCAGGTAAGGTTACATTCTGCTTTTGCGAAAGCGTGCGCAGAGAAGGCACAGCGAGTGTCAAAGTTCCCGCAATATCAGGTGTTTGCCCCAATGCGACTTTCCCACGATAACTGCCATTTACATCGCCATCGGCAAGGGTGGCTTCACTCTCCGTGAGTGTGAATGTGCCATTGGCGACATTTATATTCCCTTTGAAATCAATGCGTTTCGCGATGTTTGAGAAGGGTATTTCTCGCGATAGAGCCTCGTTCAAGGCCAAAAGGTCTGCGATCTTCGCGTCTGCTGTCCCGTTGAGGGATAGTGTTTCATCAAAAGCAAGATGTCCCGTAAATCCACCATTGACGAAACCGTCTGTGGCGTTCGCGATAACGTCGGTTGCGGAGATTTTACCGTCTGAGATGTCGATAAGGCCGTTGGCCGAAATCGCTTTGAGGGCGGATGCGTCAGGTTGTTCAACGCCAATTATGTTTAGCAGTTTTGCCAAATCAGGGGAGCTAACATCGAACCGTCCATTGGTGTTGAGGGCATCACTGTATCGCACGTCACCTTGGAAATTTGCATTTATCATCACACCTGACGTTTCGGCGGAGAGGGTGCTGACGTTGAATGTTGTGCCGTCCCAATTTAGTTCGCCATTCGCACGGATTGATTCTATGGCATCAAGGGCTTGAATGGGCTCGCTCAAATAAGGTGATATGATGGAAATATCAGACAAGGCAGCGGTAAAGTTCCCTTTTGCGGAGGGCCTGTCTGTATAGACGACTTTTCCTTTATATGTGACGTCCAGACCGTTCCCAGTTAGCGTAACGTTCAGGTCTGACAGGCTGACTGCGCGTTCTTTGGTTGCGACGCTACCTTTGACGGCCACCGTGTTCAGGTCAGGCAGGTTAAGATCATCGGGTAGGGGCAGACGCGCCGCGAGCGCTGCAGGGTCAGAGGCGTTCAACTCGAACGTCGCGTCCACGTCAAAGATGTCGCTTTCCAGAAACGCACCAGACACATCAACATTGCCCAATTCTGTTGTGACGGACCCGTCGAATGAAGTGCGTTGCCCCTTCAAAAAGTCGAGCGGCGATACAAGTTGTCCCGCAAGGGAGACGGCCAAGCCATCAAGCGTAAGATCACCGTCAAGTTTCACAGGCTTTGAGAGAGCGGGTGCGCGCAGGTTCAGATTGATGTCTTTGACCGAAATGTCCTGTGCCGCTGCCGAATCAATAAATCGAATTTGCCCATCCTTGATGGTCAGAAGATCAAGGGCAGGGTCATAATCCGTAAATCGACCGTCTCGACGAAAGCCGACATCTGCCGCTATATCTGTATTTTCCGGGACTTGCGGGGGCGTCGCGGCGTCAGTGGTCCAATTGACGGAACCATCGGCTTTGCGCTCGAGCCAGATGTTCGGGCGATTCAGGCTAATTTGTGAGATTTCGACTTGTTTCTTCAACAGGGGCCAAAGCCGTACTTTTGCATCCAATCCCTCCACTTGAATGAAGGTATCGGACCCAAACCCTTCGGGATTCGCCAGTGTCACGGCTCCCGCTTCAATTTGAACCGCTGGGAACGTCGAAAGTTTGATATCACCCGTTATGGATACATCGCGGGCCATGACCCGACTTAGCTCCGTTTCCAACTTGTCGCGATAGGTGTCGGTCGGAACGAGTGAGGGGAGAATGAATACCGCCCCCACCAAAAGACCAAAAAAGAGACCAAAACCGATAATAATACGCTTAAACATAAGATGAACGATATGCTGTGTTGACCGATGTAGCTAATTTTATATTTGAACAATTGCGTGAAATGGGTGTTAATAGGGTCAGTAACGCCGCGCAGCGCACCTCATTTCGTATGATGGACTTGTTTGCGGCGAATTGAGCGGAGACGACTATGTGTAATCATGACCATTCCCACGGCGAAACGCCAGCCCCTCACGTTGCCCTCATGCCGCGACGAAAACTACTTAAAGCACTGACAGTGGGCGGCACGGCAGCGGCTGTTACAGCTTGTACAACTAACCCATACACGGGCAGCAAACAGTTCACTGCCCTTGCGCCCAAGGATTTGTCAGGTGCTGCAGCGTCGTCTTGGGCTGAGATGAAGAAGAAAATACCAACGTCGAATGACCCGCGCTATACATCGCGTCTTCGCAACATTGGCAGCCGTATTTCCCGGACGTCACCTTTCGCAAATGAATCTTGGGAATACCAAGTGTTTGATACAGATTCAAAAAACGCCTTCGTTATGCCTGGTAATCGTGTTGGGTTTTACAAAGGTATGATGGATTTTGCAGAAACGGATGACGCTATTGCAGGTATCATGGGCCACGAAGTCGGCCATGTCGCGGGCGATCATGCAAGGGCGCGAATGTCCATGCAGATGGCAAGCCAGCTGGCCGTTGTTGGCGGAACTGTACTGGGTGGCGTCGCATTGAATAAAAAATGTGATAATGTGCCCGCGAACCAGAAAAGAAGCTGTCAGCAACGTGCAGGTCAAAACACGGCTCGCCTACAGCAAGCGCTCGGATTGGGGACGTTGATCGGCGTGGTCTTACCATATTCTCGTAAACATGAGGCAGAATCAGACCTGTTGGGTGCAAACTACATGCAGCGTGCGGGTTATAACCCATATGAGTCCGTTAAGTTATGGGAAAAAATGGCCGCGAATTCGCCGTCACGCCAGCCAACATTCCTTTCGACCCATCCGGATCCAGCGTGGCGTGCTCGTAATTTGGACGCCTATATTCGCCGTCAGGAGAAGATGGGATCGCAAGGATTCCAGAATATCCGAACTTAGTCGTTAAATACATATGGAAGGTAGGAAAAGGGCTTGCACCTTTTTCCCGTCTGCCCTAATCGGGCGCTTCCAATTTTGATGCCGCCTTAGCTCAGTTGGTTAGAGCGCTGGCTTGTGGAGCCAGAGGTCCTTGGTTCGAGACCAAGAGGCGGTACCATTTTCCCAATATTTTGCGAAATGCTGCGTGTTGTTAGCGCATGGTTAACTCACAGTTAACGCTGATGCCGCACAGTCAGGCTCAGGGCTAAATTTGGGTTTTTCATGTCGACTATTTCAGGACTCATTGAACGCTTTGGTAAAGCCACGATTCGGCAGGCCATTCAGGGTGATACGGCTGAGAAACGCGCAAATGCCGTTCAGAAAATAGGCCGAGATATTCGATCACTTGAAATGACCGAGGCGGAACACGCTTTCGCTGTCACGCTAATGGACCGAATTTGTGCTGATGTGTCGGCCTTGGTACGCCGCGCGCTTTCCGTGACGCTTCAAAACTCCCCCAATCTTCCGCGTCGAATCGCGAAGACATTGATCGCCGACATTGATTCGATCGCGATACCGATTCTGTCGTCTTCACCTGTTTTGACCGACGAAGATCTCGTTAGTGTTCTGAATTCCAAAGCCGCAGAGAAAATTCGCGCGATTGCGCAACGTCAAACGCTCAATTTACATATTTCACATGCCATCGTCAGTTTTGGCGACGGTGTAGCGACGGCCCGATTGGCAGCGAATGATGGCGCGTTGATTTCCACCGAAACTGCGGAGATGATTGCTGATCTACATGCCGACGATGATTTGATCCGAGAAGCCGCGCTGTCACGTCACGATATGCCGCCCGCCGTCATCGCGAAATTGATCGAATATAGTACAGATAAAATTGACGCCACGCTGAAGACCTATCCCGGTGTCAGCGATGCGCGCGCAGCGGAAATCAGCCGCAATACAGGCGAACGCGCACGGAGCTTTGTTATTGGCGAAGGTTGGCCCGAAGATCGGTTGCGCGATTATGCGCGGGCCTTGGATAAATCAGGTAAACTCACGCCGCGCCTCATTTTGCGGGCATCGGGACGTGGCGATATGCGTTTTGTGACAGCAGCACTTTCTGTATTGGCCGGACAGACGATAGAGAAAACACGTTTGATGGTCATGTCTTCAACTGGGTTGGGCGTGAAGGCTGTGGCGTTACGTGCGCGTTTTAATGTGCGGCAAATCGAATTACTTGTGGCTTGTATTCAGACCTATTTGTCCGTTGAGCGCGAAAACCGTAGGCTAACGCCCGCGCATTTTCAGCTTTCGGTCGCAGAGCGTCTGCTGAGCCTGGAATTGAATTGGCCAGAAGATGTGTCTTCTGATCTTCTTGATGTCCTAGACGCACATGCTGGACTGCGCCGCGTCGCTTAGGTTTTTAGCTAGGTTGCGAATTGTTCCTGTAGGATTTTTTCCGCTAAGCCGTGATCGGCGTCAAAAAGCAAAGTAAGCGTCGTATTCATATCCTGCTCTATCTCGATTGAGATAAGGTTCTGAATTTCTGAATTGTCAGCGGATGCAGAAACGGGGCGCTTTGAAGGATTCAGCACATCAAATCTCACCTTGGCTTGCCCTGACAGCAAAGCCCCACGCCACCGACGTGGGCGGAACGCACTGATCGGGGTGAGCGCCAAAATATCTGCACCCAATGGGATAACAGGACCATGCGCTGAAAGATTGTAAGCCGTCGACCCAACGGGCGTCGAGAGCATCACCCCATCAGAGACGAGCCGTTCTAGGCGCTCCTTGCCATCAACACTGACGCGAATATGGGCGGCTTGTTGGGATTGACGGAAAACGGAGACTTCGTTGAAGGCGATGTCTGTAAATGTGCCTCCCGCAGCTTCGGCTTTCATTTTCAGGGGATGCACATGGGTTTCTGTTGCGTTTGAAACTCTCTCTTTCAAACCGTCAATATCGAAGGCGTTCATCAGAAATCCAACCGTGCCTTTATTCATGCCGTAAACAGGCAGTCCGCGTGTCACGAGTGGCAGGTAGCGCCGAAGGGTCTCAAGCATGAACCCATCGCCGCCGAGCGGAATGATCGCATCTGCGTCTGCTGCGTCGACATTTCCATAGATGGAAACCAGTTCTTCCAAAGCCTCTTTGGCTGAGCGACGGGAGGAGGCAACAAAGGCTAATTTTTCAAAAGAAGTGTTGGGCATTTCAATGCTTTATATTTGACGGTGGGGTAGAGCAAAGCCTAATCACTCAACGTGGTAGGGAAGTTTTATATATTTATCGTCTGCGTAGGCGTCTGGCTTGGCTTGGCTTGCCCCGCTTTTGCGGGCGCTTGGAATCAACGCGCAGGCGAAGGACAAGTCATCTCGACGTCATCTTGGAGCCAAGCAGACCGCATTTACAACGATAATTTCGACACCGTTCCCCTGCAAGGCTTTAGCAAAACGGAAAGTCGCCTTTATATAGAGCAAGGCGTCACGGATTGGCTGACTGTGGTCGGCAATGGGGGATTTCAATCTCTCGATTTTAGGGACAGTGACTCACGTTTTCAATTTGAAGGTCTAGATGATCTGGAATTGGGGGTTCAGGTCAAGACCTACGCGCGCGAAGGGTTCGCGACATCTGTTAGGCTGAGTTACATTTTTGACAATGATATTGATAATCGCGCGGTTGACGTCATTGGGGGTGGGGATCAATTCGAACTACGGGCTTTGGTGGGGCAAAGTCGCGAAACGCTTCTGGGTGACTTTTTCTACGATGCTCAATTCGCGCTGCGCAGCGAATCCTTGGATCGGCTAGACGGCGTTCAAACCGCGTTGACAATGGGGTTTAAGCCTACGCAACGATGGCTGGCGATGTTCCAAAGCTACGCAAATTACGCGAGTGATCAGGAGGTTGACGGCTTCACCGCGCCAGAGCAGATCCAGCTCAGTCTGAACTTATCGCTCGCGCGGCAGTATAAGCCCGGTCGATATATCCAAATCGGTACGGGGCGTACCGTTCTAGGTCGTAATATTGTTCAGGAGAAAAGCCTCTTTATCGGGATTTGGACCGATTACTGAGGCGTGACTGCCTTGGGTGTTGTCTTACTTTTCATGTAAGCTTGCACGGCATCACGATCTTCTTGTTTTTTCAGGCCGATGAATGACATTTTTGTACCAGGCACATATTGAGCGGGTTTTTTCAAATAGGCATCCATTGTCGTCTCATCCCAAATGATTCCTGCCGCTTTCATGGCTTTTGAGTAAGCAAAACCTTCGTGAACGCCTGCGTCTGCGCCATAAATGCCCCAGAGGTTAGGCCCGACTTTGTTGCGGCCACCTTCATCCAATGTGTGACAAGCTTGGCAACGTTTGAAAATCCGCGCGCCGCGTTGCTCTAACGTCATAGGCGCTTTTGCTTGTGCTGTCGCAGCAGGCGCCGGCGGGGTTGGTGTCTCAGGGGTTTTTTCACCGCCACAGCCACTCAAAAGCGTTGCGGCTAGGAAGGTTGGGAGGAGGGTCGAGGTAAGATTTTTCATATAGTGCTTTTGCGTCAAAGGGGCAGACGCCGCAAGACCAAGCCGTTCAAAAATGTGCTGTAATCATGCAAGGTACGCGGCGATTTGACCCTTAAAAAGCTGTCAGAGCCGTGCCATACGCGGCGTGGATTATTAAAGAGGCCATCATGACATTTCAGACCCCAGTAAATGCGATGCAATTCCTGCTCCGTCACGGTGTGGACATGGACAAAATTATCGCTCAACCCAAATTCGCAGAAACGAATGATGAGCTGATTGGCGATATCCTCAACGGTGCGGCCGTTTTTGCACGTGATGTTGTGGCACCAACCAATTGGGACGGGGATCAAACGCCAGCGTCTCTAAGTGGTAAGGACGTGACTGCGTCTCCCGGTTTTAAAGACGCCTATCAGTCTTTCGTCGAAGCAGGTTGGCAGAGCCTCGCGATGAGCCCTGATATTGGCGGCATGGGCCTGCCGACGGTTGTCTCTGTTGCGACGAATGAAATGATTTACTCCGCGAATATGGCCTTGGGTCTCTGCCCGATGCTGACAAGTTCGGCGACCAAAGCGATAGAGGCCCATGCGTCTGAGGCGCTAAAAGATACATATGTCCCGAAAATGGTCACAGGTGAGTGGACAGGCGCGATGTGCCTGACTGAACCGCAAGCAGGTTCCGACCTCGGTCCTGTTCGCACGAAGGCCGAAGATAATGGTGACGGCACCTATTCAATCTCAGGTCAGAAAATCTATATCACTTGGGGTGATCACGATTGCGCCGATAATATTATTCATCTCGTCTTAGCCCGCTTGCCCGATAGTCCCGCTGGGTCACGCGGCATCAGCCTCTTTATCTGTCCCAAAAATTTCGTGAATGAAGACGGATCGCTAGGCGAACGGAATGATTTCTATCCGATTGGACTTGAGCATAAATTGGGCATCCACGGCAGCCCGACCTGCGTCATGGAATTTAGTGGCGCTAAAGGCTGGCTCGTTGGCGAGGTCAACCGGGGCTTGTCTTGTATGTTTACAATGATGAATGAAGCGCGTCTCTTTGTTGGCGTCCAAGGCGTTGCCATTGGCGAGCGCGCCTATCAGGCCGCACTGCAATACTCACATGATCGCGTTCAGGGTACGCCACCGAATGGCGACGCAGGGGCCGCGATTGTCCATCATCCTGATGTACGCCGCATGCTGATTGACATGAAATCCCGCCTAATGGGCGCGCGTGCAATCGCAATGGCGACTGCTGCTGCGGATGATCTGGGTGACCATACGCGCGCAGGCTTACTAACACCGATTACGAAATCTTATGGCTCGGATATGGGCGTCGATGTCGCCTCTATTGGTGTGCAGGTTCACGGCGGGATGGGGTATGTTGAAGAAACGGGTGCCGCACAGCATCTACGCGATTCCAGAATTGCTCCGATCTATGAAGGCACAAATGGCATCCAAGCGATGGACCTCGTCGGACGTAAGTTGCGTCGTGACGGTGGGGAGGCGATGCGCGCTCTTATTTCTGATCTCAATGATATCAAGGCTTTGGCAGAGGCAAGTTCAGGTAAAGGTGAAGCCGATCTCGCCGTCTGTATCCGTGCGTTGAACACAGGGATAGACACGCTTTCGACGGCCACAGACATTTTACTGAATGCCAAAGATGAAGATGCGCTATCCGTTGCGACGCCTTACCTGTCGCTTTGCGGAGATATTCTCTCTGGCGCATTGCTCATCAAAGCTGTTGCGAATGGTTTGACTGCGGGTGACGCACTTGCGCTGCCGATGGCAAGTTTGGCGCGCTATCATGCATTGTCCGTGATGCCACGCGCGGCGTCTCAACTGGATTTCATCCGCGCCGGTGCCGATCCTGTGTTTGATTTTCCTCTCGGACAGCTTGCGGACCTGTAGTAATTTGACCTAAAGAGCTGGAATGTCAGCTCAAAACTTTATTCGCCGCATGACGGCTCCGCAAATCACAGCCCGTAAGGGAGGTGACCCAATTGTGTGTCTGACCGCATATGATGCACCAACGGCCGCGATTGTTGATGAATTTTGTGATCTCATTCTCGTTGGGGATAGCCTCGGTATGGTTGTCCATGGGCTGCCAAGTACCGTTGGCGTGACTTTGGATATGATGATCCTGCACGGGCAAGCCGTGATGCGGGCTGCGCAAAAAGCGCTCGTTGTCGTCGATCTTCCATTCGGGAGTTACGAGGACAGTGTCGAAACCGCCTTTCGCAATGCCTCTCGCGTTATGATGGAAACGGGCTGTCAGGCCGTGAAAATCGAAAGCGGGTCATATGCGGCGGAAACCGTCTCATATCTTGTAGAGCGTGGTATTCCCGTCATGAGCCATGTCGGACTTCGTCCACAGAGCATGCATGTCATGGGGGGCTTTCGGGCCAGAGGACGAAAAAAAACTGTCGCAGACGAAATTATCGCCAATGCCATCGCCGCCGCAGAGGCGGGTAGCTTTGCTGTTGTCGTCGAAGGGGTTTCAGAGGAAATCGCGGATAAAGTAACAGCCGCTATTGATGTTCCAACCATCGGTATTGGCGCGTCGGCGCAATGTGACGGACAAATTCTCGTAACGCCCGACATGCTAGGACAGTTTGATCGCGTTCCAAAATTCGTCAAAAAATACGGAAATCAACGGGAGGCGACACGTCAGGCTGTCGCTAACTATGCGGAAGAGGTCAAAGCACGTTCCTTTCCGGGCAGTGACAACCTTTACCACTTCAAAAAATCCGTTACCTGATCAATCCGTAATGCCGATAGCTGTTGTATCGACTCTGGTGCGGCGTTAAGTTCCAACTAACATTTTTAGGCGTGTTACGCCGTCCCATGATTCAAGGACCAAGCTGTGGTCGACTTCATTAATGAGGTGGAAGAGGAACTCCGCAAGGACGACTATAACCGCCTACTCAAAAAATATGGCCCTGCCATTGGTATTGTGCTCTTCCTGATTATCGCAGGAACGGGATTTATAGAATATCGTAAATACGCCAATGACAAAAAAGCGCAGGCCGTTTCGGCTATTTATACGTCAGCGGATAAGAAACTCGATGCTGGCGAAACAGACGCGGCGGTTCAGGCCTTTGTTGAACTCGGCGAAACAGGTCCTGACGGATATGCGGGCCTCTCACTCATGCGCGCGGCAGCCATCCAGCAGGAGCAGGGTGACACAATGGGCGCTGTGAGATTTTTCGATCAAGCCGCTGAGCGGTTCACAACACCCCGTCATAAGCAACTTGCGCAACTCAAAGCCGCATATCTCTTGGCGGATGTCGGGGCCTATTCTGACGTCATCGGACGTCTTGATGCACTCGCCGTAAAAGATGCGCCTTACGAGCATTTGTCACGTGAGCTGCTTGGGTTTGCCCATTCAGAGGCTGGTAATGCGGCTGCGGCACGTGAGCAGTTCTCTTTTCTAACGTCGATCCCAGGTGTGCCTGTCACAGTGAAACAACGTGCAGAGCAATCTATGGCGCTGATAAATGCGAAGTCTGGCCTGCTTGCGCCAGAGCCGATTGAAGCTATGCCGACTGAAACTCAGCCTGTTGACGTTCAACCGACCGATGACACACCGGAAACGGATACACCCGATGAAGACTAATTCTATATTATTGACGGTTGCGTCTGCTGCATTGCTCGCAGGGTGTTCAACACTGGATGCGATCAATCCTTTTGATAAGTCAGACGCCGATATTCGCGCCGAGCAAGGTGAAGTCGCGGGTGAAGATCAGCGTATTTCAATCCTTGAGCTGTCGGAAACTCTGACAGTTGTCGCACCGATTACACCTGATCAAATGATCCTTCCCGAGCCCTATGTGAATGCCGATTGGCCGCAAGCTGGCGGGAATGTTCAGCATGTTGTTCAGCATACCGCAGCATCGGGTCCATTGGATAGAGCTTGGTCTGTCGACATTGGCGAAGGCTCTGGCAGAAAAGGCCGCATCATGGCGCCGCCTGTCATTGCGAATGGGACAATCTTTACGGTTGATGCCGCTTATAATGTGCGGGCCTTCGATGAAGCGACGGGGGATAGTAAGTGGGAATTTAAAGTTGAAGCCGTCCAACGCGAATCGACTCGCGAAGGTAAAACGAGTTTCATCGACCGCATTCGCGATCCTCTGACATTTGCCGATGGTGATGGCAGCGATAAAGAAGGTGTTGGCGGCGGTGTCGCCTTTGCCGATGGCACAATTTATGTCGCCTCGGGCCTCGGCAAAATGGTTGCTTTGAATGCCGATACGGGCGCTTTGCTTTGGGCGCGTCAAACGCGTGTCCCGCTTAATTCTGCGCCAACCGTTCATAATGGTCGCGTTTTTGTGATCTCTGATGACAATGAGCTTTTTGCCCTAAATTCGACGTCTGGTGAAGTGCTTTGGTCCTATCAAGGGATTATTGAAACTGCCTCTATGTTGACATCTCCTGCGCCAGCCGTGGTGGATGATGTCATCTTGGCTCCATTCTCGTCAGGTGAGCTTGTGGCTCTAAGGGTCCAAAATGGTGGCGTTTTATGGCAAGACTCGCTGTCTTCAACGGCGCGTTTGACACCCTTGGCCTCACTGAATGATATTGCTGGCGGCCCTGCCGTTGCAGATGGCTATGTTGTGACCTCCGCCCAAAGCGGTGTTATGACCGCCTTTGATTTGCGCACTGGTCAACGTGTTTGGTCGATCCCAGCTGGGACATTGAGCATTCCATTGATTGCTGGTGACGTGGTCTTCACCGTCACGACAACGGGACAAGTTGCAGCGATCTCTAAACTCGACGGCACGGTTTTATGGCTCAAGCAGCTTGAGAATTTCAAGAATGCGAAGAAACGCAAAGAACGCACAGTTTGGACAGGGCCGATCCTCGCAGGGAACCGTCTCGTCGTAGCTGGCTCCCGCGGTGACGTCGTTATGCTTGACCCGCGCTCTGGCGAGATCGTCAAAGAAATGAACGTTAAGTCACCTGTTTTTGTACCGCCTGTTATTTCCAACGAGACGGTCTACCTCCTTACGGACGACGCTAAACTCGTCGCACTGAAATAACCTATGGCTCGTAAAAACCGTCATTTAGACGACGACGAACAAGAAGAAGATAACACGCGTCCCGCTAGGATTGCTGTTATTGGACGCCCAAATGTCGGCAAATCGACATTGTTCAATCGTATGGCGGGCAAGAAACTCGCCATCGTCAATGATCAACCTGGCGTAACACGCGACGTGCGTGAAACGAAATCCCGTATCCGGGGTCATGATATGACCCTCATGGACACGGCTGGGTTCGAAAACGCGACAGGTGACAAGCTGGAAGCGCGTATGCGTTTGCAGACGGAACAAGCCGTCATGGATGCGGATGTGTTGTTGTTCGTCTATGACGCCCGCGAAGGCGTGACACCTCTTGATCGTATATTTGCCAATTTTGTTCGTAAGACAGGCAAGCCCACCGTTCTCGTCGCGAATAAATGCGAGAGTAGTGCAGGGGACGCAGGCATCAATGAAGGCTATTCGCTCGGCATGGGAGACCCCGTTGAGGTCGCCGCAGAGCATAATATCGGCATGCCTGATTTGGATGACGCCGTTGAGCTCGCGCTCCGTCAGGTCAAATTAGAAATCGACCCAGACCCGATTGATACAACCGAAGCCCCTGTGCGTATCGCAATCGTGGGGCGTCCAAATGCGGGTAAATCGACCCTGATCAACACCTTGATCGGTCAAGATCGCTTGCTGACAGGCCCAGAAGCAGGCGTGACGCGCGATAGCATCACGGTCGATTTCGTGTGGCAAGACCGCCGCGTGCAATTTCATGATACCGCCGGGATGCGTAAAAAAGCTAAGGTTAATGAGACCCTTGAGGTCATGTCTGTGCAGGATACGATCCGCGCGATCAACTTCGCGCAAGTCGTTGTCCTTCTCATGGATGCCACATCGCCCTTTGATAAGCAGGATTTACAAATCGCTTCTCTCTGTGAACGCGAAGGTCGCGCGATGGTTATTGGTATAACGAAATGGGATTTAGTTGAGAATAAATCTGAGATGACCAAGGCGTTGCGCGAAACAGCTGCGCGCTTGCTTCCTCAGGTTCGTGGTATTCCTGTTGTTATGTTCTCTGGTCTTACGGGTAAATCTGTTGATCGTCTTTTGCCTGCAATTGAACGAGTTCAGGTCGATTGGTCCGCCAAGGTCAAGACATCCGAGTTGAATGATTGGCTCATCGAAAAAGTCGCACGCCATCCACCGCCAGTCGTCAATGGCCGTCACATTAAGCCAAAATATATCAGTCAAACGAAGACCCGCCCGCCGACATTTGTCCTCAAATGTTCGCGTGCGACGAAGTTGCCAGAGAGCTATAAACGATATCTTGTCAATGGCTTGCGTGAAGATTTTGATCTATGGGGTATCCCCATCCGTATTAATGTCAAAGCGGATAGCAACCCGTATGATTTGACCAAGCGGAAGCAAGGTTTCGAGCCTTTGAACAAAGTTGTCAAAGGTCGAGATACGGCTGGGCGTGTGAAAAAACACAAGCCTGGGAAAAACGCCAAACCGCCTGAAGGATAGTCATGTCAGATATTAATGCGTTTGCCGCGATGGAAGCTGGCGGGACCTTAGAACCATATTCTTACGATCCCGGCCCATTGGCGCCGCATGATGTTGAGATTGACGTTGTCGCGTGCGGCGTCTGTCATTCTGATCTCTCCATGATCAACAATAGCTGGCGGGCTAGCCGCTATCCACTTGTGCCAGGTCACGAAGCTGTTGGCCGTATTCGCGCCAAAGGCGACGCGGTGACGACACTCGAAATCGGTCAAATGGTCGGCGTCGGGTGGAATGCGCATTCCTGCCAAGCCTGTCAACCTTGCTTGTCGGGCACTCAACAACGCTGCCAAACGGGCGTCACAACGATTCGCTCGAATGGTGGGTTCGCAGATCGTTTACGTGTCCAAGATATTTGGGCCGTCGCGATCCCAGACGGTGTTGACGCTGTTTCGGCAGGCCCTTTGTTCTGCGGCGGTATCACTGTTTTCGCACCATTCGTGAATTTTGGTTTGAAACCAACGGACCGAGTCGGTGTGATCGGCATTGGCGGGTTGGGTCACTTGGCGCTACAATTTGCAAACGCTTGGGGCTGCGAAGTCACAGCCTTCACCAGTTCCCAAGATAAGATGGACGAGCTTTCGTCCCTTGGCGCACATCGTGTCGTCAATAGTCGGGACGAGGACGCCCTGAAAGCGGAACGCGGCCGATTTGATTTCATCATTTCCACGGTAAATGTCAGCCTCAATTGGGCTGGGTATTTAGCGGCGCTTCGCCCGAACGGTCAGCTGATTACGGTTGGTATTATCGGGGAACCAATGGGCATTCCTGCGGGACAACTCGTCGGTGGCGGTAAATCTGTCGCAGGATCCGATACAGGCGCACCGCACGAAGTCGCAACAATGCTAGAATTCTGCGCGCGTCATGACATCAAACCCATGATCGAAACCTTCCCCATGACAGAGGTGAACGCCGCGATTGATCACTTGAAATCAGGCAAAGCCCGCTATCGCATCGTATTGACCAACGAATAGAGCTGCAAAGTCATGCGAGATGGGTGTATTTAAGACTACTGAAGAGGGTGGTCATTCAAGGCGACCCTGTATCCACTGATGGCCTCTGCTTTTACATCCCGAGGACCACTTAAATAGAGTCGTTTCTTTGGGAAATTGATCGCGAAATCCCGACCCCGCATGAGGTCCATCCCTACGATCATGAGCGGCCGTCGGTTCTTGTTGATAGCGTCCAGACTGCTCATATCTTTGACAACAATTTCGGCCTTCTTCCATTTCGTTGACCCCATCCGCAACTTGGGAATTCGAACATATTTATTGATATATTGGGACGTTAGGACATCTTGATGAACCCACTTTCTGCTGCCATTTGAAATCTGACCATCCCTAAAAAAGCGGTTGGCGGTACGTTGATTCATCATTGTGAACTGTGATCCCGTATCAAAGATGGCTGGGATTCGGGACCGGTTGTCTATTTTCATATGCACAAAGAATAGCCCCTTGGAGTGCTTGCGGTCATAGGGGTTAGCTTTGAGTTTTACAGAGCGCCAACTCGGGGTCAGCCTGTCTTCAAAAACCTCAGGTGTCGCAAAGGTAATCTGCTTTTCATCACTATCAATAATGATGCCATGGGGGCCCAAAATGTCGGTTCCGATGATACCTGCAACATTATTCTTTCCCGCCCAAGGCGGTGCCTCAACTGGAAATGCGGTGCCAAGATGAAAGTCACCAACTCGGAACTGCGTTGCGTCCAGCAACGGACGCCGTTCGCTCGCGTTTAACCCGTGAACTTGGCTCGTCGTTGTGCCGCTCTGCAAGATGCCCTGTTGTGTCGAAAACCCACTATATAGAACAGTGGTCGTCGAACCCGTATCGATAATGAACGCGTAGGGACCTTCATTATTCACGTAAACTGAGACCGTAATCAGGTCGTGAACATATGTGATGGGGACCGTAACGGCGACAGCTTGATAGTCTTGCGCATAGGCTTTGGACGGCAGGACGTACAAGGCCATCAACGCTAAGAGATATACAACGATCCGCATGGATGCGACCCTAGGCTCAGATAGAGTTGTTCGCAAGTTACGGGTGCTTTAGAGGGATTTGTTGGAAACGGCGGCACGCTAAAACGGTCAAATCATAGCCCGTTAATAGGTGTAATAGGCCTGTACCAAACTCAATCCGCGGATATGAATGGTTTTCCTAATATATAATTCAATGAATTCAACACCTTGGTTTTTCTTTCAAGAGATGCGTCCTCGGTGTCGAAACCTGTGTCATGTTTAGGTGTCTTCTTTCAACGGGCGGTCATGTGCACATTGATCTGACTGGAAAGAAGCGACGCTTGTCATTGGATGAGGCTGGGTAATGTCAGCGGATTTGGGTGGCCTATTGTGAGCTGTTAACCCCACGACTGGGTTCATCGGCCGATAGTGGAGAAAGGCGTCGTCGCGTGGGTCCCTTTGGGGCCAAAAACCTATTAGCTCCTTTTCCGGTTCCGCCGGGCCCTGAAATACCCACGCGAACGTCCCATTTTTCCGACATCGAACCTAAGACATACAGGAAACGAAAGCTTCCGAGGACACCAAAGGCAAATGCCTTACACTCAATTCAAGATGACAGTCGTGTTTTCTGTGAGAGAGTTCTGCTGTCTACTTCACCCGCGGGAGGAGTGCGTTGTCGTGAATGTAAAATATACTTTACATCAAAGTCGCTCGCTTATATAGTAAAACATACTATACATGCGCGGGTTTTATTTTCGATGTGCCAATCGAGGTCGCCGTGTTTTGAGAGGAGACGGATATGACTTTAATTCAAGATATGACTGTAACTCAACGGCAGAGCTGGTTGACGATTCTGGCCGATAGCGCTGTTTTCTTTTGGCTGTTACAGAAGACCACATTGGGGTTTACCTCATTGGCGGTAGAATTTTCCATGAGTGATTTTGCAGGTATTGTTGCGGGCGTGATCGTTCTGACAGTCGTTCTGCACACGGCCATTTCCATTGTGTTTGAGTTGGCGGCCCGAAAAGACGAAGGCGGGAAGGACGAACGCGACATTCAGATTGAGCGGCGTGGCGCCTTCTGGGGTTACCGTTGCCTTCAAATTGGGGTTGGTATCGTAACAATTGGTGTCTTCATGTCTGGAACAGTAGGGACCGTATCCCCCGAGCCTATGGGGCTCTCAACACCAGTTCAGATCATCTTTGGCTTAATCGTTGTGAGTTATATTGCGGATCTGATGAAACACGCCGTGATGCTTTATGGGTATGGTCGCTAGTCATGGGCGGTAAGAAAACCACGATCCAGAATCACATCAAGCGCGTGCGGCTGGCTCGAACCGACCTCTCTCAAGCCGCATTAGCCGAACAGGTGGGTGCGACGCGGCAGACGATTATCGCGGTTGAAGCGCAGAAATATGCGCCTTCGCTGGAGCTAGCATTTCGGATTGCCCATGTGCTGGGTGAGCGCATTGATGAGCTGTTTGTGTTCTCACCCGAATGGAATTGAAGGGTTGGGCGTGAACGGCCTAAGCCTAGAATGTCGCGGAATATTGTGCAGCTTTGACATAGGTGTTTAAATCAACGGTGTTCTCTTCGAGGTATGATCGCATCGATGTTTTGCGGTCATGTAAGTAGCTGGCATCAAGAAAGTTCTCGAGCATATCTGGGCCAATGTCGCGGGCGCTCGCAATGCAGTGTTCGAGGTATATTTTCGCGGGTAAATGCGTCGTGTGCCAGAACGATTGGGTGTCATAGGTCTCATAGAGGTCCCAAATGCTAGCTGAGCCAACGCGGGTAGCATCGATGTTTTGGTCGACGTTCTCATAGCAAATGATGGCCTCAAGACTTTGTTTTTCCGCGCGTGTCTGAACGGTGATCGTCTTCAGGTCATAGCGAAATTCATGCCTGACATATGTTTGGTAATCCGCATCATCCAATTCAAAGGCGAGCGCGTGAAGCGTAGAATTTGGGTGATAGATGGCGGACGCATGGGCCAAATGCGGAGAGCCTTTGGTCTCTAATCCTGCTTTGAGGCTGAGGGTCCCAAATGAATTGAAACACCTTGCATGATGATCGAGGGTCACGCGCGTGATGCGCCCAGCATTTGGAAATAAGCGCCCTATGCTCGTTTCGGACAGGAGGGAAGCATAGCCAATGACGTATCGCATCAGGTTTTAGCTAGCGCTTAAACTTCACGAGCTGACGTGTTTTATCGTAATCTGCGCCCAGCATCATGGAGAGGTTGTCCCAATGTGCGGAGGGATCGGGGAGTGCGCTTGGGTCTTCGCCGGGAACAGCTTTGGCGCGCATGGCTGTGCGTGTTCCACCTGGGTCGTAGATGTTGACACGGACTTTGGTGATCTCTGTCTCTTCGGCATAGATATTTGCCATCGCTTCTAAGCCCGCTTTGGAGATCGCATAGGCGCCCCAATAAGCCCGGTGGCTTTGGGCGACTGAGCTGGTGATTGCGACGACACGACCTGCGTCAGAGGCGCGGAGAAGCGGGTCCATCGCGCGGATCAGGCGGTAATTGGCAGTCAGGTTTGTGTTTATAACACTGTCCCAATCTTTGGGCGTCGTATGCGGGAAAGGCGTGATCGCACCAAGCTGACCTGCATTCATCAGGAGGCCGTCCAAATGTCCAAAGCGCTCGTGCAAAGCTGCGCCAAGGCGGTCGATCGCATTGCCGTCTTTTAGGTCCATCGGGACCAGCGTGCATTGCCCGCCAGCGGCTTTGATTTCATCGTCCAAGTCTTCAAGACCGCCTTGCGTGCGGGCAATTGCAATAACTTGAGCGCCTTCAGCGGCCAGTTTTTTCGCCATCGCATAGCCAATGCCGCGCGAGGCCCCAGTGACGAGGATAATGCGTCCTTGATGATCAGACATAGTTCTAGGCGACCTCGACGAGGAAGGAGAGTTGATTGCCGCCGAGAAGCTTACGGTCCCGATCCATAAGAGGGGTCGGGTAGCAGCCTGTGAAACAATGATCCGAATATTGCGGTTCATCTTCTTCGCGGAATTTCTCACCCATCGCCCAATAGAGGCCTTCGACAGAGAGGAAGCCCAAGCTATCGACTTCGAGCATCGACGTCATTTCCTCTAGCGAGTAATTGGCCGCGATCAACTTTTCCTTGGTGGGCATATCTATGCCGTAATGATCAGGATATTTGATAGGCGGGGAGGCCGAACGGAAGTGAACTTCCTTCGCACCTGCCGCTTTGATCATGCGCACGATTTTGGTCGAGGTTGTACCGCGCACAATTGAATCGTCGACAAGCAAGACACGCTTGCCTTCGATCATAGCGCGGTTGGCGGAATGCTTGAGTTTTACACCCATATCACGGATTTGCTGCGTGGGTTGAATGAAGGTTCTGCCGACATAATGGTTTCGGATAATACCAAGCTCGAACGGAATACCCGTGGCTTGGGCGAATCCGAGCGCAGCTGGGACGCCGCTATCTGGGACAGGAATGATGACATCGACATCAGCGGGCGTTTCTTCGGCTAATCGTTGGCCCATGCGTTTGCGAACTTCATAGACGGATTTACCGTCAACGATGCTGTCAGGGCGTGCGAAATAGACGAATTCGAAGATGCACGGGCGTGACTTCGCATTGGGGTAGGCCGTGAAGCTGCGGATGCCATCCTCATTGATGACGACGACTTCGCCTGGTTCGACTTCGCGAATGAATTCTGCTTCGATCGTGTCAAAGGCGCAGGTTTCGGAGGCTAGAACATAGCTGTTGCCGATACGTCCAATCAGAAGCGGACGAATGCCAAAGCGGTCACGGACCCCAATCAACAGTTTTTCAGTCATGCCAACGAAAGCATAACCGCCGTCAACTTGGCGGATCGCGGAGACGAGGCGGTCAATGAACTCGCCTTCTTTCGCGCGGGCGAGAAGATGAATGACGACTTCGGTGTCTGATGTGGATTGGAAGATTGCGCCTTTTTTCACGAGCTGTTCGCGCAAGGTATAGGCGTTTGTGATGTGGCCATTATGGGCGAGGGCAAAGCCGCCCGTATGGAGTTCAGAGAAAAGCGGTTGGACATTGCGCAGGACGGTTTGCCCCGCAGTTGAATAGCGTACGTGACCGATGGAGATGTTTCCGGGAAGGCGTTCGGATGGATCATCACCCGTGAAACTATCCCCGACGAGGCCAAGGTGGCGTTCTGTTCGGAATTGCTGACCGTCATAGGCCGCAATGCCACAGGCTTCTTGCCCGCGATGTTGCAGGGCATGGAGGCCGAGCGCGGTTAGCGACGCGGCGTTCTCAATGCCGAAGATGCCGAAAACCCCGCATTCTTCGCGGATTTTGTCTTCATTTGGATCAATGTCGCAGCTTGGGTTGGTCATTGTCCCGACTCCAATAAGTCTTTTGATAATCCGTCTATGTCGCCGTCTTTGATACGTTCGGCATAGGTTTTAACTTTTGCAAATGGGAGGGCGCGTAAGCCTGCTCCGACTTTATTTAACAGAGGGTAGAATGTGGAGTTGGCCAACATGTCCGGTATCGGCTTGGGTTCGGCTTCCATCTGATCCCGCATGGATTTGGGCATTTTACTCAGGACTTCATTATAAATGCCCTGCGTTATAAGACTTTTTTTGTATTCTTGCGCTTCTGCTGAGGCACGATTTCCTGCGGTTAGGACCATCACGCCAAGGGAGGCGATGATCAGGCCACGCGCAATGCCAAAGCCCGCACCGAGAATGCGATCCACAAACCCAGTTTCTTTGCCTGCGATCGTTTTCCCGATCTTAGACATGATCAAAACCATGATGAGATAGGCGATAAAGAAAACACCAACCAGAAGCGCGCCATCCGCTAACCACGGCGGCGATATGAAGTCTTGCGCTGCAAAGCGGAACTGACCCCAGACGAAGAGTGTCGCAATGGCGGCAACAAGCAGAGCTGCGATTGAAATAACCTCGCGGAGTAAGCCACGAGACGCGGCATAAAGCATTGAGATAAGGAGGATAATCAGAACAACGACATCGAAGCCGTTGAAATCCCACGGCCCGATTGTGATAAGTTGCATCAGTTGGGCAGACATCAAATAGGAAGCCATTGGGCGGGTTCAAACTCCAGTTAGGCAGCCCAACTCGAAGGATGGTCGAGGCCGCTTTCCGTGCTGGCTTCTACACGTCTGATGAGGTCGGGCAAAGCTTTGATTGCAATGATCGGCAGGGCGGAATTTCCAATCTTATCACGTCCGTCTTTTCGTTTCTGTGGTTTGGCGGTGATTGCACGATGAAACCCCAGTTTTGCGGCTTCTTTCAAACGGGCATCGGCACGGCCAACAGGCCGAACATCCCCCGAAAGGCTGATTTCACCGAACACCACCGAATCAGACGGCAAGGGGACATCAAAGGCTGAACTCGCAATAGCGGCTGCGACGGCAAGATCGGCGGCGGGTTCGTTAATCCGTAATCCGCCAGCAACGTTCAAATAGACGTCTTTGCCTGCGAAGCTGACGCCGCAACGGGTTTCCAAGACAGCCAAGACCATCGCAAGGCGACTACTGTCCCATCCAACAACAGATCGACGGGGGGTTCCAAAGGCAGCAGGAGCGACGAGGGCTTGGATTTCAGTCAGGACAGGTCGAGAGCCTTCCAGACCTGCAAAGACCGCTGCGCCTGACGAGGATTCGCCGCGTCCATCGAGGAAAAGCGCGGAAGGATTAGGCACTTCCGCCAGTCCGAATTCGCGCATCTCAAAGACGCCGATTTCATCTGTGGGGCCAAATCGGTTCTTATGTGCGCGAAGGATACGAAATTGATGCGCGCGATCGCCTTCAAAATACAAGACAGCATCGACCATATGTTCGACCACGCGTGGACCCGCAATCTGCCCATCTTTGGTGACGTGGCCCACCAGAATAACGCAGGCACCGCTTTTCTTGGCGTAGCGCGTCAGTTCTTGAGAGCAGGCGCGAACTTGCGCGACCGTGCCGGGGGCTGCGCCAAGTTGATCTGTCCAGAGTGTTTGGATTGAGTCGATAATGACAACATCTGGCTTGGTCTCCATCAACCCTTCAAGGATAGGTCCGAGTGACGTTTCTGACGCGAGGCTGACGGGTTGATCGGAAACTTCCAAACGCTTGGCACGACGACGCACCTGCCCTGTTGATTCTTCGCCAGAGATATAGGCGGTCTTGAAACCGTTTGCGGCGAGTTTGCCTGTGGCTTGGAGCAAGAGTGTTGATTTCCCAATCCCTGGATCGCCACCCACTAGAAGCGCGGACCCTGGGACGAGGCCGCCTCCTGTCACGCGATCCAATTCATCAATGCCTGTTTTTAAACGCGGTACATCTCGGGAGACACCGCCCAAGTCGACGAATTCCAAGCCGCGTCCTTTTCGGCGCTTATGCGCTGGTTTTGCATTTTGAGCTTTGACCTCTTCGATGAGGGTGTTCCATTCTCCGCAGGAGTCGCAACGTCCCGCCCATTTACCGTGGACGCTTCCGCAGGATTGGCAGACGAAGATTGTAGAAGGTTTAGGCATAGGCGCGTTTCTCACACTCCTGCCGCGCTGTCAAAGTTTGTTTCTGCTTTGTTCTTATTTGTTGGACGCTTCAGTAAGCTAAATTTAACCGTAATCATAGAAACTTAGCTCTGAGGTTAAATGGAGGCTGACCATGTTTGGAGCAGCAAATGTGGCTCGGTGGGGCAGCTTCAAAACAAGTCTATTCGGATGCGCCTTGAGCGTAGGTTTGATTTTACAGGCCGAGGCGTCTGTTGTTGATCGACCTTATTTCAATGCAACTTCCGTTGTGATCGTCTTCTCAGGTGGAGACTTCATAGAGAATGGTGGCGTCGCGCCATTAGCACATGATTTTGTTTTGTTGGATAATGTCGCCTCTGGCAGTGCTGGCAATGACCTGATTACCCAAGACGGCGTGCCCGTAAATTTTCCATTTGATCCGATTAGTGACGGAACATCAGGTGGATGGCCATTCCAGATCACAGGTCAAACCTCCGGTGGGGCCTATATCAACAATCCATCGTTTCAGATGTTAGATGCCAATGACAGCTACACGGCGTTTGGAATTGATGGGTCAACCAATATTGATTTGCTGGGGAACAATGTGCGTTTCGCCTGGTTCTTTGTGACAAGCAATGCGGCGTTTGATATTTACGCCGAAGCCAGCAATCTCAAGACGAGCGGAGATTTTACAGGTCTTGGCTATGGTAATATAGGCTATCAGATCATTGAACGCGCACCAGCTTCAGGATCTATCGGGCAGAGTGCGCAGCTCGCCTCTGTTGGCGGTGGCGGTATCGTCATTGGTAATAATGGCTTCGGATTCACCTTAGATGATCTGTCGGCGGGGCAAACCAAAGTGTATGATGGCGGGCGAAAAACCGCACGCACGCGCGGTACGATTGCCCAACAAGCAACCGGCTTCGCGAGTATTTATAGATTGCGCGGATCGCCGGTTACTGGGAATAATTATGATTTCTCAATGGGGACAGGGATCCTGTCCGCCGACGTTACCTATACGGTTTTCGCGCCTTAGCCTGCGAGGGCCGCTTCTACGAGTTGCTCTAGGCGGTCTGTATCTGCACCCGACACATATTCATCACCAACCAAAAAGAATGGCGTTCCTGTTAAGGCAGGTACGCGGTTCGCGAGTTGCAGCGTATCATTGATATGTTTGTCGATGGAGGGGTCGGCCAAATCAGCCTTATATTTACGCATATCAAGACCGACTTTTTCGGCTGTCTCGCGGATGATATCACCGCTTAGGCGTTTTTGATCCATCAACGCGTAATGCATTTCCGAGTATTTCCCTTGGCGACCAGCGGCCAATGCCGCGCGTGCGGCCAAACGTGACGTTTTTGTGCGATCATCTAGGATTGGTAATTCCTTGAAAACGATCCGAACGTCGCCGTTATATTTTTTAACCGCGCCTTTTACCCAAGGCGTCGCGCGTTTGCAGAAGCCACAATTATAATCGAAAAATTCGACAATCGTGACCTTGGCGTCTTTTGGCCCAACAAACATATCGCGTGGATCATTTTCCAGCGCGTCTTTGGCAGCCGCAATGGAAACACGACTGAGTTCTTCCTCTTGAGCTGCTTCCTTTTTCTGCAGTTCAATAAAGGCGTCGCGGATAATTTCTGGGTTTTCCATAATGTAAGCACGAACAAGTTCCTGGATTTCAGTCTTGCTCATGTCGGTTGTCGAACCAGCCTGCGCACAGGATGATGTCATCAGGGCGACCGTTGCGATGGTCGTCATCAAGAAAATTCTCATATCAAAGCTCTATCTACTATTCTTACGAGGGGTATCTTACGTGACGTAAGCGTGAGGTTAACTCGCCCCTTACACGATAATCCTCATTAATGTGATAACATCAACGCGAGGTGACGCTCACGAGAGGTTTTGGTCCGCGACGACGACCACGTTTTTTTGCCAATTGCGTTTCGGCGACAACGATGATGTCGGAAGCGCGACGCCATTGCGGGAGACTCCGCGAGAGCTCTTCCTGCGCGCGTTGGGCAAAGGACCGCGCGCTTGCGATGTCACCAATGGCGTAGAAGCGCTCTGCAGTGGCATATTTCGCGAGCGAGGTTTTGCCTTGGCGTTCATAGACATCGGCTAGCAAATACCATCCGTAAGAATTCGAAGGCTCTTTGCGGAGCGCAGATTTTATCAACTCTTCAACTCTCGGGAAATCACTCGCATCACGCGTTTGCAAAGTTGCTTGTGCGAGTGCGATTTCTAGCAAGGCCGAACCAGGTTTGAGTTCAAGCGCGCGACGTGCGGGTTCAATTGCATCTGTACCTTTGCCCGATTCATACAAAATCTGAGCCTTCAGCTCATGGAAGTAAGGGTTTTCTGGCTCTTCCGCGATGAGGCTGTCGATTTCTTTGATCGAATTGCGGAGGTCGGCTTGTTTGAAATTAGCAACGGCGCGTGCATATCGCGCAGGTTTCGATTGATCAGACTGCGGAAAACGTGAGTAAACTTGAGCGGGTCCGTCAAGGAACCCTCTGAGCTTTGCTTGCATCATTCTATGTTTGTGCAGCTCTTCTGGCGTATCCGTCACATCGGTAAAGTCAGAATCTCTGACACGTTCCCGCAAGGAGTCGATGCGATCTGCCGACAAAGGATGTCCGCGGAAATAAGGATAGCGGCGAGCTTGGCTGAGCACTTCCTGAGCCCGGAATTTTTCAAAGAACTGAATGAGCCCTTTTCCACTTTGACCCGTGCGGTCCATATATTCAGCCGCATATTGATCTGCCGCCGCTTCATTCACGCGCGAGTAGGACAGAGCTTCTAGCGCACCAAATTGTTGGGACCCACCAAGTATGAGCGCGCCGGCTTGACCTTCACCTGCGAGAATAGCGGCGAGGCCAACGCCTGCCGCGATGAGCATAGAGCCATAGGCGCTGCGGTTGCCGTAATCAGAGCGGACAATGTGCCCGCCCGTAATGTGGCCCGTTTCATGGGCAATAACGCCTTTGAGTTGGTTGGGGGTTTCGGCTCTCAGGATCAGGCCTGAGTGTAAGAAAATATTTTGACCCCGCGTCACGAAAGCATTCAAGGACGGATCATTGACGATATATATGTCAACGGAGGAGGGTGTCAGGCCGCCTGCACGTAAAATTGGATCGGTAAATTCGCGGAGTGTTTCTTCAATCTCAGTATCACGGAGAAGGGACTGCGCATTGGCTTGGGTAGCGGCAAAAGCCACGCAGCATATCGCCAGGGCAAAGGTCCGAAGGGACAAAATCAGAGATTTATAAGTCGATGTCATTTTCAGCGTGTGCAACCTCTTGAAAAGGCGGTCAAGTTACGCCCGTGTTAGACTTTCTGACGTTTACGCGAGTAAATCTGAATATAGGCTGAGTTTCACAAGCAAGAACAGGCGGAGTTTTTCAACCCCGCCTGTCTCTCTATATTTTTTAAAACTTAGTCTTTCTTGCGTGATTTCCACCACCCCATCCGCGATTTTTTCGCAGGTGCAGCGGTCACTTCAACAGGTTTTACTGCTGCGGGTGTCACAGGTTTTGGAGCAGGTGCAGGCGCTTTTGGCGCAACTGTGTCAGCAACAGGCGTTTTAACGGGCGCTTTCTTTGCTGGCGCTTTACGCGCCGGCTTAGGTGCCGCTTTAGCCTTAGTCGCTTCGGCGACGGGGGGCTCAGCCGTTTTCTTCACAGGGGCTTTACGCGCCCGTGTTGTCTTCGGCTTGGCCTCAACATCTGCAGTCTTAGCTGTCGCTTTCTTTGCAGTCGCGGTTTTTGCGGGTGCTTTCTTCGCTGGAGCCTTCCGTGTCCGTTTCGGCGTTTCCGCGTCTGCTTTGGCGGCAGGTGCCTTTTTAGCAGGCGCTTTACGTGTCCGCGCAGGCTTAGGGGATTCACCGTCGGCTTTCGCTTTAGGTGTGACTTTTTCCGCAGGTGCCTTTTTCACGGGAGCCTTGCGTGTCCGCTTTGGCTTGGCATCGGCATCTGTCGTTTCGACGGCGTCTGCTTTTGCTTTTGGCGCAGCTTTCTTGGCTGGCGCTTTGCGTTTGCGTGGCGTCTTCGGAGCTTCGGCCTCAACCTCTACAGTTTTTTCCGTAACCTTCTTGACTGGAGCTTTGCGTGTCCGCTTCGGCTTGTCGTCTACGACAGCGTCTTCGGGCTTAGCTTTACTTGGCGCGCGACGTTTACGAGCAGGCTTAGCTGTGTCTTCAACAACTTCGGCTTTTTTCCTCGTAGGGGCTTTGCGTGTCCGTTTTGGTGCTGCGACAGAATCCTCTGAAACGTCAGGGGTTTCGATGGCCTTCGCTTTGTTCCGCGACGGTGCTTTACGGCGCGTTGTCGAACGACGCGAAGATGTTTTTTCCTCAGTGACAAGCGTGTCTTCGACAACCGCTTCAACTGGCGTATCTTTTACCTTGGAAGGGGCGCGACGACGACGTCCACGTTTCGGTGCGTCATCTTCAGTTTTGACCGTGTCATCAGATCTAACGTCATCAGATGCGTTGTCTTCGGTTTTGTTCTCACCTGATCTTTGTGAGCCTCCACGACGGCGGCGTCCGCGTCTTGGTTTCTCATTCGTATCTGGTTTTGGGGTGTCTGAACTGTTTTCGTCAACCTCATTGGACTCCGTTTCAGTTCCGTCTGCATCATCTGATTTTGCTTGGTCATCACGACGACCGCGACCGCGTCCACCACGACGTCCACGACGGGAGCGTTTGCGGCCTGACTTGCGGTTCTCATCATCAGCATCACCTTCGGATGAGGATGTTTCATCGGCGTCCGAATTGTCTTCAGTCGGTTCAGCGTTGGCTTTCTGTGGCTTAGGTTTGCGCTTGGCTTCCTCTTGCTCTTTCTTGAAGTCACGTTCGATTTTCACGAGCGGGTCCGCACGCTTATCTTCGCGCTTCTCGATGACTTCTAGGTCATAATGCGGGCGAATATATTCATCATCTCCGACAACTTCGGTGAAGACATCTGCAACTTGATCGACTTGTGTCAGAAGATCACGCTTTTCGTTCAAAAGATAAAGCGCGACGTCAGGTGACGTTTTCAAGCGAATACGTTTAGCTTTGCCACGTACGGCAAATTCTTCAACAGCGCGAATGGCGGCGAGCGCGGAGCTCTCAACTGTGCGCTTGCGGCCAACGCCTGAACAATGTGGGCAAGATGTTGTTGACCCTTCGAGCAATGAACGACGGCGACGTTGACGGCTGATTTCCATCAGGCCGAACTGACTGATGCGCGATGTCTGAATGCGGGCACGATCCTGTGTCAGCATTTCTTTCATCTTGCGTTCGACGGCCCGATTATTCTTGTTCTCATCCATATCGATGAAATCGACTACGATCAGACCCGCGAGGTCACGCAGACGCATTTGGCGTGCCAATTCTTCAGCGGCTTCCAAGTTGGTCCGAAGTGCTGTGCGTTCGATATTGCGTTCTTTCGTGGATCGGCCTGAGTTCACGTCAACAGAGACAAGCGCTTCTGTCGGATGGATAACGAGGTAACCACCAGATTTTAGTTGAACTGTTGCGTCGAGAGAGTTCTCGATCTGCTTCTCAGCGCCATAGCGCAGGAACAGTGGAATTTCCTCATCGTAATGCTTCACATGCTCGGCATGGCTAGGCATCAACATATTGATGAAGCTGCTCGCTGTTTCATAGGCGTCGTTGCCTTGGACCAACACTTCTTCGATGTCTTTATTATAGAGGTCACGAATGGAGCGTTTGACCAGATTGCCTTCCTCATGGATGAGGGCGGGCGCAGAGGATTCCATCGTCGTTTCGCGGATTTCGGACCACAGACGGGAGAGATATTCGTAATCGCGTTCAATCTCAGCCTTGGTACGTTTTGCGCCGGCTGTACGGACAATCACGCCCATACCCTTTGGAACTTCCAAACCGTTCATTACGGATTTGAGGCGCTTACGGTCTGACCCATTGGCGATCTTGCGGGAGATACCGCCACCACGTGGTGTATTCGGCATCAAGACACAGTAGCGTCCTGCCAATGACAAGTATGTCGTCATCGCCGCGCCTTTGTTGCCGCGTTCTTCCTTGACCGCTTGGACTAGGAGAATTTGGCCGCGCTTGACGACTTCTTGAATTTTATAACGACGGCGAGAGATTCGTTTGCGGCGCTTTGATGCCACATTTACTTGCTCGTCCGCGACTTCCGCATCACTTGCATCTGTTGCGTCATCATCGTCTGGGTCGACGTTTTCGTCGCGCTCGTCTTCTTCCTCGTCTTCGAGGTCGTCTTCTGCGTCATCACTGTCTTCGTCTGAATCATCATCAGATTGTGAGCGTGTTTTACGTTTGCTTGAGGCCGCTTTACGCTTCTCGTCGTCTTCTTCGGCTTGACGTTGATCTTCTTCTTCCTGTTCTTTCAGGGCGAGCTTATCCGCTTCTGGAATCTTGTAGTAATCAGGATGGATTTCAGAAAAGGCGAGGAAACCGTGACGGTTACCGCCATATTCGATGAAGGCCGCTTGCAGGCTTGGTTCTACGCGTGTGACACGGGCAAGGTATACATTACCCCGCAATTGCCGCTTGTGACGGCTTTCGAAATCTAGTTCTTCAACACGATTGGAATCGACGATGACAACCCGAGTTTCTTCCGGGTGGGCGGCATCTATAAGCATACGTTTTGTCATGGTGTTCTCCAAGGGCTCGCGCGGATCTCCGACATGACGTCGGTCGCTGCGAGGCAAAATAGGGTGAGTTAAGGTTCAGGGCCGCCAAATCCACGAGACCAGCCGCATTCGCGGTCCTTTGGGTCATCATAATGTGGGAAGAGGCGTGCATAAAAACTTTCGAGATGCAGCGTCGACAGAGTGTCCAGCGCTGCGCAGAAGTGGCGAGGGGGCATTGAATCAGCCAGCCGGACCCGCATTCCGTACGGACCTGTGCCTTATTTTAACCGCAAGGGCAAAGCATTTGTCATGTGTTTTTGATGCGTGAGGTTAACAATAGAGTGATGATGAAAAACGAAGCGCGCATTTGTGATGAAGTCAGTGCTGATAACACTTTGTTCACCATAAAATCGCCATAGCAAGGATAACGTGACTCGATTTTTATTTATACTTTCATGGCTCTGTCTGCTGATGAGCTCAACGTCATACGCGGCGGTGCCCGTTCCTCAGCTCAAGCCTAGTGCGGAAAGCCCAACTGTGCCTGTGAGAGTTCCAGGTGCGCGATACTTCGCGAGGTCTGTTCCGTTTCCTGTTTTGAAGCCCAAGGTGAGTGTGAAGACACGACGTAAACCTGTCATTGTTATCGACCCTGGACATGGTGGCCGCGACCCGGGCGCCGTGGGGGCTAAAGGAACGCATGAAAAGATCATCACAACCACGGCCGCGAAAGAATTGGCGGCGATATTGCGTAAGTCGGGACGATACACCGTTATCATGACGCGGACCGATGATAGTTATGTTGATCACGATGACCGCTTGCGAATTGCGCGGTCAGGGCAGGCCGACCTATTTATTTCTATCCATGCTGACTCAACGGGCAGCAAGAGTACCCGCGGCGCGTCGGTTTATACCTTGGCGGATCGTGCCAAAGGTCGGTCAAAACGTATCGTCAATAATCAAAACTGGATATTGGACGTTGATCTTACTGAGCAAACAGATCCTGTTGGTGATATTCTCGTCGATCTCGCGCAACGTAAAACGGAAAGCCAATCTGATGCTTTCGCTGAAATTTTACTCGATGAGCTGGAAGGTAAGACGAAACTGGTTGGGAACTCGCATCGTCGCGCGGGGTATTACGTCCTCTTGGCACCAGATGTGCCTGCTGTTCTCTTGGAGCTTGGGTTTCTCTCGAATGCTCAGGATGAAAAACTTCTGAAGACAAAGCGGCACCGTAACAAGCTCACATCGAGTGTTGAACGCGCCATTGACCGTTATATGGACACCCCGTAGCCCCAAAATTGCGCTCTCACCTGAAGCTATGTCTTTATTGCGCGGGATTGCCCCGCTAACACCCCATTATCGCCGCATTCAGCCCGCAGATGATTCGACCTATGACCGAGACAATTTCAGCCCCTACCCCAGAGACGCCGAGCAAGCGTCGTTCAACGTTTTGGCGCGTGATAAAGTGGTTATTCGGCATCGGTCTCGTTCTGGGTCTCATCGCTGCGATTGTCGTTTTCATCTTTATCGTTAAATCAACGCGTGACCTTCCGAGTGTCGAGAGCTTGTCTGAATACCAACCTCCCGTGATGTCTCGTGTCCACGCGGGTGATGGTAAATTGATCAGTGAATTTCGGAAACAAGCCCGTGTATTTGTCCCGATTGAGACAGTACCCGAAGCGCTTCAAAACTCATTTGTAGCCGCCGAAGATAAACGGTTTTATACTCACAGCGGATTTGACCCTATTGGTTTTGCCCGCGCGATGAAGGCAAATATTGGTCACGTCTTGAAAGGCCGTCGACTTGAGGGCGGGTCAACGCTTACGCAGCAAGTCGCAAAGAACTTCTTGGTTGGCAATGAACGGAACATCGAACGTAAGGTCCGCGAAGTCGCGATTGCGCGCCGCATCGAACAAGCGATGGATAAGGATACAATCCTCGAACTATATTTGAATGAAATCTATTTTGGTCGTGGCGCTTATGGCGTTGCGGCGGCGTCGCTGAACTATTTCGGCAAGCCGATGAAAGATTTGACTGTTGCAGAGATTGCTTACCTCGCGGTTCTACCAAAAGGTCCGTCCAATTATCAAATCAGTGATCCCGTCAAAAAAGAACGCGCGATGCGCCGCCGAAACTACGTCCTGACCCGTATGGCCGAAGATGGATATATCACGGAAGAAGAGGCGCAGACTGCGCGTGAAACTGAGATTGCTGTCACAGAGCGTTTCGCAGGCGATGAATACCTCGCGGCAGAATATTTCGTGGAGGAAGCGCGAAAGCGGATTTACAAAATGTATGGAGAAGAGGAGCTCTATGAGGGCGGTCTATCCATCCGAACAACGCTTGATACGTCCATGCAACTCGAAGGCCGCCGGGCATTGCGCCGAGGTTTGGAAATGATGGATCGCCGTCACGGATATCGTGGTCCTGTGACGACATTGGATTCCATGTCAGATTGGCGCAAGAAATTGACAGCTGTGAAGCCGCCCCGCGATATTGGCGACTGGCGTGTGGCGCTCGTTATGGAGGCGACTGCAAAGTCTGCGAAACTAGCCTTTGCACCACCTGTTGATCTGCCAGAGGGTGAAACATTTCTCGAGACCGATGCCGAAGGTACGCTCGCATTGTCTGATATTGCATGGGCAAAAAAGGCCCTCGCAAAAGGGGCTGTCGGCAAAGACCTCAAATCCGTCAAAGATGTCGTCAAAGCGGGAGACATCATTTTGGTCGAGCGCAAGCCCGTGAAAGCTGACGCAGAGCTTTCAATGGAATATAACCTTCGCCAAGTCCCAAAAGCCAATGGCGGCTTAGTCGCGATGGACCCGCATACGGGCCGCGTTTTGGCGATGATTGGCGGATACAGTTTCGAGCAGTCCCAATTCAACCGCGCAACGCAAGCCAAACGTCAACCTGGTTCAGCGTTCAAGCCTTTCGTCTATGCGGCGGCTTTGGAGGAGGGGTTCACACCCGCCGACCAAATCTTGGACGCACCTTTCGTGATCGAACGCAAAGACGTTGAATGTGAAGAAAATGAGCAAGGCACGCTGTCTCTCTTAGAAGCGGGCCAAGAACGTCGTGAGGACGAAGAGGATGCATTCGAGGACGAGTGCGAACGTTTCTATAAGCCTGAGAACTATAATGCAGGTAACTTCTACGGCCTGTCGACATTGCGTTTGGGCATAGAGAAGTCTCGGAATGCGATGACGGTTCGTCTCGCTAATGAAATGGGCATGGCTCCTGTCATGCGCCTCTCTCAGAACTTCGGTATTTATGACGAGCCCAAGCCAGAATTAGCATGGGCGTTGGGTGCGGGCGAGACAACACTCCTACGTTTGGCAACAGCCTATTCAACGATGATCAATGGCGGCAAACGGGTTGAGCCGCGCATTTTAGATCGTGTGCAGGATGGCAAAGGCGTGACAATTTTCAATGCGTTTGAAACCGAATGTATTGGATGTCAGCAAGATGAATATCTAGGCGGCGAACCACCAAACTTGCCAGACCTAAGGGCGCAAGTGATTGATCCCGTAACAGCCTATCAGATCACATATATAATGCAGGGTGCTGTTCAGAACGGCACGGGCGCACGCCTCAAAGCCCTGGCCCGTCCATTGGGAGGCAAGACAGGCACAACAAATGATAGCTTTGACAACTGGTTCATGGGCTTTTCGCCTGACCTCGTTGTGGGCGTTTATGTCGGTATTGATACGCCTGAACAAATGGGTCGCGAAACGGGGTCTAGTTCTGCCGTTCCAATCGTCAAAGACTTCCTTGAAACTGTTCTGAGAGACCAAGCTAAAGTCCCATTCCGTATTCCTGATGGCGTGACACTTGCCCCTGTTAATAGGGTGTCTGGCGAACCCTCCTATATTGGTGCGCCTGACTTTATCCTTGAAGCGTTCAAACCTGGAACAGAGCCGAGTGTCGGCGGATTGCGTCGAACGATCCGCGTTGGGTCTGGGACAGATTCATTCGGTGGGTTCTTTGGATCAACAGTACCCGATACCACGACTGTTGATACGCCAACCCCTGCGGATGAAGACGCACCAACGGATTTGGAGGCGACCTTGAATCGCGCGCAGGATGCCGTTGAGGGCATTCGTGATCCAAATTCTGAGGATGTTACGAAAGGTGAAACAACACAGACATCAGAGGCTGGTGAAACGGTTGAGGGAGAAATACCGCCAACTACGTCACCTGTAATCCCGCCTACGACACCAGATGCTCCGCCAGTTGAAAAACCTGTCGAGAAAGCACTGGACGACGGTCTCTACTAGCCCCATATCGGCTCCATCATGAGAGCCGACATCCTACAAATGCAAACCGATATTGAGCAGTCTATTGAACTGCTGAGGAGGCGTCTTTGACTGGGATATTGCTGAACGCCGTCTGGCGGAACTCAATAACCTAGCTCAAGATCCAACATTGTGGGATCGCCCGCAAGAGGCTCAAGTTTTAATGCAAGAGCGCTCCAAACTCGAGTCGAGTTTTGCGGCGATCCGAAAAATCGAAACTGAGTTGTCTGATAATGTTGAGCTAGCAGAACTCGGCGAGATGGATGATGACGACGAATTGGTCGAAGCTGCCGCAGAGGCGCTGGTAAAAACCAAAGTTGCTGCCGATGCTGCCGAACTCATCGCATTGATGAGCGGTGAAGCGGACAGCAATAACTGCTTTGTCGAAATTCACCCTGGCGCTGGCGGAACCGAAGCTCAGGATTGGGCCGAAATGGTCCTTCGCATGTATATGCGTTGGGCGAATTCAAAAGGTATGAAAACAGAATTGCTCGAAGCTCAAGATGGTGATGGCGCAGGGATCAAATCTGCGACGTTGCGTATTAAGGGTGAAAACGCCTTTGGCTGGATGAAAACCGAGTCTGGCGTGCATCGATTAGTGCGTATTTCGCCCTATGACAGCTCAGCACGTCGACACACAAGTTTCGCGTCCGTTTGGGTTTTTCCTGAAATAGACGATACAATTGAAATCGATATCGATGAGAGTGATTGCCGCGTTGATACCTACCGTGCCTCTGGCGCAGGCGGACAGCACATCAACAAAACAGACTCTGCCGTTCGGATTACGCATGAACCTTCAGGTATTGTGGTGCAGTGCCAGTCAGACCGTAGCCAGCATAAGAACCGCTCTCAAGCTTGGGATATGCTGCGCGCGCGGCTATACGAAGAAGAGCTTCGCAAGCGTGAAGAAGAGGCGCAATCACTGGCCGATAGTAAGACAGACATCGGTTGGGGCCATCAAATCCGAAGTTATGTCCTACAACCCTATCAGATGGTCAAAGACCTTCGCACAGGCGTTGAAACCTCGGATACGTCTGGCGTGTTGGACGGCAAGTTAGATGCCTTTATGGCTGCGGCCTTGAGCGCACGTGTTGGCGCTGATAACGAATAGGCGATTTTGGACGCCTAATTGAACCTAAGCAGCGTCGAGTAGAGGTTTGAGGCTTTCGTCAATCCCTGGGCATTCCGCACGGATGAAATCTAGCAGGGCGCGTTCGTTCGAATCGATCTCACTATCTGCATAAAGTGCGGTAATGAGCCATTGCGCTTCGTCGGTTGTGATACGTTCGGCGTCTTGAGTATTTTCAGCATCAAGAATTGAAAAGCCACCTGTTGCTAATTCCGTGTCTTTTCCAAAGACAGCTTTGAAGCCTGCGATAATGGCCTTAGGTGACAAGCTAAATTGGTTATTGGCGAACATGCTCTCACCATTTGTGAGCCACTCTTCGCGACGGCGCGCTTCGGTCAGGTCGACGGTTACGGGGGCTGCGATCATCATGAGATGATTAGCAATGGCACCGACAAAGAAACGTTGCCACGCGGAGTCATTATCCTTGCCTTTGGTCGCTTCGTTCAGCGCAAAAATGGCTTCGGCCTCAGAACGGGTAATACCCATGCCGCCATCGCCGCCCATGCTGTGGAAAATACGTTTCAGAAGTTCGACTTCTGCGGCACCGATGATGCCAGGTGTCAGCATATTTTGACCGATACGGCCTTTGCCGTCCATCACGGCCTGTTGGACCTGCTTCAATGCGTAGTCTTCCAATCTGTCACCAGGTGACTCCGCGACTTTTAACACATTCATCAAAAGACGTAGTTCAGTTTCGGTTTCAACCACGCCGTCATGATCAATGCGGGCGATCAACCAAGTCGCCACCGCGTCATTGATATATCCCTCTGGCTGTCCTTGGTGGACGAGATAGGTCGTCATAACGAGAACGAAGTAATCGGCCCAGTCGGTTGGTTTTTCTGAAATGGCGTTCAATGCGAACAGGCTGTCTGCCTCGCGACTGTCAATCTCCATATCGGCTCCGAAAGCACGACGTAGAGTCAGCAATTGCGCGTCCGTCATAACGTCCGACGCTTTGATATCGGCAATCAACTGGTGTGTATTTGTCGTTGGCATGTTGGCCCCCCGTAAAGAATTACTCTGGATCATAGGTGAAATTGCTAAATATCCCGCTAACGCACCCCATCCAAATCAAGGTGTCCAATCGAAAGGTACGATGGTGTTCAGCCAGACAGGTGTGGGCGTCGGGCCACGGGGATCAAAGCGTAGAGGCTCCATACCCGAATTGACTAGGAACCAATCCTGCAGAAGATCAGCCTGTTTCTCGATTGGGTAGCTGTCGAAACTGACAGTCTGATCAACCCGATAGCTATAGCGCCAATTCGCAGGGTTCAGGAGGTAGACAAGGGCGGAGAGGCGTCCCGTTTCGTATTGCCAGACATGGCAAAGTTCATGAATGAGCAGCGATTGAATGAGGAAAGGTTCGCGCGTGAAATCTGTCGGACAGGACTGCCAGAATAGCTTTGGCCCACGACACACAATTTTGTTCTTGGCGAATGGATTATGCGCGCGGTCAATAAATTCAACAGACTCGATGTCAAAGGTTGAGGTGAATCCGCTGGGCAGTGCGGCAATTTCGTGAGTTTGGATTTGACGGCTTGGGCTTGGCATAATTACCTCGCACCATGCCTAGCATTGTGCATTACGCAATAAAAAAGCCACCTCGAAGAGATGGCCTTTCAATTTGGCTTTTGAGCGCGGCTCGCCTAGCGGCGGGCTGGCTTCTTTTTCGAAGGGATAAGACCTTCGATTTGAGCACGTTTACGTGCCAATTTACGAGCGCGTCGAACTGCTTCTTGAGCTTCGCGAACGCGTTTTTCGGATGGCTTTTCAAAATGCTTACGCGCTTTAATTTCGCGCAAGATGCCTTCGTTTTGCATCTTTTTCTTCAGAGCGCGGAGCGCCTGATCAACATTGTTCTGACGGACGTAGATTTCGACCATGTGTATGTGTCTCTTATTTCGTGTTCAAAAGCCAAAAGCCCCGCTCAAACCGCAGGGCTCTCTAAGTTGGGTGTCACCTACAGGCTTGGGTCCGTCTCGTAAAGGGTGGATTTGCACCCATTAGACGACAAAATTGATACAAAACCCCGTGTCATCTGGTTATTTCTACGCCATATCTGTTGGTATGAACTTTGATAGCCCTTTTTTCGTCTCAAATGATTCCTTCAAGATCGCGACCTATTCGGATGGTCGAGAGGATGGTCCGCCGATTATGCTGGTGCATGGGTGGCCCGAAATCGCCTATAGTTGGAAGAATACCGTACCTGCGCTCGTCGCGGCAGGTTACCGCGTGATTACATTTGATTTGCGCGGGTTTGGGCGATCTTCTGCGCCTCTTGATCCTGTTCACTATTCCATGCCGCAGCTTGTTTCGGATATCGAAGCCGTGATGGATGGGCATGGGATCAGTGAGGCTATTTTCTGCGGTCATGATTGGGGCGGCTCAATCGTCTGGCATGCCGCGCGGATGATTGGTCATCGCGTCAAAGCGGTCATTGGTATCTGTGTGCCACATACGGCGCGCGCACCCGCGCCGCCGCTCAAGATCATCGAGAAGCGCTATGGTGCGAAACACTATTTCTTGGAATTTAGAGATCGAGGGCCAGAGGTCGCAGAAATGTTTGCGACGGATGCCGATGGGTTCTTTCGTTTGATGTTCCGCTCGACGCCACCCGGCGCAACGGCTGATGAAACCTTCACCTTCATTCCAACCCAATTTGAGGCGTTCCTAAAAGCGGGCTCGCCGCATTTGAAAGGCTGCGTCTTACCCGATGAAGATCGCAAGCAATTTGTCGACGCGTATATGCGCACGGGATTCGAAACGGGGATGAACCTCTACCGCAATATCAATGTGAATTGGGCGTTGGCCGAGGGCCTGAGCAATCGCATCACGCAACCGGTCCTGATGATCAGTCCAGAGGGTGACTTACTTCTCCCGCCAGCACTGACCGAGCCAATGGTGAATATGTGCCCAGATTTAGAGCGTGTAAACGTCCCCGATTGCGGGCATTGGGCGATGTGGGACGCGCCTGAGGCGTTGAATGGGGCAATGGTTGAATGGTTGGAGCGGCGTTTTAAATAGGCTGTCCCACCGATGCGACCTCGGGAAACCCAGGACGCGTCGGTGTGACATCAAAAAATTACTTCTCCCAATAATAGGGCAGGCGTTTCTTATCACCTGTAATGACTTCATTCATGGTGTCGGCTTCGTATAACCGTCCGCCGATCATGACGTGTTCGATCTTATCCGTGTTGCGGATATCATCGAGGGGGTTTTCTGACAGGATGACGAGGTCGGCGAGTTTGCCTTTTTCTAACGATCCAATATCCTTATCAAACCCAAGGTGACGCGCAGGTTCCGTTGTGGCCGTCTGTAGGGCTTGTAGATTGCTCATACCGCCGCGGACAAAGCTCCACATTTCCCAATGCGCGGCCATACCTTCGCGTTGACCATGCGCCCCGATAGACACAGGTACGCCCGCTTCCATGAGTTTCTTGGAGACAGCCGCAGATGCCGAATCCGCGTAATCACGTTCTGGTGCGATTTCACGACGCGCAGATTGTGCACGCAGCAAAGCCGGTGGCGTATGTGCAGAGAGGATCGGATGCTTCCACACATCTACTCGGGCGTAGTAATAGCTTTCACCGCGTACACCCCCATAAGTCACGGCAAGGGTTGGTGTGTAAGCCACATTTGTCTGTGAGAACATTTGAACCACATCATCATAGATGAATTCTTGCGGAAGGTTATGTTCGACGGATGTATTGCCGTCTTGAACCAGCGACATATCCATGTGGAACAATGAACCGCCTTCTGCGACGACGATGAGATTTTCATCACGCGCGGCTTTGACGACTTGCTGGCGTTGATCGCGACGCGGTTGATTATAGTTTTTGACACCATGTGCGCCTTGCTCTTTCAGGCGGGACACATGTTCGCGGGCGTCGTCCTCAGACTGGATATTGGCGAAGAAGCCGGGGGCTTTTGCACCGTAAATGACTTCACCTGTCGAGTAGGTGCGCGGCGCAAGCAACATGCCTGCACGTTGCATCTCACCAGCTGCAAAGATTTCGCTCGCACGAGAAGATGGATCAAAGACGGTTGTGACACCTAGCGCGAGGGTTGCGACGGCTTCCCAATTTTGCTGCGGGATCAACTCATCTGTGCCTTGCGGACCATGTGCATGCGCATCGATAAAGCCCGGCACGACCGTTTTACCGTCTAGGTCGAGCGTTTCATACTGACCGCGTATTATAAGTGATCCAGAATTTCCGATCGCTTGAATGCGTCCGTCCACGATGAAAATGTCGCCGTTTTCGATTACACCACCGTCTTGGTCAGACATCGTGATGATGCGGGCATTAGTCATGAGAACAGATTTGCCGCCCTTGTCGGATTTGACC
>CALHXF010000053.1 GCA_938040095.1 uncultured Caulobacterales bacterium
GCGCCGTTGAAAATGTGCATGAATATAAGCGCTATACGGCGGAGGCCTATATTTCGATGCATCGGGGTTCCAAACCCAGCAATGATGTCAACGCGTTTGATGCAAGGGAAGTTCTGAGAAACCTTGGCCCCTTTGTTGCCAAATCGAATGAAGGTTGAAGCGTATTTATTGGAAACATGAGCGGGCAGGGGGCTGCCCCTAAAATTTTGAAAAAACGTAAAATGGACTGTCACTGAGCCCGACGTATTCTGTGACAGTTAGCTTACTCTTGGTTTTTCATAACCTTAATCTTAGGGTTTTGATATAAAAATTGCTCAACTTAATCTTGACGATATCAATTTTTCCGCACTTTTCATGCAATTAGAATAATCCAAAATTTCTTACTGAGACCTTTTTAGCAATAGCAAAGCTCGAGCGAGATTTCAAATGATCGCAGATCAAAGAATGAGCCCTCGTAAGTCTAAATTTTCTTGTCAGATGCGTCAGTATAATCACTGATACAAAGCAATTCTCATTTTTGACTAGAGTCAAATTTTGGCGACGGTCGAGTGTATTCTCCATCTAACCAGCCCCCTTGTTACAAATTAGATAGAAAGTGAGATTGTTATGACCCATTACATTAAAATGGTTGCTCTTGTTGGCGTTTCGGCATTTGCGGTTTCTTTTGTCGGAATGGATGCCTACGCACAGAGTGATCGCGGGCAAGGAATCCAACAACGCCAGACTGACCGTACTCGTGCCGATTTTCCTGATCAAGTCCGGGATCGCGATCGTAGAGATACAGCAGATCAAATTAGAGACCGGGATCGCGAAGTTACTCCGGATCGGGACCGGGACCGTGACCGTGGAGACGACCCTGACCGAGACAGGCTACGGGACCGGGATCGGGTTGATATTCCCGAACAAGACAGAGATAGGGACCGCCTCTACTACGGAACCAAGGATCGTATCAACCAGCATGATCGAGACCGTGATGGCAAAGTCAACCGTGTTGAATTCGATGGTTGGCACAACGGAAACTATGACCGGATGGATACGAATGGAAATGGTCTGACGTTGCAGGAATATCACGCTTTACGTTTCGGCCCTGGGCCGTACGGTTCATCCAATGAACAGCGCCAGTTTAAAATGCAAGAACAGGCAAATTTACGGAAAACCGAACGTTTTCGCCTCATGGACAAGGATGCCAACGGTATCGTTACACGCAATGAATATCGTCAATTCGGCGAGTATAATTTCTTGGAAGCAGACACCAATGATGACGGCAAACTGACATTCAAAGAATTGAACAGATATAATCGCGGAATGTAAGCAAAAGCAGCAAATAGGGTGGGCCTTTGGCCTGCCTTTTCTTTGCGTATAACATAAAGGAGACTATCCCATGGCAAATTGTATGGCCAAAATTTCTGCTATCATCGCTACAAGTTCCATTTTGTTGGCTGGGTGTGCGGGGCATAATAGTCCATATGCTTATCCTAGCCCCGGAGTGGCCTCAGCAAATATAACCTATATCCAGAAGGCTCCACCCCCATCTCGATACGTAATCATACCGCGGCGACCAACAGCATCTGCTGTCTGGATTGACGGATATTGGGATTGGAAGGGCGCGCAATTCTCTTGGACTGACGGGTATTGGAATACTAACCCACCCCGCGCCGGCGCTCAATGGGCACCGAGCCGCTGGAAAAAAACTAAACGCGGGTGGTACAGACAGCCAGGACGGTGGCGATAATTTCCCAATCAGTTTTCTGTTCAAACACATCACTTATTTTCGCGGTGAATTGGCTTCACCTGCATAGAAGAAAGCATCGAGCTATGAATATTTCAAAAAGCATGTCTATCCGCCTGATGACAGGAATGATGATAGCAACGTCGACTACCGCATATGCAGCCGAGCCGACCATTCAATTGGGCGTCGGCCTTGACTATTCAATCGGTGACTATGGCGGGACAGAAGATACAACGATTTATGAGGTGCCGTTCACGGCGCGGATGAAAACTGGTAATTGGTCTCTTCGCGCACGCATCCCCTATGTCTCGATTGACGGGCCGGGAGGCATTATACCCGGCGAAAATGATGCTAGAACACTTAGCGTTGGCGCTGACACAATCAATGAAAGCGGATTGGGAGATATTTCGTTGGCGGCAACTTACTCGCATAAACTCTCTGACGAAGCCTATTTGGATATGACCGGACAGTTTAAGCTACCTACCGGCGACGAGGACAAAGATCTTGGAATTGGAGAAACAGATTTTGGTCTGAGCGCTGAGCTGGGGCGTTCCGGCGATGGGGGCGGCATTTATGCTATGGGTGGATATAAAATTCGTGGCGGTGATTTTCGGGATGACGGAGTTCAGGCCGCCATTGGTGGCTACCGCCGGCTTAGCACGACAGTCACGGCGGGCGCGGAAGTCAACTGGTCTCAATCGGCTTACGATATGGTTGACGATGCAGTATTGCTGACGGGGTTCACAAGCTTACGGATATCTGAGGATTTCAGCTTGTCTCTATACGCGGAAACCGGGCTTACTGATAATGCTCCTGATTTCGGAGCTGGGGTTGGACTGACTTGGCGTAGGGGTACGCGGAGACCCCGACAAAACGGGTAAATATCGCAATTGGCCCCAGCCAAGAGCATTTTGGGGACGGACCCTGAAATGACCTTCACGCAGTGTTGCGGTCGATAGAAATTATGCAAGGGGCTTTTCCAACACGCAATTCGGACAAGCTAATTTGGTTCTACGGCCAAAACGATTTTGGCTAAAACCCGTAATGAACGGCTCGAATAAACTAAAAAAGTCGACCTTTTTTCTGGTCTTTGGAACCATACCAAGTAAGCCATTAAGTATGAATGCGCCAGAACAGAAGAACGTAAATTGGACTGTCACCAGATCCCACATGTCCAGTGACAGCCCCTCTTTACACAAGACCTTTGGTGGCCTTGAGCTCAGAGTTTTTGATTTAAAAAAATGCCACCTGTTAAAATTGACGCGGCTCAATTTTCATGCGCATTTCTTACAATGAAATCCCACTATTCTTTCAGAATGTGTATAGGCAGCCTATGTGACGCCTTTACGGTCACCATATTCGGTTTCTATCCGTTCTGGCGACTATGTCCGCCTTGACGCCCATGACCGCCGCCCATCATGCCCCCGCGAGACACACATCGTTTGAAGGCGGGAAGATGACGTTGCCCAGATGCATCGCGAAGCTGCACGAGGGTGGCCTCAATATCAGGGTAATTCTTGACCACCGGGAGAAGCTCATTGTTATAAAGCGCGATATTTTCGATTTCTGCCTTCACTCCAATTTTGCAAGCTTCCCGAAGACTATTCGGGGCGACTGGCGTTGATTTCGCGCCGGTCTCATAAGGGTTTTGCGGAATAGCTTGTCTGTATCTTATCAGCAAATCCCCTAGCATGATCGCGTGCCGCTTCTCAGCGTGAATAATGTTGGAAAATGGACGCACGTCGCCATGTTTCTGCAAGATCGCGTTATAAGTGCTCCAAGCCTTGTGCTCATCGTCAAGAGCTGTGTGAATGGCGTCTAAAACGGGCGCATCTAATTCATGAGCCTCGGCAGGGAGAGGGGTCACAGCCAAAACAGCGATTGCAGCCAAGCTTAAAAATATAGGAATATCGCTAAGTAACGACATAGAATGCCTCTCTTCTATTTTGAAGCACCGTTCCTACCATAAACAATCAAACATTCTCTAAGAAGGGAGGCTTAGAGAATGTTCAAAATCGAATGATAGGAGCGGCGCTATTCATTTTCCAAATCAAGCTGCAGATTTTACGGCAATTTTTTGCGGCTTGTTTTCGACAGTCTTTGGTTTGGGAATCGTAATATGCAAAACACCATTACTGTACTCTGCCGTTACGTCTTT
>CALHXF010000054.1 GCA_938040095.1 uncultured Caulobacterales bacterium
TTATGAGAAATTTACACGCTGCTTGTTTATTGGTCTTATCTTGGAGCCTTTGCGCATCACCCGCGATGGCCGAAGACGCGGAGCCCGATACCGGTTGGAGCTCAAAAACTATTGGGCTCGCCTATCATGGCAACGCCATTAGAAAGAAAGAACGCGGCGTCGGCTATAAAGCCGAAAGTCTTTACTCTGGCAATGCCACCACCAAAGGTAACGTCGCCTTTGCCTGCTACACGGGGAATTTTGGGGTAAATATCGCGATTGATGCGGTCGACCTTGGAACGCTCATTGCCAATCCGCCAGAATCCACTCAACGAAAAGCCAAACGCCTCACAATGACGGTTGATGGCGAAGAAATGAAGTCTCAAGTCTGGGTCTATATGCCCAAAATGGGAGTCTACAGAGCCCGAACGCAACTTGCCGCAGCTAAGGTCTATAACGCCGTAATCCTCGGCCAAGACGTCGCAATCAAAGCGCCGGGCAAAGACAATTTAGTGCTCAACCTGCCTGCCCTTGATGATGAATTCCAAGACTTTGGCGCAGGATGCGGCATGGGGCGTAAAGCTAAAAAGTAGACGGTTCGTCACACCTCGCGGTCAAAATTCGAGCTTGTCAAAACGTAAATTGCGCGTCACACCTTAATTCTAATAGCCGTCCCATCGTGGGGCCGCGTTCATGAGAGGAGGTGCAATTTGTTTATCTGTTTTGAGGGGTCTTCCCGAAGCTGTTAAATCAGCACCTCGTAAAAATCGAATGCGGGTAAAGACATATCTATCTTGAAATCGAGCAATGCGACTCGACGAGACCCAAACTTCAAAATGAGGCTCCTGCATAATGTGCAGGGGCCTTTATTGTTTGAAAAACCCAACCCTGTTGTATCAACGCCCGATTCAATCCAAACATAGCGCTCATGACCGCCATCACGGAAAATTACATGGCCATAGCCCGCACCGTCGACCGCCGCCTTTTCTTTGTGCTGGATCGAACCTACCTGCAACTCGCGCAGGCCGCAGATCGCACTTTAGCCAATGGATCAGGTCTGGGACGCGCGCAAGCCGCAGTTCTCGTCTATCTCGGTTACCACGACGGCTGCACGCTGACGGAACTCTCGGAAGGGACAGGCCGTCGAAACGCTGCGATCACAGGATTGGTCGACCGCATGGAAGTCGTAGACCTGATCACGCGCAAAAAATCTTATGGCGACCGACGCCAACGTACCGTGCATTTAACGGACAAAGGCTGGTCCATGCGTGAAGAAGTCATGGCCGATTTTCGCGACTTTAATACACGCCTCACAAAGGGTCTGAACGAAGACGAAACCGCTGCCGTCATGAAATTTCTGTCCCAATCCGTCGATAATGTGCGCCCTACGGGAACACGGTCGAAGTCTAAATAAGACTAAGGAAAATGCCCGCTGTCTAATTTTCGCCCTATTCATGGTTAATTGGTGTTAACAACAGAGCCATTAGGGAGGCAAATGTGGGGCGCAATTTCACGAAGATCGGGTTTAAAACCATATCGGTTGCACTTGGGATGCTGACCCTCGGCGTATTCGTGCCCACACTGATAGACGCCCAAGCCTTTACAGCCGTCGCGCAAACCACCCCCGCGATTTCATCCGCCACGCCAAGACCTAAACCCCTGGCCCGCGATGCCTCCACATTCGAAAGCGACAAGACCCTGAATGCGGCCTGCCGCAAAACTAGGCAAAACATCAGTGGGGACAGCCAAAGCGCTATCACGCGCGAGACCTGTCTCTGCGTGACCCATATTCTAAAATACGAACTGACCTTGCCAGAATACCACGCAGCCGTTCGCATTTACGGCGTGTCTGGAGATCGCACGCAGCTCTATTCGAACTTACAGGACGAAGGCATCTCTCGCGCTGATATAAATACTGCTGAGCGTATTGAACGCGGTCTAATCGGAGCCTCGGATTTTACGGAACGTTGCGCTGAGGCTAGGGCCTATTACAGGTAGCCCGTCTGATACCGCTGGGCTGCCAATCAACGCGTTCAACGCTCTTTAGCTATTGGACTCGCCTGCCCCCGCGCGGTAGAGCGCAGCCAATGGCTAAGCGTAAAAAATCAAAACCTGCAAACCTCCCTATCGAAGTCGATATGGTCTCGGATTTCGTCTGCCCGTGGTGCTGGTTGGGCTATAAACAATTTTTGCAAGCAGCAGATAAAACAAAGCCCCGCCCGAACCTCGCCTTTCGCCCTTATATGCTGGACGCGACTGTCCCCGAAGAAGGCGCAGACTACCGCGAATATATGAAGGCTAAATTTGGCGACACGCCTGACAATCGCTTCAACGCGATGAAAGAACACCTGATCGCCGCTGGCCCAGACGCGGGTATTGCTTTTGATTTCAAAGCGATCACACGCCGCCCCAATACGTTAAATGCACACCGATTGATGCGCTGGGCGCAAGGCCAAGACCTTGGTCTTGACTGTGCCGAACACTTGTTTCGCGCCTATATGGAAAATGGCGAGGACATTGGCAACACGGACATTCTCTGTCGTATCGCAAGTGACATCGGCATGGATGCAGACCTCGTCCGTGATCTCCTCAGCGGGGATAAAGATAAGGTCGACATTCAGAACGAAATCCTCTTCTTCCGCGGCTTGGGCGTGACCGGTGTTCCCTTCTTTATCTATTCTGGGCAAATGGCTGTCCAAGGCGCACAACCACCAGAGGCGCATCGCAAAGCGTTGACTGAAGCCGCGACACTCGAACCACAAAATCTACAACAAAACTAAACCAAACTGGGGAAAATCTCATGACACTTAATGCCATTATCGCGCTCTATGTCGCACTCAACATGCTTCTCGCTGTTATTCTCATGTACCGCGTTGGGCAGGTGCGTTTGGGTAAGAAAATCAACCTCGGCGACGGCGGTGACGAGCTTATGCTTTCGCGTATTCGTGCGCATGGCAACTTTACGGAAAATGCGCCTTTGGCTCTCTTGGGTCTGGTCGCTTTGGCCTATTTGGGCGCGCATCCGATTGCTTTGCATATCTTTGGAGCCGCGTTCTTTATCGGTCGCATTCTTCACGCAATGGGCATGGCAAGTGTCTTCGGCCAAGGTCGTCTGGTCGGGACTCTGTTAACGTTGCTCACATTCGTTGGCCAAGCTATTTACATCTTTGTCCTGATTTTCACCTCAACAGGCGGCTAAACAAAACTATGTCGACATCTGATCCGATTTCTGCAGACGCGCTCACCCCGACTTTGGAGGCCTTGCTTGGGGCCGCTAAAGCGGCAGGCGCAGATAGCGCCGACGCCGTTGCCACACATGGCCGCAGCATCGGCATTGCCGTGCGGGATAATGCCTTAGAGGATATCGACAGCAGCGAAGGTCGCGATATCGGCCTTCGTGTTATGATTGGAAAGCGGCAGGCGTGCGTCTCCTCCTCTGATCTCTCCGCAGATAGTATTCGCGCCCTCGCCCAGCGCGCTGTGGCAATGGCGAGATTAGCCCCTGAAGACCCTTATTGCGGCTTGCCTGGCCCCGAATTATTATCCGAGACAGGCGGTGCTGCGGCGTTAGATGTTTGGGATAATTCAGAGATTGATCCTGCTGCGCTGAAAGCGCGCGCGCATGAACTGGAAGCGGCAGCTCTCTCGGTTGATGGTGTCGCCCAAGCAGAAGGCGCAAATGCTAGTTGGACGACGAGCGCCTTTGCTTTCGCCACCAGCGACGGATTTCGTGATGGATGGCGGGCCTCTCGCCACGGTATGTCTGTCTCTGCGATTGCTAGCCAAGACGGCGCAATGGAACGCGATTATGATTTCGACAGCGCGCGCTATCTCAATTCATTGCCAGATCCCGCATCTATCGGACGCCGTGCAGGCGAGCGGGCAGTTGCCCGTCTGGGCAGTCGCCAAATTCCATCGGCAAGCCTCCCCATAATTTTTGATGAGCGCGTCTCTGGCAGCTTGATTGCTGGACTTTTGGGCGCAATTTCAGGCCCGTCCATTACGCGTGGTGTGTCCTTCTTAAAAGACCAGCTGAACGAAATCGTTTTTGCCCCACATATTCAAATCATCGACGACCCTTTTTTGGTTCGCGGTGACGGTTCCCGTCCATGGGACGGCGAAGGCTTGCGCGTTCGAAAGCAACACATCGTCGAAAATGGCGTGCTAAAAACATGGCTTCTAAACATGTCTAGCGCGCGCCAGCTTGGCGTTGCGCCGACAGGTCACGCCACACGCGGGATTGGCTCACCGCCAGGTGTATCTGCGACGAATACATGGCTAGCGCCTGGTGATAAATCTCCCGAAAAATTGATGGCGGAAATTGGCGAAGGCTTTTTGATTTCGGAAATGTTTGGACCAAGCTTAAACTCAAATACGGGTGATTATTCCGTAGGTGTTTCTGGTTATAAAATCGAAAATGGACAGCGCGGGTTTCCTGTCTCAGAAGTTACCATTGCGGGTAATTTGCGCGAGATGTTCAAAACAATGATCCCCGCCAATGACCTTAAAATGGACAGCAGTACAAATGCTCCGTCCATCCTTTGCGAAGGACTGACCCTTGCAGGATCCTAACCAACTCAACCCAAGTTGCGTTCTCCCCGCAGAGGACCTGACGCTCCTTCGCGACATTGTTCATCAGGCTGGCGCGATTGCAAAAGCGGCATTTGAGGCGAACGATTCTAAGACATGGAACAAGTCCGATAGTTCTCCCGTCACCGATGCCGATATTGCGGTGAATGATTTCCTGTTCGAAAATTTGCGCGCCGCCCGTCCCAATTACGGCTGGTTGTCGGAAGAAACCAAAGACGATCATTCCCGCCACGCTTGCCCCCGCAGTTTCGTTGTTGATCCCATCGACGGCACACGTGCCTTTATCGACCGTACGCCCCACTTTGCTGTTTCTGTTGCGATCATTGAAAAAGGACGGTCCATTGCGGGTGTGGTTTTCAACCCGTTACTGGACAAACTCTATGAAGCCTCACTTGGCGGCGGAGCCTTTTTAAATGATAAACCCATAGTTGCGACAGCACCAACGCAAATCGCCGACATCAATATGGTTGGCTATCCGCGGAAATTTCGCAGGTTGGGTTTTCCAGACATGAATGTCAGCGTTGCGAACTCTATGGCGCTGCGCATTTGTATGGTCGCCAGCGGACAAGCCGATGCCACCATCGCGTTCACGCCAAAATCCGACTGGGACTTGGCCGCAGCCGCCTTGATCGCCACAGAAGCAGGCGCCGTGATTTCAGATATTCGCGGTAAACTTCCGCAATTCGATACAGAAACCACATCAGGGCTGGGCGTGATTTGTGCTAGCACGACACTGCACGCTTTGTTATTGGCGGAAGTCAAACCACATCTGGCTCAGTTTTCTCAGGGCCGAGATTTCAAATTTTTGGGGACCCGTATGTCTGACCGTTCAAAGAAAACCGACGATAAAACCGTTGATCAACTCCTTCACATTGTGATTGGCGGCGAGCTTATCGATCCAAACCGGACAGAGTTCAAAGATTTGAAAGCTGTCGATTTCGTTGGCGCATTTCCAAATTTTGAAGAGGCCCGCAAGGCGTGGAAATCTGCCGCTCAACGGACTGTCGATAACGCCCATATGCGCTATTTCATTCTACATGCCCATGACCTCATCGATCCAGATGGGGACGGCGTCATTGGGTAAGACCCTGCGCGGCGAGACGTGTCCAACTCCCAACAAACCGACCGCGTTCGCATCGCACGCCTCTGGCGTGATTATATTTGGCCTCAAAAAACACGGCTTTTATGTGCCGTGTTTTTCATGGCGCTCTTCGCAGCAGCTACGGCTGGGTATGTCTATCTAATCAGCCTCATTATCGACGCCATAAGCGTTTTAGATAATGCGGAAGACAGCCTGACCCAAACAAAACGATATGCACTTATCGTCGTCCCCGTCATCCTTGGCCTGACATTCGCGGTCGGGACTGGCGGATACATTCAACGCATCCTGACCAATACAATTGCCCTGAACACCGTCGGGAAAATGCAGACGCAAATGCTGCACTCTGCCCATGCGCGGGATTTCGCCGACAGCCAAACTGAGCCCACGGGCGAGCTCATCGCGAAGTTTACGAATGACGTGAGCGTTGTCTCCGCAGGGTTAGTCCGTGTCTTGGGGAATTTGGTCAAAGATGTTTTGACCGTGATTTTCACCATCGGAACAATGCTGGCGCTGAATTGGCAACTCTCCGTCTTTATGATTGTTTTTGGTTTGGCGCTTTGGCCGATTATCGAAATCTCCAAACGTTTACGCGGCAACGCCCGAGACGTGCAGGAACATATCGGCGTCATGACGTCTGAATTGAAAGAGAGCCTTGGCGCACACCATCTTATCAAGACCTATGGATTAGAGACCCGCGAACAAATGCGGCTAGATGTCAGCTTCTCAAAACGCATCCAACTTTACCTTAAACTCATCACACAACAGGCACGGGTAGATCCAATTCTTGAGGTTGTCGGTGGGCTCGTGATTGCTGGCGTTGTCATATTCGGCGTGTGGCAATTAGGGTCAGGGACAGCCAATGGCGGCCAAATCGCAGGTGTTCTGGGTGGCCTTTTGATCCTTGCACCTCGCCTGCGTGCGCTCGGAACACTGAACAATGTGATCCAAGAGAGCCTAAGTTCCGTTGGGCGTATCTTTGACGTGATCGATAGAGAACCCAGCCTGGAGGACGCTATTATCGCATCTGATCTGCAGGTTTCAGAAGGTCGTCTTGAATTACGCGATGTGAGCTTTTCTTATCCAGATGGAACATTGGCTCTAAGCGGTTTCAACCTAATCGCAGACCCCGGGCAAACCACTGCGCTTGTGGGGCCATCTGGTGGCGGAAAATCAACGGTTATGCACCTCATCCCGCGTCTCTATGATGTGACTGAGGGTGCCGTGATGATCGACGGACAAAATGTAAAAGAGGTCACGCAATCCAGCCTGCGCAAACATATCGCCGTCGTGTCGCAAGATGCGGTTTTATTTAACGACACCATCGCCGAAAATATCTCCCTCGGGGATTTGAACGCCGACCGTGACGCCATCATCCACGCCGCCAAAGCCGCAGACGCGCATGATTTCATTTCCCGGCTGCCTGACGGGTATGACACGGTCTTGGGCGAAGACGGCGCGGGTTTATCTGGCGGGCAGAAGCAACGCTTGTCCATCGCACGCGCAATCCTGCGCGACGCACCGATCTTGTTGTTAGACGAAGCGACTTCTGCGCTGGACACAGAGTCTGAGGCCAAAGTCCAAGCCGCGCTCGAACGGCTAAGTGAAGGCCGCACCACCCTCGTAATCGCGCACCGATTAGAAACTATCCGTAACGCTGATAAAATCTGCGTGGTTGATGGCGGACGTGTTGTTGAGTCTGGAACGGATGCGGAACTACGGAAATTCGGGAAAGTCTATGCTGGATTGGCGGCGAATTTAGGTGTCATATAAACCGTCATCAAACGGTGAGAAAAAAGCTATTGTGTTGCCAGGCATAAAAGTAACCCTCCACACATCGTCCTCATTTTCAGGCGGATTAGCTATCAATCCAAATTCACAACCGTCGTGAAGAATAGAGAAAGTTTGGATCATAACATCTGCTGTCTTTACCACAGTATCAGCGCGGCTAAGCGAAGACATTATTTTCCTAGATAATTCTCTGTCATATGAACCTCGAATACCCAACGTTTGAACTTCACTCGACGTTAGCTTACCAGCCAAATCAAACAGGAATTTAAAAACAAAGTCCGTTGTTTCTCCAGTCGGATGATCATAGCTTAACTGATAACCAGTCCAAACAACGCAGTCATCTTTGGTCACACCAAAAGTGTTTAGGTGATAATCATCTGAGCAAAGGCGAACCTCTTTGGGACCTTCCGCGCGGTCAATTTCGAAACTCACGTCACCTACTCCCGCTTCAAAATTTCCGTGATCGGATTGCCGCTCCATTGTTCCATGAAACGGGCTTTGACATCGGGGGCGTCATAGATTGTTTCGACCCAGTCCATGAATGTGATGTCGTTATCCTCGGCATATTTGAGATAATCATCAAAGAAGAAATCGAGCATCCCCGTCGTGCCTTGCTTCACATGTAACTTCTTGAGTGTCAGCTCACTCGCGACCGCTTCCGATATCGTGTCACCCATGTGAAAATGGCGATAGAGAACCCCCATGAACCCAGTACGGTCTGCGCCTGACTTGCAATGCATCATGGCGGGATATTCAATGCGTTCGAAAAGGTCGCGCGCGTCGCGGATTTTCTCAACCGTGTGAACATCACGCGAATAGACGCGGAAATTGATCAGCTCGATGCCGTGCTTTTCGCAAGCTTCTTTCTCCAGCCAGTAGAATCCTTTCGGACTCGGCCCGCGTAAATTGAGAATCGTTTTGATCCCTTCCTCGGCCAAAAGCGCAATACGCTCGGGAGACGGCTGATTCTCGCGGTACATTCCCCCGCCAACGTCATGCCGATTTGGGAAACGTTTGCGTAAAAAGCCGTGATCCCCCCAAACAAGGTCGCGCCGCGCCTGTTTCCTGTCACGCGGGTTGTTGAGGTCTAGAGGTTGTTCGCTTAGGTCAGTCATATAACGGCTGGCTAACAGGGAGGTCGCGCGTGTTCAAACGTCTTTTGCGGCGACCAGTGGTACAAAACACCCTCGGATGGTCCGTTGCGCAGTATATGCGCCTGATAAAAGCGACAACACGCTGGGAATTTCGCCACGGCGAACGTGTTGAACATATTATCGGCGGCGATGAAGGAATCATTGCTCTGACTTGGCATTCGCGATTTATGATGCTTACCTCGGCGTGGGACAAAAATTTACAAGCGCCGCATATGATGATCTCGCGCTCTCGCGATGGGGCGGTTGTCGCCGCAACCTGCAAGGCGCTCGGCATCAAGACCATCCGCGGAAGCGCCAAAAAGGCTGGTAAATATAAAGGTGGAGACGCCGCCGCCGCCAGTGCTTTAACCGCCCTTCGATCTGGTGGGTGTGTCGTTATCACACCCGATGGTCCGCGAGGCCCCCGACAACGCTTGGGTGATGGTCCGTTACGCCTAGCCCGGGCAACGGGCGCACCCATAATGCCTTGTACCTTCGCCGTTGCTCGTCGTAAAAAATTCGACAGTTGGGACAATTTCATCCTACCAAAACTATTCGGCAAAGGCCTCATCATATGGGGCACACCCGTAACCGTTCCAACCGACACGTCAGACGCCGAATTAGAATCACTTCGCGTGTCTATAGAGGCAGAAATGAACGCCTTACTGGCCGAGGCCGATACCGCTTTGGGCCACGTTGCGATTGAACCTGCACAAGCTCGAAAATCATGAGCTGGGCCAGTGCATATCGCGGGTTTATGCGGACGCTAGAACCTTTCACGGGCTATATTCTACGCAAACGGTTGAAAGCTGGCAAAGAAGACATCACCCGTATTGGCGAGCGCAAAGGCATGGCCTCTGTCGCGCGTCCCGATGGCACATTGGTCTGGATGCATGGCGCGAGCGTCGGCGAAACCTCCATGCTTCTCCCGCTCATTCACCGCCTGTTGAATGACGACCCCGCCCTGCATATTTTGATCACTAGCGGAACCATGACATCCGCACAGGTCATGGCGGATCGATTGCCCGAACGTGCCATACACCAAATGGTGCCATTGGACGGACCGACATTTGTGGCGCGCTTTCTCGATCATTGGACACCTGATTTGGCGATCTGGGCAGAGAGTGAAATCTGGCCGAACCTCGTTCTGCAAACTAAAGCGAGTGGCGGAAAAATGGCGTTGATCAATGCGCGGATGAATCAGTCATCGGTTGATCGTTGGCGCAGTAAACGGAAATTCGCACGACAAGTTTTCGGCTGTTTTGACATCATCCTACCCGCAGACACATTGACCCATAGTGCGCTCACATTCCTAGGTGGGAATACGATTAACGAGATTGGAAATTTGAAGACATCAGCCCCCGCGCTGACCGTTGATCAAACTGAATCACTGCGGTTGAAAACGATTTTTGGAGAGCGTCCTGTCTGGTTGGTCGCGAGTTCGCACGGCCCCGAAGAAGACGAAATTCTCGCAGCACATAAAGCTATTCTTGAAAAATCGCCTGACACTTTATTGATTTGGGTGCCGCGACATCCCGAACGGGGCAATGAAATTGTGACAATTTGCAACGCGTACGAAACAACCCAAAGGTCGACGTGCGAAACGCCAACTGAACGCACATCAATTTATGTCATGGACACACTGGGTGAAATGGGATTGGCGCTGGACCTCTCGGATGTTGTCTTCGTTGGTGGGTCGCTGCATCCAACCTTAACAGGGCATAATCCGCTTGAGCCTGCGCGCGCAGGTGTCCCGATCTTGACAGGACCACATTTTGCGAGCTTTACCGACATCTATGATAACTTCTTCAAAGCCAACACTGCCATGCGCGTGACAACTGCCAAGACCCTCTCGAAATCGGTCATCGCCTTGTTGGACGACGGCGCGGCTGCGCAGCAGATGGCATCACGTGCGCAGGTCGTTGCACAAGAAAGCGATAGCGTCTTGGACTATACGGCAACCCATCTTCAAGCTTTGCTTACCGAGGACCTCACGTCGTGAAAGCTCCAGAATTTTGGAATTACAGATCGGGACCAGAGGCGAAAATATCCCTACGCACGGTCCTGCGTCCATTAGGGTGGATATATGCCAAGGCCGCCGCGCGACGATTGGACACAACTGAACCGTTGGACCCAGGTGTTCCCGTCATCTGCGTAGGCAATGCAACAATGGGCGGAACAGGAAAGACGCCTGTCGTGTCCTACTTGCTACAATCTATGCGACGTCTGGGCGTCGAAGCGCATGGGCTGTCACGCGGATATGGGGGGCGAGAAAAAGGTCCAACCGCCGTGGATCCCGATCACACGGCCTTAGATGTTGGCGATGAACCGCTATTGTTGCGTCGTTATGGCCCCGTCTGGGTTGCGGCAGGTCGCGACGAAGGCGCACGAACGGCTGTCGTCAATGGCGCGAAAGTCATCATTATGGATGAT